>CAZMVD010000004.1:0-86753 GCA_964569425.1 uncultured Phycisphaeraceae bacterium
TGCGACGCAACCCGGGCAAACACAACCCGATCGGCGCCTGCCCGGCGATGCCGATACGCCCGCCGTCCAGCGTAGCCAATGCCACACGCAGTCCGCGGCCACGTTCGCCGAGCAGCGCATCGCGCGGCACGACGCAATCTTCGAAAACGAACTCGGCCGTGGAAGAGCAGCGAATGCCCAGTTTCTTTTCCAGTTTGCCCAGTCGCAGCCCAGCGGTTTCCTTTTCGACGATGAACGCACTCAGGCGCCGTTTCGGTTCCTCGGGATCGCTGACGGCGATGAGCACCATCACCCCGGCTTCGCGACCGTTGGTTACGAAGATCTTGGTGCCGTTGATGTGCCAACCGTCGCTGCGCAACTCGGCCCGGCAGGTTGCCGCTCCGGCGTCGCTGCCGCTGCCCGGTTCGGTGAGCGACAGGCAGCCGACCAGTTCGCCGCTGGCCATGCGCGGCAGGTACTTTTTCTTTTGTGCATCGTTGCCGAATCCCAGGATCGGGTCCACGCACAGGGAGTTGTGTGCTGAAAGCAGTACCCCGGTTCCGGCGCAGGCCTTGGAGACCTCCTCCACCACTAAGGTGCTGGCCACGCAACCCATCCCTGCGCCGCCGTAGGTTTCGGGAATTGCGATGCCGAACAACCCCAGTTCCGCCAATTGCCCGATGAGTTCGGGCGTCATGGCTGCCGCATGGTCGCGGTCTGCCGCGCCCCGGGCTACTTCCTTGAACGCGAACGCGCGCACCTGTTCCTGCAACATCCGATGATCGTCGTCCAATTCAAAGTCCATGGTTTTCCACTCGGTTCACAAGATTCACTATGGTACGTCGCGGCGTACGGTCATTCTTTCTGATGACTGTTGCGCGACTCCTAGAAACCCAACTGATTTCGCGCAATGATGATCCGCTGGATCTGACTGGATCCTTCGCCGATTTCGCAGAGCTTCGCATCGCGCAGGTAGCGTTCGACCGGAAAATCCTTGGTGTATCCGTTGCCCCCCAGTATCTGAATCGCGTCCAGGCACGCCCGGGTGGCGATTTCGCTGGCGTACAGTTTGGCCATCGAGGCCTCGATGTTGCTGGGCTTGCCCGCGTCCGACAGCGCTGCGGCCTTGCGGGTCAGCAATCGTGCCGCGTCGATCTGCATGGCCATGTCCGCGAGCATGAACTGAATCGACTGATGTTCGAAGATCGGTTTGCCGAACGCCACCCGCTCCTTTGCATAGCGGAGCGACTCCTCGAGCGCGCCGCGAGCCAGCCCCACCGACATGGCCGAAATGGTGATCCGCCCGCGTTCCAGCACCTTCATGGCATCGACGAAGCCGCCGTGCAGTTCGCCGCAGAGGTTTTCCCTGGGCACTCGGAGGTTTTCCAGCGTCAGCCCCACGGTGTCTGAGGCCCGCATTCCGAGTTTGTCTTCCTTGGGTCCGATGATCAGGCCGGGCGTGTCCCGCTCGACCAGAAACGCGCTGATTCCCTTCGCTCCGCCTTCCGGTTTGGTTCGCGCCATGATCACGAACACGCCCGCGTAGTGCCCGTTGGTGATCCAGTGCTTGGCTCCATTGAGCACCCACTGGTCCCCTTCGAGCACCGCCGTCGCGGTCAGGGCGGCGGCGTCACTGCCGCAGCCCGGTTCGGTCAGGGCCCAGGCCCCCACGTATTCACCCCTGGCCAGTTTCGGGAGGTACTTGCTTTTTTGTGCGTCGTTGGCGGCTCGAATGATGTGCGCCGAGGACAGCGCGTTGTGTGCGTCGAGCATCAAGGCCGTCGCGCCGCAGTGGCGGGCGATTTCCTCCATGATGACCGTCGCTTCCAGGTCGCCGAATCCGCATCCGCCGAAATCCGTCGGTGCAAAGATTCCCAGGAACCCGAGTTCCGCCAGCCGGCGAACCACCTCTCGGGGCAAGTCCGCCGTCCGATCCCATTCGCGAGCATGGGGGGCGATGTGCTCCGCCGCAAAACGCCGCGCCATGTCCTGCAACGTCCGCAAGTCCTCGGAAAGTTCGAATTCCATGTCCGGGTTTCCTGTGTCTGACATCCAACCAAAGCGACAGGGGCCGCCCCCTCGACCGGTTCAGTCCGCAGGGCAACCTGCGGGAAGGAATGATACCGAAGGAGTGTGCGTCGGTCACGCGCGGCGCGATGTCGCGGTTCGCCCGCGGGGCCACCGCCCGCTACGCCGCGGTCCCCAGCTCTCGCGCAATGACCAGGCGTTGAATCTCGCTGGTCCCCTCGTAAATCGTCGTTACCCGTGCGTCGCGCGCCAGTTGTTCCACCCGGCTCTCGCGCACGAACCCCGCGCCGCCGTGTACCTGCACGGCCCGATAGGCGATGCGATTGGCACTTTCCGAAGCGCACAGCTTGGCCATGGAACTGG
The DNA here is from genome assembly GCA_964569425.1 of uncultured Phycisphaeraceae bacterium. Taxonomy (GTDB): domain Bacteria; phylum Planctomycetota; class Phycisphaerae; order UBA1845; family UBA1845; genus JACQXM01. The sequence goes on from CAZMVD010000004.1 coordinate 2,371, forward strand.
CCGCCCGGTTTGATCGCCCGGCGTCCACCAGGCTCGCGGCGCGCCAGGTGAGCGCCCGCGCGGCCTCCAGGTCCACCACGCTGTCCGCGATCATGTTGCCCACTGCCTGGAACCGGCCGATCGGCTGGCCGAACTGCTCGCGCTGTCGGGCGTAGACAGTCATTTCCTCCAGGCACGCTTCCGCGATTCCGGTCGCTTGCGCGGCGATTCCGATTCGCCCTTCGTTCAGTGTGGACAGACACACCGCCAGCCCACCGCCGACGTCGCCCAGCACGTGATCGCGTCGCACGAACACATCGGAGAGGTTTACGACGGCGGTTTCGCTGCCGCGAATACCCGTTTTGCCGGTGATCTTCGTCCGTTCGACCCCCGGTTCGTTGCCATCCACCAGCACCGCCGACAGCGGCTCATCCTGCCCCAGCCCGTCCAATCGTACCAAGGTCAGGAACCAGCGCGCGTGCATGCCGTTGGTGATCCACATTTTCTCGCCGCTGATGCGAAACCCGCCCTCCACGCTGTGCCCGGTGGCCTTGACGCCTGCGGCATCGCTTCCCGCCCCGGCCTCGGTCAGGGCGAACGCGGCGAAGTTTTGCGCTTCACCCCAGGCGCTGAGGTACTCGCGTTGCAGGTGTTCGGCGGCTTTGCGCGACAGGATCCGCCCGACCATGTTGTGCACCGCCACTGCTACTGCCGTGGAGGGCGACCATTGGGAGAGTTCGTGGATGATCGCGGCGTACACGCGGTAGCAGCAGCCCAGGCCGCCGAATGTTTCGGGGACGCAGAGCGACAACAGTCCCAATTCGGCGAGTCGCGGCATGGCTTCCCACACCGAGGACTCGTCTTCGTCCCACCGGCGGTCAAGCGGGAGCAGCTCGTTGCGCGCGAAGTCGCGCACGGTTTCGATGAGCAGGTTCTGATCCGCGTCCAACCCCGAATCCAACGGCGCCAAAGGCATGATCTGTCCTTCACTTGTCTTACCGGGGTCATCCATCCCGAGCCGCAAATGTCATTCCTGACACCGGTGCCCCTGCTTTATGCGCAGTGCGGGTCGGCGTCAACCATCAGCCGAAAACGGGAGCCGGAAACTGACGGGTGATGGCCAGCGCCTGCGATTTCGACCAGGGGTGAGAGTGTACGCGGGGGATCAGTGACGACCGCTTTGCGTCACCGCGTCTGGTGATTCGTTTACGGATTGGGTTGTGGTTATGGGCAGATCCGCTGCGGGAGCGGTGCGCTTCGCGCCACGCCATTGGCCAAGGGCGAGCAGTACCACCAGCAGCAGGGTCACTGTGGCCGCGGCAATCCACAGCACCGCGCGCCCGGACAGGCCGGTAGACTCCAAAGGCTCGGCGGGCGGGGTATCGAATTCGGCCGCACTGATCGCCGCGGTCAGTTCGAGAATGCACGGCTGTGGAGGAATGCCCCCGGTTCGCAGTTCGTCGAAGAGCGAACCATTCGTCCCGCCGCTCGCTCCGGGTGGCATTATCTCCGTCATTCCGGTTGACGACGCCGGACTTGCCGACGGGACGAACTCGGCGGCTTTGTCTACACCTGCGGTCGGCGAGGCAAGCAACGGGACATCGGGCGCCAGCCGCACATCTGTTGGACGATTGCCTGGTGCGGGCGGTTGGCCATGCGAACCCTCGAACGACAAGAACGACCCGCAAGCGCGACACTGGGCGTCGGTGGAAGCGACAGAGGCCTGGCAGTTCCAGCATACCTGAAAGTAGCGGCACAACCCGGGGGTTTCGGCTGCGAACCGCCATTGAAAGTAAGTGGAGGGTCCGCGAACGATTGACGTCGGCGTAATCAGCCCGCGGCGAATCTGTTTGACGATGCGTTCGAGCGACACGCCGGGAAAGGGGCGGAGGTGTTCAAACACGAACCAGGGCCCCGCATGGGCGGTCATGCGGGCCACTGTTTCGGGCGCCAGATCCTGCCCGCATTCTTCGCATTCGCGCTGTCCACGGCGGACCAGTTGGCCGCAAGACACGCAGGGAATCGCCCCGCCGTGCCAGACGTCGGGCGCGTTGCCGCTCATGGGGCCGAAGCCTTTGCGTGCCGCGATTTCCAGCGGGTGATCTCCCGGTGGCAGTTCGGCTTGGGGCAGCGGACTGTGCGGTTGTCTGATAATGGCGCGGTTCCCCTGCTGTTTTTGGTGACGGCCTATGATCCGGACGATTCTAGGCGGTTCAAAATGGCCGGACAACGGAATCAAGCCCGGGCGGAACCTGGTTGCTGTCGTTTTGGGCCGCCGGTCTTTATGATCGACGACCGCCGGTTGAGCCTCCTGTCGGCGCGGGCAGGATACCGGCGGAAATCAGGAAGGAGCGATTTGCCATGGCCCGATCTCCGTTATTTTCGTTCCTGCGTCGGAGCCTCCGTTTGGCGTTACAGGCGAAGCGGAGCGGAGCGCCGCCTGCTGCCGAGTGGCTGTCGGCCCGGCGCGAGGCGGATTTCAATCGCCGAGGGTTCCTTTGCCGGGCCGGCGCCGTGGCGCTGACGGCCGCGGCCGGACCGGTACTTACGGGGTGTGCGTCCACGGGGCGCCGCGGTGGGGTGGGTCCTTCGGTCGCGATTGTCGGCGGCGGGTTGGCGGGTTTGACGGCGGCGTATCACTTAAAGGGCCGCGGCATCGGCGCCACGGTGTATGAAGCGGGGGCACGTGTGGGCGGGCGGGTGTACAGCGCGCGCGACATTCTCTCGCCGGGGCTGACCACGGAACTGGGGGGTGAGTTCATCGACACCGGGCATGGGGAGCTGCTGTTGATGGCGCGGATGTTCCGACTGCCGCTGCTGGATATGCGGGCTGACGATCCGCGGTTGGTCGAGGAGGCGTTTTATTTTGAGGGGCGGCACCACAGTGCGGAGGAGATGGTCGATGCGTTTCGGCCGATGGCGCTGCGCATCGCGGCGGACCGCGCGGCGCTGCCCGAGGACGTGGATTTTGCCCATCCCGGCAGCGCGGAGAAGCTGGACCGCACGTCGCTCGCGGAATATCTCGATCAGATCGGTGCTTCCGGCGTGGCGCGAAAGGTGATCGAGACGGCCTACGTGACGGAATACGGATTGGACAGTGACGAGCAGTCGGCACTCAATCTGGTCTACCTGATCGACACCGACCTGTCCGACGGCGCCCTGTCACTGTATGGCGAGAGCGATGAGCGCTACAAGATCGCGGGGGGCAACGGGCGGATTGTGGAGGAACTGGGGGAGCGCCTGTCCGGGCAAGTCGAGCCGGGGCACCGGCTGGAGGCGCTGCGCGCCGAGGGGCACGGATACGTGCTGACTTTCGCGCGCGCCGGCGGCGGCACGCGGGACGTTCGCGCGGACATGGTGGTTCTGGCCGTTCCCTTCACGATGCTGCGGCAGGTTGAGTTGCCGGTGGAGTTGCCGGCGGCACAGCGGCGGGCCATCGCCGAGCTGGGCTACGGCACCAACGCCAAGGTGCTGGTGGCCATGGGTAAGCGGGTTTGGCGGGACCAGGGTTATGTGGGGAGTGTGTATTCCGATGAGGCGTTTCAGCTTGCGTGGGACAACAGCCGCCTTCAATCGGGCAGTGCCGGAGGGTTGACGCTGTATTCCGGCGGGCGGGCGGGGGTGGCGGTGGGCGAGGGAACCGCCGAGGCGCAGGCGGAGCGCTTGTTGCCGGGTGCCGAGCGGGTCTTTCCCGGCGTGGCGGGAGCGGCGGGCAAGGCGCGGCGCTTCCATTGGCCCAGCCATCCGCTGTCGCTGGGCAGCTACTCGTGCTACAAGCCCGGCCAGTGGACAACGATTCGCGGGGCCGAGGGACTGCCCGGGGGCAACCTGCTGTTCGCGGGGGAGCACTGCAGCCGCGACCACCAGGGCTTCATGAACGGCGCCGTGGAGACCGGGCGTCTGGCGGCGATGCAGATCGTGGCGATAGTGGCCAAGCGTTGACGTGCGACTCCTGAGTGACCGAATAATGCTCGGCTGAATAGTGGGTCGGGTGGAGGCGATTGCTTTGAACGCCCAACGGCTATAATCACAGCTGGAAAGGAAGGTTGGCGATGTCCGGGCGCAGCATGACCAAGTATAGCGGTCAGGGAATCTACAGCGTTGCCGAGGCTTCAAGCTTGACCGAAGTGTCCGTCGGTCGCATTCGGCGGTGGCTGAGGGGCTATACGTTCGAGTATGAGGGCGATCGTCGGGTCTCGCCACCTGTCTGGCAACGCCAGCTTCCCGATGTAGGGGGGCTCCTCGCACTGGGGTTCCGGGACTTGATCGAGGTGCGATTCGTGGATGCGTTTCGCCGATTCGGCGTCGGTTGGCGGACGATACGCCTTGCAGCAGAGCGCGCGCGAACAGAGTTTGGCAATACCCACCCGTTCAGCACACGTCGGTTTGTCACTGATGGTCGAAGTGTTTTCTTTTTTGTCCATGCAGAAACAGATGATCCGAAGCTCATCGATATCGTAACGGATCAGTACGTTTTTAAGCGGATCCTCAGTCCGTACCTGAAAGGGTTGGAATACGACGGAAGGGAGGACCTCTTGCGACGGTGGTGGCCACTTGGACAGCGGCGGCAGATCGTGTTGGACCCGAACCGGGCATTCGGACAGCCGATCGTGGCGCGTGAAGGTGTGCCGACGGCGGTACTGGCCAATGCCTATCGGTCGGAGCAATCCGTAGAGGGCGTCGCAAAGTGGTTTGATGTCTCGGTTTCCGCGGTATCGGACGCTATCGAATTTGAGAGCCGAAGGGCGGCGTGAAGTATTTTCTGGATAACTGTCTGTCGCCCCATCTGACCAAAGCTTTGAGGAAACTCGACTCCGCGAATCAGATAACCCACCTGCGCGAAAAGTTTCCGGCAGACATCTCGGATGTGGACTGGCTCGCAGCTCTATCAACAGAGGGAGAATGGGTAATCGTCTCGGGAGATGTGCGGATTCACAGGAATCCGCACAACCGGGCGGCTTGGCGCGAGTCCAGACTAACCGGCTTCTTTTTCAAAAAGGGATTCACGGCCTTGCTGATATGGGAACAGGCTTGGCGAATGGTGCGTTGGTGGCCGCTCATCATTAATCAGGCGCAGCGGGTGCAATCTGGGGTCGGTTTCTTGGTTCCAAGAGACTTCAATGGCAAGTTCGAACTTATCGAACGGCCCTGAATCGGTCATGTTGCGTACCCACTAGATGACCGAGCGGTCACGGGAGCTTTGCCACATGCGAACAGTGCCCGGACTTCGCGCGCGGAATAACTGCGTTTCGGATCGGACGTGATCGGCACTTGACTGCGAACGCCCGGGAACTCAGTCCTGGTCGCTGGTCAGCGCCGTTCGATGGGAACCCCCTCCGTTGGGCTAACACGGCCGAGGGGGTCGTCATCTACTCGATCGGGCCGGATCAAGGCGACGAAGGCGGGAAGGTGGCACCGTCTCCCGACGGCTCGCCCGGGCTGGACGCGGGATTCCGGCTCTTGCGACCGGAGCGGCGCGGGGTTCGGCTGATTGACGTACCGCCGCCGACTAACCATTGAATCCCGGCCGGGTCAAGAAACCCGAACCGAGCGAGACCCGGTGTCGTACCAATGCTTCAAGCTGATAATGTCGGCGATGGCAGCGATGGAATAGAACGAGTCGGGTGCGGTCGAGCGTTCCTGTGATTTCAATAAGGGGCCTTTAATTAGGGAGGCTTTTCTTATTGTCGTTTTTCGGATAAGGCGAAGATGTTAATTACAGTGAAATGTTGTAATTGATGGATTTTCGCAACAGGGTTCTCTTGGCGCAGGCCGATATTTAAGTAGACTTCTGGTTCTTGAGCATTGATATGGCCCTTTCGGACGGCGCGGTCCGGCGGGTTTGAAGTGCCAAGATGTGTAGTTGAAATCGAATCGACAGTCTTTGTGGAGCGATTGTGCGATGAAAGAGCTGGTAACCGGTCTTTGTGTATTGGCGTTCTGCAATCTGGCAGCCGCGCAGGAGTCGGACGTGACCCATGTCACGACCAAGACGGAAACGGTATCGAGTGATTTTGACCTGATTGCGCCGTTGTTCTTCTTCGAGGACGCGGTTCCCCTGGAGTGTGGGAAGGTCGACTTGCGCTTCCACTTTCAGTGGATCACCGGCGGCGACCCCGCTGGCCAAGGGCGCAAGAGCCGCTGGTGGGACACCAGCGGGTCGGGCGGATTGTTCGGCAACAAGCGTGACCGCGGCGATGGTGACGATGATTTCGTTCTGACGCCGGCGATTTACTGGGGAATTACGGATAATCTGGAGTTGTCGGCGCGCGTTCCGATGTGGCTTGGCGACGGCGGCGACAAAGGGGCGCTCGATGAGAGCAACTTTGACTCTGAGTTAGGAATGCTTTGGCGCTTCCGCGAGCAGGAAGGCTGGTTTCCCGCGTTGGCGCTCAGCAGCACGCTGCGTCTGCCCACCGGTGATCGCTCGAACAAGTTTGACGTGGAAATGCGGCTGGTGATGACCAACGATTATGACAGCGGCCTGCGATCGCATATCAATGCGTTCATGGCCTCGGTCAACGGCAATTCTGATGAGAACCTGCGCCACTTTCAGTGGGGTTTTGTGTTCGGCCTGGACGGCCCGCTGTGTGCGGACGGTTCGGTTCGCTGGGTCGCGGACTACATGCACCGCAGCAGCCACCACTACGGCGCCAGCAACATGAACATCCTGGAACTCGGCTGGCAGTGGGACATTAGCGAGGCGCATCGGCTGGGTATGGCCACTCAGATTGCGTTGGATCGTGTTGATGACACGCCGAATTTCGGGGCGGGCATCACCTATTCGTGGTCGATCGGGTCGTAACCATCGGCGTAAAGCGAGCGCCGTTTCGAGGCCGGCTTGACGGCCGTCAATCCGGCAGGCACTGATTTCGGGGCTCGGCGTGTCCGCACGCCGGGCCCTTTTTTCTTCGTTGTCGAACGGAATGAATTTCGGGATTCTTACCAGCCGGGAGTCTCGCCACCGCTATTTTGTGCAGGCGATGCGGGAACGATTCGCCGTCACCGCGGTCGGCTATGAGAACCCCGGTTATCATTCCGCAGAAGTTGACGCATCGGCGCTGACGGCGCACGAGCAGTGCATCGTCAAAGGCCACTTCGAGGAGCGTGCCCGCCAGGAGCAGGTCCACTTCGGTAGAAACAGTGGTTGGGTGGAGGATGGTGATTCATGCCGCGTTCGGCACCTGTCTCCCGGGGAAATCAACACCGCCTCCACCCTGGAGTTTCTGGAGTCGGGGGGCGTGGACTGCGTGCTGGTGTACGGCACCAGCCTGATTCGCCGGCCGCTGATTGACCGCTGGCCGGGCCGGATGATCAACCTGCACCTGGGCCTATCGCCCTATTACCGCGGCACGGCCACCAATTTCTATCCGCTGCTTAACGATGAACCGGAATATGTCGGTGCGACGATTCACTTGATTGATCCGGGCATTGACAGCGGTGCGATCTTTGCCCACGCCCGGCCGACCATCTCGGCCGATGACCGTCCGCACACGATCGGTTGCAAGGCCATCCAAGCGGGCATCGACACCCTGATTGCGGTATTGAATTGCCTTGAGCAGGGCGGTGTGCGTCCGGTGCCGCAGTGGCGACCCGCCGTGGCGCGGCTGTACCTGCGGCGCGACTATCACCCGCGCCAAGTTGTCGAATTGTATGGCAAACTCGATGAGGGCTTGATTCCGCGTTACGTTTCCCGGGCAGAGCGTGTGGCGCCGCTGGTTCGGCTGGTATCGCTAAATGGCGTTGAGGCGTCGCGGACCGAGCCCGGCGCGACCTCGGGACAAACAGCCGCCCATGCTTCGCAGGTTGCCTGCGGCATTCGCGGAGCCGACGGTGCTGAAAGTGGGGCATGAGCGTGCCTATGATCCTGCATGGATGAGACGTAATGTGCCGTCAGACCTGGGACAGGCGTTGAAGCGTGGGATTATCGGTCGTTTTTGTCAGCGGTGTTCGTCGCTCCGGCAAGAGCGCGGTGATCCATACGCTGGTGGATCGTATTTGCCCCAAGCCGCCGCATTACCTTCGCCTGTTGAAGAAAGGCAAGGAGGTTTCGGGGGCCGACGGAGACGATGCATTCTCGACCGGGACCGGCCTGGCCAGCGCTCGGTGGCTGGATTATGACGCCGAGCGGGTGTTTGAAATCCTCCCGGAAGCGCTGACGGCGATCCATCGTGCCGACCGTTTCGGAGCGGTGCTCATCGAGGCGGATGCCGATCCGGTGTTGCGTCATGCCTATCCGTACGACCACCGCGTGTTTGTCATGCCGGTGCCGGAGACGGTAAACACGGTGTTTCGCGATCCGACGCGCGCGGCGCACGAGTTTCGCCGGGTGCTGGATGACACGACGGCGTTTGCCTCGGAGATTTTCGGGTTGTTTTCCGGCGAGGAGGGGGATGTCGAGCCACACGAAGAGCGTAGCGCCCTGAGCGATACGCAGATGCGGGGGTTCTTGTACTCGCCGTTGGGGGACGAGCTGGCCACGCGCATTCAGCTTCAGCCGGCCTATCATGGGCTGATTGAGAGCGACGTGGTGATTGTGAATACGTCGTGCGGGAAGACGGGCCCGGAGACGGCCAACTGCCTGCGGCGGCTGGCGCGGCTACTGGAACGGCTGGGGGGGACGGGGGCGCGGCGCGGCGAGATGTTCCTGTGCAACCCGTGCGATGCGGACGACAAGATGTGCCGCAAGATGCTCAAGGCGCTCAAGCCGATGTGCGCGGGTGGGAAGTGACCCGCTCCAGCGTCGGCCGTCCGGCGTGAGGGCGCGACGTTGCATTTCGATTGACGGCGCCGTTGCGAGTCCGTACAAAACCAATTGCCCAGTCATCCACGGGTCCATTCGGTGCGCCGGCGGTGCGCGGGTTCCGGATGGTCGTCGGGCAGATATCTCATCAGGTACCCGCTGATTGCAGGAGGCAACCATGAGCGTAGCGCTGGACCGGATTCATCAGGGCGATTGCGTTCCATTGCTGGGCAAGCTGGATGAGGGATCGGTCGATCTCGCCTTTGCGGATCCGCCGTTCAACATCGGGTACGACTATGACGTGTACGACGACCGCCGCGCGGCGGAGGAGTACCTGGAATGGTCGCGGGAGTGGATGGCGGGGGTGCGTCGGGTGCTCAAGCCGGAGGGCACCTTCTGGCTGGCGATCGGGGACGAGTTCGCGGCGGAACTCAAGGTGCTGGCCACGCGCGACCTGGGCTTCCACTGCCGGAGCTGGGTGGTGTGGTTCTACACCTTCGGCGTGCACTGCAAGCACAAGTTTACGCGGAGTCACGCGCACCTGTTTCACTTCGTCAAGGACCCCAAGCGGCATACGTTCAACTCGCTGGAGGTGCGGGTGCCGTCGGCGCGGGAGATCGTGTACGGCGACAAGCGCGCCGCGCCGGAAGGGCGGGTGCCCGACGACACGTGGATGATGGCCCCGGTGCTGCCGCCGGAAGTGCCCACGCGTGATGGGTTCATTCTGCGCCCGCAGGACATTCCGGAACGTTTTCCGGCGGACAGCGACACGTGGTTTTTCTCGCGGGTGGCAGGCACGTTTAAGGAGCGGGCGGGGTTTCACGGCTGCCAGATGCCCGAGCAGCTTCTGGGGCGGATCATCCGCGCGTGTTCGAAAGAGAACGAGATCGTGCTGGATCCCTTCGGCGGCAGCGGCACCACCCTGGCGGTGGCCAAGAAGCTCAATCGCCGGTTTGTCGGCTTTGAGCTTTCCAAAGAGTACGTTCGCAAGATCGACGAGCGGCTGGCGGCGATCAAACCCGGCGACCCGCTTAACGGCCCGGCGGACGCGGTGACCAGCGCGCCGAAGTCGAAGAACGGACGGGTGCTGGATCGAACGCAGGGGAATCAGGAGCCCAAGACGCGAACCAAGCGCGGGCAGAAGGGCAAAGATTCTCCCGTGTTGACCGACTTGCTTTTCGCGCAAGACGGCGGGTGACTTTTCCGGCGTACGCTCGGTGTTGTACGCAGCGCCATTGTGGCCATTGCCACGTGTACGGTTCTATTCGCCTTGCGGCGCCGCGGCCACGATTACTTTGCTGGGGCGGAGGGTGCGTTCGTGGAGGACGTAGCCTTTGGCCAGTTCTTCGATGACGGTGCCTGCGGGGTGGTCGGTGGTGGGCTGGCGGAGCATGGCCTCGTGCACGTGGGGGTCGAAGGGCCGGTGCAGGGCCTCCACCGGCATCATGCCGAACTCGCGCAGGGCCTTAAGCAGATTCTCGTAGACCAGGCGCACGCCGGCGATCACGGGTGAATCGTGATGCTGTGGATCGACCGCGGCCAGGGCACGTTCCATGTCGTCGAGCACGGCGATGAGGCGGCGCATGAGTTCGGCGTTGGCGTAGCGCACGGCGTCGCGGCGCTCTTGATCGGCGCGGCGCTGCACGTTCTGCACTTCGGCCCGAGTACGCAGCAGCCGGTCTTCCAGGTCGCGGATGCGTTCCTGCAGGGCGTCGACCGTTACCGGCGCACCGGCGGCGTCATCGCGCGCCGCGGCCGGGGCGACTTCCGCCGGTTCGGAGGGACTCTCGGCCGTCGGAACGCTCGCCGTGTCATCGACGGAGGAGCCGTCGTTTGGGTTGTTCGGAATCTCGTTGTCCGTTTGTTGCGTGGTCATTTTCGTTTCGCCACCGTAGGTCGCCGCTACCCTCGATTTTAGTGCGTCGCCCTTCGGGCGTGGTCTGTTTCAGGGCAGCTACTGGCTGAACGTCATTTTCCCAGATTGCTCAGGTAGTCCCTGACCTTGTCGAAGAACCCCTTCGACTCGGGCAGGACGGATTTGTCTTCGGTGCGTGCGAAATCGCGGAGCAGGGTTTCCTGTTCGCGGTTGAGCCGCGAGGGGATCTCCACCAGCACTTCCACCAGTTCGTCGCCTTTGCGGCCGCTGCGCAGATCGGGCAGGCCCTGGCCTTTGAGCCGGAATACCTGCCCGTGCTGCGTGCCGTGCGGGATGCGCAGCTCGGCCTTGCCGTCCAGCGTGGGCACTTCAACCAATGCCCCCAATGCCGCCTGCGTGAAGCTGATGGGCATGCGGCAGATGAGCGAGTTCTCGTGGCGTTCGAAGAACGGGTGGGGCTCCACGCGTACGTAGCAGTGCAGGTCGCCGCGGCCGGTGCCGTCCTCGGCGGGCTCGCCTTCGCCGCGCACGCGGATGGCCTGGCCGTCATGAATGCCGGGCGGAACCTGCACACTGACCTCGCGGTGGCGCATGACCCGTCCCGAGCCGCGACAGGCGGCGCAGGGCGTGACGACGGTCGATCCGCGCCCCCGGCAGGATGGGCAGGTGGTGATGACCCGGCCGAAGATGCTGCCCAGACCGCTGGTTTGCTCGACCTGTCCGTAGCCGCCGCAGGTGGAGCAGGTGCGTCGCTGTGAGCCCTTGGCGGCGCCGCTGCCGGCGCACTCGTCGCACGTGTCCTGGCGCGAGAATTCGATGGTACGCTGGGTGCCGCGGGCGACTTCGGCCAGGGAGACGGCGACTTCGGTCTGCAAGTCCGCCCCTCGGCTGCGGCGTCGCCGGCCGCCCCCGCCGCCGAAAATATCGCTGAACATCGAGAAGATATCCTCGACGTTCATGTGGCTGTAGTCGTGCACGCCCGCGCCGCCCAGCCCGGCGTGGCCGAACTGGTCGTAGCGCTGCCGCTTCTGTGGATCGGAGAGCACTTCGTAGGCCTGGGCGGCTTCCTTGAACATTCCCTCGGCGGAACTGTCGGGGTTGCGGTCGGGGTGGTATTTGTGCGCAAGGCGGCGATAGGCCTTTTTGATTTCCTCCGGTGATGCCTCCCGCGTGACGCCGAGGACTTCGTAGAAATCTCTTTTGGTCGATGCCACCGCCATTCCCAACTTGCCTCGTTTGCTTGCTACGACGGTTTTGTCCGCCGTTCCCCCCTCATGCAAAGGGCGGACCTTTCGGCCCGCCCATGCCCTTTATGGGGTTAACACGCCGGCCCTAAACCTATCGGACGGCGTGGTCGATTTTCTTGTTCTCGTCCTTGAGATCGGTCACCAGCACTTCGGTGGTGAGCAGCAGGCCGGAGACGCTCGCGGCGTTTTCGAGGGCGACTCGCGCGACCTTGGCCGGGTCGATGATGCCGGCCTTGACCATGTCGACGAACTCGCCGTTGCGTGCGTCGAAGCCGTAAGCGCCGCTTTTTTCCAGTATCTGCTCGACGACCACTTCGCCCTCGCGCCCGCTGTTGGCCACGATCTGGCGGGTGGGTGCCCGTAGTGCCTGGAGGACGATGTCCACGCCGATCTTCTCATCGCCGCGGGCCTTGTCGCGCATCTTCTGCACGGCGGGAATGGCGCGCAGGTAGGCCACGCCGCCGCCGGGGATGATGCCCTCTTCGGCTGCGGCTTTGGTGGCGTGGAAGGCGTCGTCCACCAGGTCCTTGCGCTCTTTGACCTCGACTTCGGTGGCGCCGCCGACGCGGATGACGGCCACGCCGCCGGTGAGCCGGGCCAGGCGTTCCTGCAGCTTTTCGCGGTCGTAGTCGCTGGTGGTTTTTTCCATCTGAGCGCGAATCTGATCGATGCGCGCCTTGACGTCGCTCTTCTTGCCGGCGCCTTGAATGATCGTGGTGTTGTCCTTGTTAACGACCACTTTCTTGGCGGTGCCCATGTGCTCCAACGTGATGTTTTCGAGCTTGACGCCGAGGTCTTCACTGATCATGGTCGCGCCGGTGAGCACGGCGATGTCGCCCAGCATGGCCTTGCGGCGGTCGCCGAAGCCGGGCGCCTTGACGGCGCAGCACTGGAGCACGCCGCGGACCTTGTTGACCACCAGCCCGGCGAGGGCTTCGCCCTCGACGTCCTCGGCGATGACCAGCAGGCTCTTGCCGCCGGTGGCGATGGATTCGAGCGCGGGGACGAAGCTGCGCAGGTTGGAGATTTTCTTTTCGTAGACGAGGATGGCCGGGTCGTTGAGCACGCACTCCAGCGAAGCGGGATTGGTCATGAAGTAGGGCGAGATGAAGCCCTTATCAAACTGCATGCCCTCGACCACTTCCTTTTCGGTTTCGAGCGACTTGCCCTCTTCGATTTCGACCACGCCGTCGGTGCCTACCGCCTCGATGGCGCCGGCCAGCAGCTTGCCGATTTCCGCATCGCCGTTGGCGGAGATGGTGGCGATCTTGGCGAGGTCGTCGTTGGAGCGGACCTTGGTGGAGAGGTTCTTGATGGCTTCCACGGCGGCGGCCACGGCCTGGTCGATGCCGCGCTTGACCGCCATAGCGTTGGCGCCGGCGGAGACCATTTTGTATCCCTCGCGGAAGATGGCCTCGGCGAGGACGGTGGCGGCGGTGGTACCGTCGCCGACGACGTCGCTGGTTTTGGAAGCGACCTGGTTGATCAGCTTCGCTCCCATGTTCTCGAACGGATCGGGCAGTTCGACCTCTTTGCTTACACTCACCCCGTCTTTGGTGATGCGCGGCGATCCGTAGGACTTCTGGAGGATCACATTGCGGCCGGTGGGCCCCATGGTGATTTTGACGGCGTCGGCCAGCTTGGACAATCCGTCCAGAATCTGCTGCCTTGCGTCCTGGGCGTACATCAGTTGCTTGGGCATGGGTAACTCCTTATGGCGATCCGCGTGGGTTTCAGGCCGCGCGGACTCACCAAATTCGTTTGGGATTCACTGTTCGTTCGGGGTTCAATGGACGAGCCCCTCCGTTAACACCTAGGTTTTCAAGTCATGCGCCGCGTGTGTCGGAGCTTCGCATCTCCGCGCGGGCTGAAAGCCCGCGGCTCGTTTCGCTTTACTTTTCGACGATGGCGAGCAGGTCGCTCTCGCGGATCACGACGTACTTGTCCATGTTGAACTCGATTTCGGTGCCGGAGTATTTTCCGTAATAGACTTCGTCCCCTACGCGGACCGACATTTCGCCGCGGTTGCCGCTGTCCAGCAACTTGCCCGGTCCGACCGCGAGCACTGTGCCGCGCTGCGGTTTTTCGCGGGCGTTGTCCGGCAGAATGATGCCGCCGGCGGTGGTTTCCTCGGCCTGGCACGGCTCGACGAGCACCCGGTCATCCATGGGGCGGAACTTGATCTTCGACTTGATTGCTGTGGCAGTTGCCATCGTATTTTCGCTCCTTGAGAAAGAACCGTCTGATCTTCCGGCGGCCCTTCGCGCCACCGAAAGCTCGATTTACTTCAAACCTCTCGATTCCTTACCACGTTGCCGATCAACCTTGCACCCTGTTGCCTGTTGCCTGGTTTCGGCTTTTCGGCGTTTCGGTTTTTCTACATCATGTCCATGTCGTCGTCGTAGTCGCCGCCAGCGGCGCCCGGGGCGTGATCATGATCCTTCTTGGACTTTGGTTTCTCTGAAATGCACACGTCTGTGCTCAGCAGGATGCGTGCGACACTGCTGCCGTTTTCGAGCGCCGAGCGGACCACCTTGGTCGGGTCGATGACGCCGTCCTTCACCAGGTCTGCGAAGCTGCCGGTCTCGGCGTTGTAGCCGAAGTTGCCGCTGCCTGACTGTACCTTATGGAAGACCACGCCCGGATTGGCGCCGGCGTTCTGAGCGATCTGCTTGAGCGGGGCGTAGAGTGCTTCGCGGACCACGTCCACGCCGAGCTGCTCGTCGCCGGGGAACTTCAGACCGTCGAGCGCCGAAGTGGCGCGCACGAGCGCGACGCCGCCGCCGACCACGATGCCCTCTTCCAATGCGGCGCGGGTGGCGTGCAGCGCGTCTTCGATGCGCGACTTCTTTTCTTTCATTTCCGTCTCGGTGGCCGCGCCCACGTTGATCTGTGCCACGCCGCCCACCAGCTTGGCGCGCCGCTCTTCGAGTTTTTCGCGATCGTAATCGGATGTGGTGTTCTCGATTTCCGCGGCGATTTGTTTGATGCGCGACTGGATCTGCTCAGTCGAGCCGGCGCCTTCGATGATGGTCGTGTTGTTGGCGTCGACGGTGATCTTCTTCGCCTGGCCGAGGTCCTGAATCGACACTTTCTCCAGGTCGAGCCCCAGGTCCTTCATGATCGGGTTGGCGCCGGTAAGCACGGCGATGTCCTGGAGCATGGCCTTGCGGCGGTCGCCATATCCCGGCGCTTTCACCGCGCACACTTCGAGAATGCCGCGGAGTTTGTTGACCACGAGGGTGGCCAGCGCTTCGCCTTCGATGTCTTCGGCGATGATGAGCAGGGGGCGCTTGGCCTTGGCTACCTTTTCCAGCAGCGGCACCAGCTTGGGCACGCTGCTGATTTTCTCTTCGTGAATGAGCACGAAGGCCTTGCTCAGGTCGCAGGTGACTTCTTCCTGGTCGGTGACGAAATGCGGCGAAAGGAACCCGCGGTCGAACTGCATACCTTCCACGACTTCCACCGTGGTCTCGGCACTTTTTCCTTCCTCGACCGTGATCACGCCGTCTTTGCCGACCTTCTCGAAGCAGTCGGCCAACAGCTTGCCGATCGCCTCATCGTTGTTGGCGGAGATTTTCGCGACATTGATGATGTCATCGCGCTTGTTCACGCGAACCGGGCGCGACATTTCCTTGAGCGCCTCCACGACCTTGACGACGGCCTTCTGGATGCCGCGATTGAGCGCGTTGCTGTCGGAGCCGGCGGCGATGTTCTTGAGCCCCTGGCGGAAGATGGCCTCGGCCAGCACCGTGGCCGTGGTGGTGCCGTCGCCCGCGACGGAGCTGGTCTTGCTGGCCGCTTCCTTGACGAGTTGGGCACCCAGGTTTTCGTATTTGTTGATGAGGTCGACTTCTTCGGCGACGGTGACGCCGTCCTTGGTGACGGTGGGGCTTCCCCAGCCTTTGTCGATGACTGCGTTCCTGCCCCGGGGACCGAGCGTTGCTTTGACGGCGCCGGCGAGCTTCTGCACGCCGCCCCACAGCGCCTGCCGTGCCTCTTGATCGTAGGCCAACTGCTTAACAGCCATGTGACGGTTCTCCTGTACGGTGGATGATCACCTGATTGAAGGAATTCACAGTCCGGCGAAGGGAATCAGCCCCGAGGCCAAGGACCCTCCTCCGCTTTTAGTCCGCAAATTCCCTTAGCATGGTGAATGCCAGCGCAATCATACGAGCTAGAATGTTGTAACACGTTGATATACAGAGACTTAGGCTTCGGCTTCGCCGGCCATGCTGGTTCTGATAACCTGCCACGTTGGCAGCCGGCAATCGGAGCGGCTCGGGGGCGTGCCAAATTGACAGCGGGTCCATGGCGAAGTGTTTCTTGTTGACGGTGGTGCCCGGAGGTAACGTGCCGACACTTTCCTGGAGTTGACCATCCATTATCTTCGAAACGATGCGAATCCGACCTGCTCGAATCGACGACGCTGACGCCGTCACCCGATTCAACGCCGCCATGGCCGAGGAGTCGGAGGGCCTCCGGCTGGACATTGCGACGCTGTCCTCCGGCGTTCGCGCGGCGCTGGCCGATTCGGCCAAGTGCCTTTACTACATCGCCGAGATTCAGGATCGCCCCGTGGGTCAGACCATGGTTACGTATGAATGGAGCGATTGGCGAAACGCGTGGCTGTGGTGGATACAGAGCGTTTACGTTTTGCCCGAGGCTCGTCGGAAGGGTGTGTTCCGGCGTCTTTATGCCCATGTGCGGGAGGCCGCGCTGGCTCGGGGTGACGTGTGCGGTCTTCGGCTCTATGTCCATCGTGCCAACGGCGGGGCAATCAGCACCTACCAACGCCTGGGTATGACGCTGGGCGACTACCTCGTTTGCCAGGACGATTGGGGCCAGTGACCTTCAAGGGGTGAGGTTTTCAGGACAAGTGTGGCCGGTTGTCCGGTAACCGGGATCGTTCAGACTCGGTGGCCTTACTCGCGCCATGGTGAATCGCACCGCTGAGATGAGTACTGAGTCTGCCAGCAATTATCGGACTAAGATTAGTCCCAGATATCGTAGTTTCTGAAGAGGATGACTGGGTAAATGGGGTAACCACTTAGTTTTGGCAAGGATGGCCTCCAGGACTTGTGGATGTTGGGTGGTTCGCACCGTCGGAAGATTGCGAATACTCGCGGTTTGATGGTCCGACGGTGATACGCTCGTTCGCATTACGGCCAAGCCCTTGAACAAGGCGAGGGGACGGACGGGGGTCATTGGGTGGGGTAAGGGGGCTATGAGCAAGCGCTTTACGAGCGGCAGGCCATGGGGAAGTGCGGTCGCCCTAGTGGTCTGGGGGCTGGTCGGACTAGGTGGATGTGGGACGGTGCCCGTTGGACAGATACCCGCCCCAGATCGACCTATTCTCGGTGCGGGGGCGGACAATGACAATGTGGCCGGACCGGGCGGAGCGAACGACGGAAACGACGCGACACTGGAACTGGGCTTCGCGGCGATACCGATTTTCTGCTGCAATCCACTGACGCGAGATTTCGAGGCGATGGCACTGGAAGGGGTGCTTCCCTCGGGTGCTACCTTTGAGTGGGACTTCGGCGACGGCGGTAAGGCTCGGGGGCGTGCGGTGCAACACACGTATCGCTGGTCCGGGACCTATTTTGTGTCGCTTGTTGCCGTGCTGCCGGGTGACATCATTCGGACCACAACCGATCTGGTGACCGTTGGCTATGCGCCGGATGAACTCCCAAGCGACCCATCATCGGCCGACCCCCCGGAAGACCCCGCAGACGGAGGCAACGATCCGCCGTCAAACCTGACGGTCATTGCGGACGCCGGGGCCGACCGCGAGGTGCCGGGGGGATACGTGGTGTTGCTGGACGGCTCTGCGAGCACGGGGTCCGGTTCGGGCGTGCTTTCCTTCACGTGGTCGCAGGTCAGCGGGCCGGGCGTTTCGATCACCAATGCCAGCAAGTCCAAGGCGACGTTCGTGGCGCCGGCGGAACTGAGTGAGACGATCACCATGACGTTCAAGCTGGTGGTCACTCAGGATGGAGTGGCGGCGAACGACTACGTGGTGGTGCGGGTGGTGTCCCGTTCGAATGCTATTGTCGTGGCCGCGGCGGGCGCCGATCAACAGGTGGTGGGCGGCGCGACCGTGGTGCTGGACGGTAGCGGGAGCATCGCGTTTGGCACGGGCCCGGTGTCTTACCACTGGGCCGAAGTTTCGGGCGTCTTTGCCATCATCGAAAGTCCTGATAGTGCCATTACGACACTGACTGCGCCGGAAGTGGACGAGACGGTCACATTGGTTTTTGAACTGACGGTCACGCAGGGGACGGGCACGGGCCGAGACACGGTTGCGGTGGTGGTCGTACCTCCGGCGGCCCCGCCGGCGCCCGACCCTTCCAGTATCGAGGCGTTGCGAATGCTGCCGCCGCTTCCCAAGGTGCACTACAACTGGTCGTTTCCGGCGGCGTTCTTGAACGATGCTGCCAACGACGATCGGCTTCGCGAATGGGTGCGTATTTCCCATTCGGGCGTGGTGTGGGGCGAACTGGTGAAGCAGGCGCAGCTTCAAAAGGTGATGCGCATGTGCCGAGAGGTCAACGCGACGAACCCGCCCATTCCGGCGACGGTGGGTCTGGTGTTTCGGCCGTTTACCAACATCTTCCCGCCTGACGCACCGCCGACTTACACCGGGCCGGAGCAAGCGGAAGAAATCGAGTTGCTCAACCAGCGACTGAACCTGATCAAAGGCTGGGTAGCGCAGGATAATCAGGCGCACGGATCGCCGGTGGTCATTTCGTGCGTGATCCTGGGCAGCGAGCGGTTTTTCGTCAAGGCGGCGGGGGAAACGGGCGCGGAGGCGTGGAACGCGGCCATCGACGCCAAGCACAATTTGACCTACCTGACGGTGAAGCAGGCGCTGCCACAGGCGCGGGTGGAGTGGTACGCGCGAGCGATCAGTCCGTTATTCACGCTGCGCGAGATGGGTGAGGCGTTCAGCGCGCCGATGTACCACACTCCGGAGCCGTTATCGCTCAGGTCGATTCTGATTCGAGGCATTGCGGCGGCACAGGCGCACGGGGTAGACGAATTCACGCCGTGGATCTGCCTGGGGACGTCCTACTACTGGAATGCGGATGGGACCAAGTCGTGGCGATTCGACAATCCCTATGACGAGAGTGCTTCCTGGCAGCTTGGAGCGCAGATCAACTACGGGGGTTACGCGGGCGACGACTACGGCATCCAGGAGTACGCGGATGTCGTGATTCACTGGCCGCCGCCATGGGATTCGCGGATTGCGAATTGGCAGTCGCATTTTGTGGCCTATGTGCTGGGAGCGAACGGGCTGGCCATGTTCGAAAGGCCCTGAGGCGCAAGGGTTGGGGACTGCGCGCACCCGGTGGATGGGCGTGCTTCGGGATTTCAATATCACGGTGGTGGCGCGAGCAGGCGGGCGTATTTGGAGTCGAGCGACGCGGCCACGCTGAGGTGTTCGCTTGCCCGGGGATCGCCATACTCTGCCAATAACAGCCCAAGATTGAAGCGGGCATCGGCGTTTCGCGGATTGCCGGCGACGGCGCGTTCCAGCAGCGGCCGAGCGCCGGCCAGATCGCCGGTTCGAAGCAGGACCGATCCCAGGTTGTTGAGCAAGTCGACGTCGTCGGGCATTCCTGTCAACGCGGCGCGATAGGCGGCGATGGCGCCGTCGAGATCACCCTGGTGAGCCAACAGCGTGCCCAGATTGTAATTCGCCTTCGGATGGTGAGGATCAAGCTGGACCGCGGCGCGCAGCGAAGCGACTGACTCATCGAACAACCCCAACTCGGCTAAAGCACTTCCCAGATCGGCATGGGCCGCGGCGCGGGCGGGGTCCAGGCGGGCGGCGGCGCGCAGGCCGGCGACGGCCGCGGAGTATTCGCCGCGCCGAGCGCGCAGCGCGGCGAGTCCATGGTGGGCGGTGGCGAAGTAGCGTGCGGCGGTTCCGGGGTCGGCGGGTTCCTCGGCCAGTATGGCGCGAAACGCGCGTTCGGCGTCGGCGGTTCGGTCGGTTCCGGCCAACACCTGGGCCAGGTAGAGATGGGCTTCCAGATCGCGTGGATGGGCGGCGAGGATTCGTGCCGCGAAGTGCTCGACGAGTTCGAAGCGCTGCGCGGCCATGCCGGCGATCAGCGCGCTGCGGTGGACGCGCTCATTGGCAAACAGCCCCCATTGGTCGGCGATGGTAAGGCGGCTCAATGCCATTCCTGCGATTTCCCGACGCTGCTCCGCATTCGGTTCCTGTTGCAGGGCCCGAGCGGCACGCAGGCCGTTGTACTCGTGGTAGCGTACGAACGCACTGTGCATCAGGAGCACCCCCAACAGGGCGGCGAGTGCGGCGAAGGCATAACCCGGTCGGGTCCAGCGGCCCAGCTCCTTAAGCGGCCAGCGGGCTACGGAGACGGCGGGGCGGCGAAACAGCCGCACGGTCACCACGGCCAGAAACGCAAAGATGGCGCCCAAGGCGAGTGCGAGCAAGAACGGGATGCGGCTGTAGAGTCCGCGGAAGGAGAGCAGTGTCGCTAGGAAGATGACTCCGATGAGCGTTTCTTCCCACAGGGAATAGTCGTAGGGCAGTCCGAAGCGGCCGCCGCTGCGCCAGGACTTGAACAGCGCCGGCCGGGCCAAGCCGTAGGAGAGCGCCCCCTGCGGGCAGGCGGCAACGCAGTCGAGGTCCTTCAGGCAGGCGGAGTTGACCACCATGCCGTGGATGCGAACCTCGTCGTGCACGCGCACGCCGCTGGTGCAGGCCGCGGTGCAGCGCCCGCACTGCTGACAGGCGTCTGACACTTTGATGCGCGCCGGCGTGAAGCGGTCGGCAAGGGCGAAGATCGCCCCGTACGGGCACACATAGGTGCAGAAGGAGCGCGACCCCAGCAGGTACACGATGACGAACCCGCACACCAGGAAGGTGAGGGCGATGATCCACGGGCCGGGCAGGTTGCGCCAGAAGTTGGTGGTGACGAACGACGCCCAGCCCTCGCGGTCGGTGGAGAAACGAAAGGTGGGGAAGGCGTGGTCGTTCCAGGCGCGGACGATCTGCGGCCAGAGGAACATGTACGCGGCCGTCAGCGGCGGCACCAGCAACAGCAGGCGCGAGCGGATGGGCTTGGCGCGCAGGCCGACCTTGCGGAGCAGCCAGGCGCACAGATCCTGCAAGACCATGATGTGGCAGGCCCAGGAGCAGAAGAACCGGCCGAAGATCAGGGTTCCCAGTACCAGGGCGCACATGAACAGGAACCCGGCGGTGATGATGCCGAGTTCGAGCGTGTACATCACCTCATTGAGTTCCAGCGGCGCCAGGGTGCTGCCGGTGAGCTTCCAATGGACGATGTGGATGGCGAAGACCAGATAGACCAGTGAAAGCGACAGGGCGCGCCAGCGGGCGAAGTTTCGACGGCGGACCGGAGCGCGGTCAGGGCCGGCGGGCGTGCCCGACTCGGCGCCGGGCGCGGCACTTGAGTTTTCCCGCTCCGCGCGGGCTGCCCTTGACGCTGTGCGTAAAGGGGAGCAAGCCCGCGGCTCGGCCGCATCGAGCACCGGCAGGCTCGTGGTGCGCTCGCGTTGGGATCCTCGGGCGCGCCTCACGGGGGGTTCAATCCCGTCAGGTGGCGAACGGTTTCATACACCGGCTGCCCATCCGGCCCGTAGGGGTCGACGAGGATCAGGCGGTCGATAACCGGCGAATCGAGCGACAGCGGGCGGTGACACTGCGTGCAGCCGGCGGCGGGATTCGCCGCGTAGCCCAGCGACTCTTCCTTGGGCAGCACGTTGTGGTCCATGCCCCAGATGTAGGGGTACCACTCGATGGGAATGCCGGTGCCTTCGGGGTCAAAGGATGCAACCCCACCGGGCGCCGCGGCATCCTCGTACCACACGCGTTTGCCCTTCACCAGGACGGGATTGGCCGCAATCTGCCGGCCGTTGGCGTCGTTGCCCTTGAGCACCTGGAGGTAGGCGTAAATCTCCTCCGGGCGGTTGATTTCGAGCTTGCCGTCGCCGTTGTCGTCGGTGACCACGGGGAGCGGCGTGCTGCCCACGGCCTGGGCGACGCGCCAGGTGTAGATGGGCGCAATGATATCGTCGCTGAGATCTTCGGGCGTGCCCTTCCGGTCCCAGTCGGCGAAGTAGATGGTGTTCCAGATGCTGGCGGGGAACCAGCGCAGCACGCCGTCCACGTCGGCCTTCTGAATGAACGACGGGTACCACCGGCTCTTGTCCGGATCATCGGGGTTGAGCGGATCGGCGGAGTAGAAGTCGTAGGACATGCCCACGGTGCCAGGGATGGTGATATCGCGAAAGACCACGCAGGGCACCAGCGGATAGGGAATATGGCAGAACTGGCAGGAGAGGGTCTCGTACATGTCGGTGTTGTGAATCAGGGTGCTGCCAGGGACGTCGGGCGCGTCGGGGTGTTTGAGTGGGTTGAGCGAGCCGTCGGCCAGGCGCGGCAGGTGGCAGTTGCGGCAGGTGAGCTGGTTCTGCCAGTCGAGGTCGTTGCGGTAGTGAATCTGCGGGCTGTTGCCCTTGCCGATGTTGTGGTTGATGTCACCCATGTGGCACACGGTGCACACGCGGCTCTCGTGCGGGGGGATGTCGTTGGTCGGGTCGGCGTCGTTGAGGCGGTTGAACTTGCGGTAGTGGACGTCGCGGTCGTCGAACCAGGTGGTGCCCGAGATGGTGCTAAACGGGTGGCAGCCCCAGCAGGCGATATCCTTAGGCGGCCAGGTGACCGAAGAAGGCGAAAGGGCTAGGGCGCCGCCCGCGTCTTCCATCAGACTGCCGTTGGTCAGACCGACGGCGTAGTCGATCTGGAGCCGCGGGGGCGACGTTCCGGTAGCCAGGTTGGAGAACCAGCCCTGGCCGGCGGTTCCCGCTGCGGCGAAGGCCGGCACCGAGGCGCCGGTGTCGTCCACGAGGGCCGCGCCCGTGGCCAGGATCGCACGGCGCCAGGTGTGACTCATGTCGGTACCGTTGACGATGGGGCGGTCGTTGCGGTGGCACAGCAGACAATCCGGGCCGGAGGTTCCGGTGACGTTCCAGGGGGCGAGGGTTACCGTGCCGGTGGCGTAGTTTTGCACGCTGTAGTCGCCGTCGAGCGCCATCTCCGCGGCGGTTCGGCCAAGTTTTTCGTAGCCGAATTCTCCGGTGTCCGGGTCGTAGTAGCGTTCGCCGTCGCGATCGAGTTCGCCCGGCCCGCCGCCGGGGTGGCAGCCGCTGCAATCGCGCACCCAGGCAAAGCTGGTCTGGTCGATCTGCGAGGGGTGGGTGTTGTCTTTGGCCGCGAGCATGAACTGGAACGACTGGCCCCACTTGCCGTAGCGTCCGCCGCTTTTCACCCAGAAGCGACCGTCGCCTTCATAGTCGTCGCGCATGTCGATGTTGCCGGCGGAATCGGTACGGCCGTCCTGAAACCAGGAGCCGTTGGTGATGGTGTCCACCGGGTGGCAATCGCCGCAGGTGTGCCGTCCGCTGTAGGGGACGGTGGAGCCGGCAACGATCACGTTGCCCTGGGCGTCCTTGAGGGGCATGGGCAGGTGGCCCAGCGTGCGGACCAGCAGGGCGAGGTCGTGGAGGTCGATGTCGCCGTCGGCGTCAAGGTCCGCGGCGACAGTGCAGGCGCCGGGGGGCGCGGCGTCGGGTCCGGCCAGGCATGGGTGCCAGAGGGCGAAGTCGG
This sequence comes from uncultured Phycisphaeraceae bacterium, assembly GCA_964569425.1. GTDB lineage: Bacteria > Planctomycetota > Phycisphaerae > UBA1845 > UBA1845 > JACQXM01. Next base: position 25,884 of record CAZMVD010000004.1, read on the forward strand.
TGCGGCCGACGTAGCCGTCGCCGTCATAGTCGCCGCTTGTGGTGGCGCGGGTGGAGGGGGTTAGAACCAGACCTGCTGCCAGCGGCAGCCACAACCAAATGCGCTTTGACATGTAAGCTCTCCTTGTGAAGGGATCTCTTCCGATCCAGACAAGGGTGCGGTTCCCGTTGGCCCGCGCTGTGGTACGCGACAGCGCTCCGCTACTTCGGCCCGGTGAATTGATTCATCATGTCTCGATAATCAAGCAGGTCGATATCATCATCCTCGTTGAAATCAAACACGATGGAACATTCCTGCGGGGGTGCGCCGTAGCCGGGGTCGGTGTTGCTACCGCTGAAGCACGTCTGGAGCGTGGCGAGGTCGCGCAGATCCAAAGAACCATTGGCGTCGGCATCTCCCAGCAAGCATCCCTGGTAGCACGCGGCGGGGACGCAATCGGGCGTGCCACCGTCATCCAGACAATTGTGCAGGGGGTAGTCGGGGAAACAGATGGTCCCGTCGAACCAGCAACAAAGGCCCAATGCGGGGCATTGGCACTGCACGTCGATGGGCACCAGAGGACAGCGGTCGAAGCAGTCGGGCACGCCGTCGCCGTCGGTGTCTTCCATCACGTCGCAATCGTCGGGGATGCCGTCGCCGTCGCAGTCCGGCTCGCAGCCGTCGGGCACGCCGTTTTCGTTGCAGTCGGCGCACCACAGCTCACCGGGGGGGCAGGTGGCGATGTTGCAGTCATCGGGAATGCCGTTGCCGATGCAGTCGGGTTCGCATTCGTCGGGCATGCCGTTGGCATTGCAGTCGAGGCTGCCGCCGCAGGGAATTTCGCAACCGGAGGCGCCACAATCGATGTCGCACGCGTCCACGATGCCGTTGCCGTTGCAGTCGATGAGCGGCAGTTGCGGCCCGACGGAGCGGGCGTAGACCTGCGACGGCATGCCCGGCTTGAACAGGCCAATGGTTACGGTGGTGGGCGTGGGCGGCAGATCGGTATCGAACCAGAAGGCGTACGACGTGCCAAACCGGATCGCGTTGGCGTTGGGGTTCACCTGGTAGGGCGTGGTGGACCAGGTCAACGCGTCGGCCGAAATGCTTGGCGCCCAGTCGGTGCCGTCGTACACCTCGCCGCTGTGGTATTCGACGTCACGGAAACCGACGTTGGCAATCACCGACGTGGGGGAGACGGGCACGCTGAACCGCCCGGCTGAGCGGTCGGAGTTCAAATTCTGCAAGGCATAGGAGTATCGCCACACGCCGGCGGTGGGCGAAAAGGCTTTGACGGCGAGAATGAAAAGACCCTCCCCGGGAATCTGCACGTCGGTTTCCTCGACGCCGGGGTCGACGTCGCGCCAGGCGCGTACTGCCGGTCGTCCGCGCTGGGTGGCGAAGGCGCCGTCGGTCAACATTTCGTAGAATCCCTGGGGCGTCTTGATCACCAGCACTTCGCGATAGGACGCATTGTTGTTGTGGGTACCGGCAAGGGCGTCATCAGGGTTGACATAATGGCCCTGCACAAAATAGCGCGCGCCCTCGTTGAACAGTGGTTCAAGATCGCCGTGACGAATCAGCAGTCTGCGATCAAGTCCGGAGGTAGGCGCCGGATTGCTCCAACCTGACCACGGATAAGGAAAGTACCCTGTATGGGCGTTCACCGTCGAGTTGGGGCTCATGTTGGTCTGCACCACGTTGAGACTGGCGCTATAGGGATCGGAGCAGCCCACGCCGAGGGCTTGCCCCCCTTCGACGGGGTCGTTGCACGGACCGCAAAGGTCCTGGGACACGGCGTAGAAACCGTGCTTGACCCAGCTCAGACCGATCTGCTCGAAGCGATTGTCCTTCAATCGGTAGGCATTCTGCACAATCACCGGATGCTGGTTGGTGATGGCGATCCAGTTGGCGCGCTGCGTGCCCAGGTTGCAGGCGGTGGTGCCAACGCCGTAAGCACTGATGCCGCCTTCGGTGGCGAATCTTCTGACGCTTTGCAGATCCGCCACGACGACGTCCGGCCCCACCGAGGCTGCCACATTCTCGCCGCCGGCCAACGCGGAGGGCACCATACAACCGGGCGCGGAAGGTGCTCCGCCCAGGGGAACCAGGTGACCGTCGAAGGAGAGTGAACCGGCGGTGGCGCCCCGTGGCGAAGCCGACCCGGGTGCATCGGCCCAGTCGCCCGTGATGACCAACTCCGCGGCGAGGCGCAACTCGCTGCGCTGCGCGTTGCCCTCGAGCAGCAGAGAATCGAGCTCGAACAATTCGATCTTCGGTCCTCCGTCGGCCCGCGCGACAACGAACAGGCCGCCATGGGAAGCCACTTCAATGGCGAGCTGGTCGAGTACCACGCGGCGCCCAGCCAGGTTCCCGAGAAAAGCGCCGCGAATCGGCAGTACGCCCTCCACCACACGCAGGGGGGCGCCGGCCTTCACTTCGAACTCCAGGGTGGCGCCGCCTGATACGACAAAGTCAACGTGACCTTCCTCCAGGAGTTGGTCTTCATCCTGGGCGGCGGCAACGAGTTCGAAGCCGAACTGTTCAAACAACGCGGGAAACCACTCGATGTGCAATTCACCGTCGCAGGCCAGGAAGTGTTCAGCGCTGCGCGATGACACGAACGGTTCTTGCATTTGCCCCTGGGCGAGGGCGCCGTTGGCCAATAGCGCAATTGACATCAACAGCCGCGGCTCAGTCCAACGATGCCACATGATCAACTCCTTGACCAAACGGTCCGCTCCACGGTCGACGACGTTACGGAATCCGCGGGCGGGGAATATTGGTCAAAGGGGGGAACGCAGGACGCGCCCGATTTTAGCACACCGTTGGAGTGATTTCTCAGCTTCTCGATGATGGTGCGATAAGACGGACGGAAGACCCTGCCTGGTTCCTGTTTCCGAGAACCGGAATGCCACAAGTGCCGATAAGCGAGACGCCGCACGCGCATACCCCCTCCGGGATTTCACAAGCAAGTTTGATGCCACTGAGTGAGTGACCAAATTGGCCGCTGCTTTGCTCGTGGAATGCGGTTTCGCGCTCGTATCCCGCGGGAGACCAAGCCATGCTTGATCTATGCAGTGGACGCGAATGTTCGACGAACGAGTGACGCCGGGTGATTTCGCGCAGTTGGTGCGCGAAATGCCCCAAAGACGCTGCGAGAGCCACTTCCAGTGCCGAAATGCAATCAGGACTTGAAACGGCGTCAAAGTGCTGCGATCGATGGCCTCAGGTCTGATTGCGGCTGGTTTGCCGGGTCTTGAATCACGTCTGGATGCGGCTTCGGCGCGATACTATCGGACTGAGCTAAACGGGCCTGAATTGCCGCAGGCAATGGTACGCGCACCTGCCACGCGAGGCGCATGGCCACGAGGAGTCGAACCACCAGGTAGCTCAGGTCAAGTTGCCACCACCGGAGCCCATGCCGCGCCGACGTGGGAAAGGCGTGGTGGTTGTTGTGCCAGCCTTCGCCGAGCGCCAGGACTCCACAAAGGAAATTATTTCGGCTTTCATCGTTACAGCGGAAAGGGCGACCACCCCAGATATGGCAAATTGAATTAATGCTCCAGGTCACGTGATGGACGAGGAAGATGCGAACCAATCCACCCCATAGGAAGCCAAGGAGCGCTCCAAGCCAGGTGCCGGTCAGAAGTCCTCCGATGGCGGTGGGGATGAACAAACCGAGCAGGACCCACAGGCCCCACAGGTTACTGACGCAATTCACGAGCCGGTCCGAAATCAGGTCGCCGACATATCGGCTCAAACCCGGCTGATGGGGGGCGAACATCCAGCCGACGTGCGCGTGCCACATGCCGACAAACACGCCGCGGATGCCCCCGCCAAACCCGTGCGGGGAGTGAGGGTCGTCGGCCTGATCGCTGTGTTGATGGTGCCGCCGATGAACGGCCACCCAACGGATGAGCGGGCCCTGGACCGACATGGACCCGAGCACGCCGAGCAGAAACTTGACCGGACGGACGGTTTCGAAAGAACGGTGGGTAAAGAGCCGGTGATATCCGAGGGTGATTCCCAATCCCGTGGCGAGGTACATGGAAACGAGCAAAGACAACTCGACCCAGCCGAGTCCCCGTCCCCAAAGCAGGGCGATACCGGCTATCAGCCCTATGAATGGACCGAGCACGCCGATCAAGGTGGCGACGCGCTGCGTCCCAGTAGGTTCCAGGTGCGGTGTCTGGTCGACCTTGCCCATAAGCCATCCGTGCTTTGGAAACAAGAGGCACTGTCGGCCAGGGTTACCGGCGGGTGCGCTCGCTCAAATGTCGGGCGTAAAATGCAACCGGGAGGTCGCGGTTGCGACCTCCCGGTTGATCCGGTAACCGGTCTTAGTAGCGTCGGCCGCCGCCGCCACCGTAGCCGCCGCGTCCGCCGCCACCACCACCGTGGCTGCGGTTTTCTTTCGGCTTGGCTTCGTTGACCGTCAACGCGCGTCCATCCTGAGACTGCCCGTTGAGTGCGTTGATCGCAGCCTGGGCCTCCTCGTTGGAGCTCATTTCGACGAATCCGAAGCCTTTGCTGCGCCCGGTGTCGCGGTCCGTAATGACCTGGGCGGACTCGACCGTGCCGTGAGAAGCGAACATTTGTTCCAAACTCGCGTCTGTGATCGAGTAGGCCAGGTTACCCACATACAACTTTCTGCCCATGAAGATTTCTCCTGTAGATAGGGCAATTCGACCCGGCATTTACTTTCAGGGTCGTTCTTGAAAGAGGCCGAAATCCGGCCTGGAGGCAGGAACAGCGATTTCGCTCACGAGGCGCGGCGTAACCAATCAATCGACGCGGACCTTCTAGCGGGTCGTCAGATCCAACCGAGCGGTATTGTAGCGCAAACCCGCCATTGAGCAAGGGGGGAAAAAACGGAAAGGAACCCCGGTGTCAAACGCTCGGGTGCACCCGACCCCGTACCGGCAGGTCCTTCTTCGCCCGGCCATGGAGCATTCACCCACCACACGTCTCCAGAAATGGGCGACGGCGCGGATTATGCCGGGCGTCCGCCGGTGCCGGTTTCCGTGGTCGCCGGCTGTCCGACCGATGTTCGTGGTCGCGATGCCAACACTGAAAACAGCGCCGGCAGCATCAGCAGCGTGAGCAGGTTGTCGGAAATCACGCCGCCGATCACCACGGTGGCCAGCGGGCGCTGCACTTCGGCTCCGACGCCGGTGTTCAGGGCCATGGGGATGAACCCCAGCGCGGCCACCAAGGCGGTCATGAGGATCGGCCGCAGGCGGATGAGCCGTGTTTCCTCAATCGCCTGATGCAGCTCCGCCCCGTCGGCCAGGCGCTGGCGGATTGTGGAAACCAGCACCAGCCCATTGAGCACTGACACGCCCGATACTGCGATGAACCCGATGCCTGCGGAAATGGTAAAGGGCATATCGCGCAACCAGAGCGCGACGACACCGCCCACTGCGGCGAACGGAGCCCCGGTGAAGACGACCAGTGCGTCGCGCACGCTGTGCATGCTCAGGTACAGAAGTACGAAAACCAAGGCGAGCGAGATGGGAATCACGACGGTCAGGCGTTGCGCGGCGCGGATGAGGTTTTCGTATTGCCCGCCAAAGCGGAAATAGTAGCCCGCGGGAAGCGAGACCTTCGCTTCGATGTGCCGCCGCGCTTCGGCCACAAACCCACCCAGATCGCGCCCGCGGACGTTGGCCTGCACGATGATGCGGCGGCGGCCCCATTCGCGCTGGATGGTCGCGGGGCCCTCGCTCTGGCGAACGTGCGCCAGTTGGCCAATGGGAATGCGCTGTCCTGCGGGGCCGGGGAGCGGGATGGCGGCGAGCGCCTCGGGATCTGCGCGGAAGCGATCCGGCAGTCGTATGACGAGGTCGAGGCGTTGCTGGCCCCATCGAATCTGTCCCGCGGGAATTCCGCCCAGGGCGGCCACGATGTCGAGCACGTTGCGTGCCGGGATTCCATGGCGTGCGGCGGCGGCTTGATCGACGCGTATTTCGACGACGGGTAATCCGGTGAGTTGCTCGACGGTAACGTCCTCCGCGCCGGCGATGCCCTCCAGGGCGGCGCGCACTTCGGCGGCCGTTGCGCGGAGTGTGTCCAGATCGTCGCCGAAGATCTTGACGCCGAGGTCGGCGCGGACGCCGGCGATCATCTCGTTCATGCGCATTTCGATGGGCTGGGTGAAGGTGAGATTCTGGCCGGGAAAGGCGGCGAGTTCGGCGTGCATGGCGTCGGCCAGTTCGGCCTGCGTGGCAGCTCGTTTCCAGCGTTCGCGCGGCGTGAGCGCCATGAAGACATCCGTGACTTCCAGCCCCATGGGGTCGGTGGAGATTTCGGGGGTACCGGTGCGGCTCCAGACGTCGCGGATTTCGTCGGGAAAGCGCTCCAGCAGGAATTGTTCGATCCGGGTGTTGTAGCGCAGCGTTTCCTCCAGCGAAATGCCCGAGAGACGCACGGCGTTGAACACGATGGCCATTTCGTGGAGCCGCGGCACGAACTCGCTGCCCAGTTGCCGGGACAGCCAGCTGCCGCCGCCAAGCACGGCCGCCCCGGCCAGCAACGTCGCGCCACGGAACCGCAATGCCATGCCCAGCAGGGGACGATAGAGCCACTGGGCGGCGCGCACCGCGAAGTTCTCGCGCTCCCGGACGCGGCGCGACAGGCACAGGCTGGCCAGTACCGGCGTCAGCGTGATGGAGAAGATCAGCGAGCTTAGCAGCGCGAAGATGACGGTGAGCGCCATGGGGCGAAACAGTTTTCCCTCGATGCCCTCCAGCAGCAGAATGGGCAGGTACACGACCATGATGATGAGTTCGCCGAACATGGTCGGGCGGCGAACCTCCACGGCGGCATCGCGCACGATTTCGACGACCGAGCGCGTGTCACGGCGGTCGCCGAGCTTGCGGACGCAGTTTTCGACACTAATGACCGAGCTGTCCACGACCAACCCGAAGTCGATGGCGCCCAGGCTCAGCAGGCTGGCGGCGATTCCCGCCTGCAGCATCCAGTGGAAGGCAAAGAGCATGGCCAGGGGAATGGCCAGCGCGACAATCAGACCGGCGCGCCAGTTGCCCAGGAATACGAACAGCACGGCGACGACGAGCAACGCACCCTCAAACAGGTTGCGCTGGACGGTGGCAATGACCTGGTCCACCAGCTCGGTGCGCTCATAGAGCACTTTAACTTCGACGTCGGGCGGAAGAGAGCTGCGGACGTCGGCCAGGCGTTCTTCCAGGCGTTGGGTCACGACGTGGGCGTTTTCGCCGATGAGCATGAAGCCCAGCCCGTGGACGACCTCGCCGCGCCCGTTAGCCGTCACGCCGCCACGGCGGATTTCGTGTCCGAAGCGAACTTCGGCGACGTCGTGGACATGAATGGGTACGCCGTCGAATGCGGCGATCATGATGTTGCCGATCTCCGCTTCGTTGACCGGCAAGCTTACGCCCTGCACGAGGTGCATTTCGCCGGCGCGAGAGATACTGCCGCCGCCGACGCTGTGATTGTTCTGGGCCAGCGCCTCGCGCAGGTCGTCCAGCGTGAGGTTGAATTGAATCAGGCGTTCGGGGTCGGCGAGGACATGAAACTGGCGTCGTTCTCCGCCCCAGGTGTTGATTTCGGCGACGCCCGAAACCGACTGGAGCTGCGGGCGGATCACCCAATCCTGAATGGTGGTCAGTTCCATCAGGCTGCGCGCCGAGCTGGTGACGATGTAATGGAAGATTTCACCCAGTCCGGTGGACATGGGCCCGAGCGTCGGTCGATCCACTCCGGGAGGTAATTCGACAGTGCCAAGTTGCTCAGTGACCAACTGGCGGGCGAGGTGCAGGTCGGTGCCGTCGTCGAAGATGGCGTTGATCTGGACGAAACCGAACTTGGAGACTGAGCGGATCTCCGCGAGCCGCGGCAGTCCTCCAAAGGCACGCTCGATGGGAAGGGTTACCTGTTGTTCGATCTCCACGGGCGACAGTGCGGGCGCGACGGCGTTGACCTGGACCATGACCGGCGTGGTGTCGGGGAAGGCATCGATCGGCAGTCGCGACAAGGCGTGCAGACCGATAACGACCAGCGTGGCGGCAGCCACCACGACCAGAAACCGGTTGTGCAGCGACCAGGAAATCACCCCATTGAGCATCGCGTGGCCCTTTCGCGCAGCTAGCGTTTCTGCTTGAAATCGTCGGGACAGCAACCGGCGCCGATTTCGCCTTTGAGGATCTCGGTCTTGAGCAGGTAGCTCCCCGCGACCACGACGGGTTCACCCTCGCGTACGCCCTCGTGGACTTCGAACAGGCCGTCGATCGGCAGCCCGAGGCGCACCGGGCGCGGTTGAAACATCGTGGCGCTCTCGCGCACAAACACGACATTGCAGCACCCGTCCCATTGCACCGCGTTCTGGGGAACCACCAGTGCATCCGGTTCCTCGCGCCAGGGTACGATGGCCTGCGCGAATCGGTTGGCCTGCAGCAACCCGTCGCGATTTTCGAACTCCGCGCGTGCTTTGAGCGTGCGGGTACGCGGATCGAGCGCCGTGCTTACCCAGGTAATCTGCCCATCGAACGGGTCTCCATCGACCCCGTCGAAGACCAGGGTAACGGGCATTCCGGTGCGCAGTCGCACGCGGGCGTCGGCCAGGTCGAGCCACGCCCACATGCGCGAGGTGTCGGCCAGGGCAAAGAGCGTCCGCGCGGTGTCCACGGTTTCTCCGGCCACGATGTTTCTTTCGACGATTTCACCGGCGAACGGCGCTGTGAGCGGGAGGAGGGGGGACATGTCGCCGCTTTCCGCGACACGGCGGACTTCGTCCTCGGGCAAGCCGAGGTTGCGAAGTCGCTGCAGGGCGCGTGTTTCGGCGATGCGCGCTTCTGTCACGCGGCTTTCGAGTTCCTGGACCTCGCGGCGACTGGCGATGCCGGACGATTCCAACTCCCGATCGCGTTTGAGGTTTGCGGTGTACAGTTCGATCATGGCCCGCGCATGCAGCAGTTCTGCCTTCGCCTCGGCCAGTCCGGGCGAATCGATGATGGCCAATACGTCTCCGGTCTGGATCGCTGCGCCGAGATCGGCGCGTACCTCGCGTACGACACCGGCCACGCGCGGCGCGAGCCGCGCCAGGCGGTTTTCGTCGTAGGCGATCTCCGCGGGGCAGGTGACGGTATGGCGGATGGGGCGGCGTTCGACCGGTGCGAAGGTAAACCCGGCGCGCCGCGCCACTTCGGGATCGGCCAGCCGGATCTTGGTGTTTCTGTTCGTGCAGTCACGGGCAGGTGTTCGTTGACTTCGCGGCAACGCCGCTTCGGTGTTTTCGGCCGGAGGTTCGTCCTCCGCGACGTCGTTTTCGGGATTGAGTTTGGCCCAGCGCGCCGCCACTTCCGGATGGCAACGGGTGCACTGTGATTCGGGCAGAAGGTGTTCGCCGCACCAGTCGCCCGCAGCCTTGAAGGTTTCGATGAGGGAATCGTCACAGCGCGTACAAACCGATTCGGGGACGCCGTGCCCTCCGCACCAGCCGTCGTCCAGGTGCGGGTGGACGGGACTGGACTCGGGTCCCAAGTTGGCGGGGGCTTCCGCCCTTAGCGCGCCCGGCGGTTCGAGGCGCGGTTTGCAACCCGGTAGGAACAGCGCCGCCGCCGCGAGAAATACGAACAACTTCCTGGATTGGTAGTTCCTGGTCATCGTTTTTTCGCCTTCATTGAAAGGAAGGACTTCAGAAACCCACGGTGGTGCCCGAGTGGGAGCAACCAGGCTCGGTTCTGTCAGCCCGAGGCGCATCGGATTCGCGAGCGCGCATCCCATTCCGTATCGCCGCAGCGGTGACACGGAAACGTCAGACAAACGGAGGAGCCGGCAGCGCGCGGAATCAGATGAGAAGGGGAAGGACTCGTTGCTCGCCGGGCGGAACGGAGCGCAGGCCGTCGGCGGCGTTCACCGACCGGCCGGAGTCGCAAAGTCCATCGTGGGCGTCCTGCGGCCGCGCCGTAAATGGAGCCGAGTGGTCGACGTGGATGGTCTCGGTCCTTTCGGGAGTGACCCCGTGGCCGGAACAGAAGCAAGGCGCCGGCGGAGGCGTAGAAGGAGCGGAAGGCGTTTGCGGGGCGGTGTTGCGTCGGTCATGGTCGCAACAGTCCCGCGGGGCGCTGCCGTCGGGTTCGGCATGGGCGCGCACGCCGCAGAGCAGCGGGCAGGCGCCCGCGATCCAAAGGACCAGCATGGGGGAAACGGCCCGATTCATTACGTGAGTATATCGGCGTATTCCGCTTGTCGTCCAGCTTGAAAGTCGGTTCGGCCGGCCAGGTTGCCCGGTGCCGGCCCGCGCCGGAGGGGCAGCACCTCCCGTTTCCGGGTGCCAACGACCGAGTGGGCGACAAACGTTCCAAGGTCAGGGTTCGCCGCCCGGAGAAGGGCCGACAACAGGTAGCGACACGCCCGAGCGGCCGGTATCGGCCGCCGGGGCGGTGGTCACGCGGGCACCGACCGCTTCCATGTCGCCGCCGATATCTTCGACGAAAACGTCCTCGAGGTCGGTCTTGTCCACGTCGCGGCGCAGCAGGAAGTAGAGCACAGTGCTGGCGCAATAGTAGAAGGACGCCAGAAATGCAAACATCACCCCGACAACGATCATGACGTAGACGCCGATGATCGCGGCGGAGACGCAGTCGTACCAGGTGAGCGCGCTCCAGTCGGGCCAGGCGTGCAGAGCGCTGGGGCTGCGGAGCGGCCAGAGCGCCTCAAGCTTGGCCACCGCCGCTTCGCCCGTGCCGCGCTGCCCCCACCAGCCGAACGGTGCGGTTGCCGCGCCCACCACGCCGCGCGTGATGGATAGCGCAAAGTAAGTGAACAGGTTCACGAACATCCAGCAGATGCTGACATAGATCAGTGCGAGAATGCCGTAAAGCAGTGTTTTCCACGGTTTGCTGAAGGCGTAGCTCAGGCTGCGCGCGAAGGCGTCGTAGGCGTCCTGCGCCTCGGCCGCAACCGCAGGCCACATCAGGCTCCCGCCCACGGCCAATCCCACCAGCAGAATGGCGACCACAAATCCCCCCACAACGGGGAGAAAGAAAGTGAGTCCACCGATCACGTCCCCAAGGACGGGGATTGACAGGAACAACCCGAAGAGAAACATCAGCAAGACCACGCCAGCGGCAAACAGCAGGGGGATGCATGGTGCCAGCACGAAACCACCGAACAGATTGTCACGGGAAAAGCGCAACCCCTGGGACATCGTCAGCTTCTCGTCGCGCGCGAATTGCACCGCCGCCACGCGACAAATCGCGCCGCCCCCCAACGCCCAAATCAACAGCATGCCACTGCCGAACAACAGGAAGAAAACGAAGTGTTCGCGACACATCCACCAGGTTCCATAAGCCAGCGCCGACAGACTGCGCAGCGGACGCATGTTCGCATGGGTTGCGAGGTACTCGCCCAGGGATGTGCCTGCCGCCATCGACATACCGGGTACGGTCGAACCCATCAACCCGAAGACCGATCGTTGGGCGTGCTCGCGCCACACTTCGAAGATGCCATGATCGCCGGGCAGCGTCTCATAAGTGCTGCCCAACTCTCGCGCCATGATGAATCGATCGATGGCCGCTGCGTCCACGCCCCCGCGCAGACACCAGACACTGTCAAGCAGGGTGCCAAAAACGAAGGTTGCGATGATCGCCACCAGCGCCAGGCCGAGCTTGGCGGGCTGCACGGCCATGCCCAACGTGCGGAAAATGTGCAGCAGTCCGCTGTCTTCCAGCCAGGTACGATGATTGTCCGGCGTGGGCGGTGGTGTTGTCATGAGCCGCTCCTTCGTGGTGTCGGGTTGCGTGTTTTCGAACGATGAAGCCGAGCATGGGCATTATAATTGCTCGGGGCGCCCGAGAAAGGGACGACCTGCAAGGGTCTGATCCCTACGTCGGACAAACCGACAGATTTGGTGTCGGTGCTTCGCGGTGCTGCCGCGTCCGGGGGGCGCCGGGTCCCATTCTCAAATTGCAATCTATTGGGATTGCTGAAGATACGGGCGCTGCCGTGAGGCGGTCGTTGACTCAATGTTGGCGTAAATCCTGTTTTTTCGCCGCGCTTTTACGGTGGGATTGCAGCGGTGCGGGAGTCGTTTTTCGCCGGGAATTTCTGGCAAATCGCGTGTGGATCGGCTATACTCCTGATAGTCTGATCGGCGCAGCTTTCATGCTCGATCCGGGAGCAAATATTGGCTGAACCGATAAAGGACCCTGCGGAGGCCCCAAGTGCTGCGCCATACGACGTACCGACCCCTTTGAGGTTGGCGGTCCGGGTGCCACGGGGTCACCCACCTTATGTATAGGGTTCTGTCAAGCGCTTCCGCCGGCATTGCGACGGTTGCCCGTTCGGACGGTTTTGGTGAAGGCCTGCGCCAGGCGCGGGCCTTTTTTCATCGGGCGGGCCTCGGTAGCGAGGGGGCTTATTCTCCTCGCTCTGTCTTCTTGCAGCATTTCTCGACGCTACGGGTATACTGACTCGGTATGAACGGGCTGGTACTCTTCGAAGACGATCGCTGGGACGATTTGCTGCCCCTTACCTATTGGCGCACGGTCTTTGAACTTCAGGTGGGACGGCACCTGCAACTGGATCGAATCGCCCAGCGATTGGGAACCGCTGTCGCAGGTGTGTGGACGCGCGATTGGATGGCGCGCGTCGCCGCCCAGCGTTGTGGGGCGCTGGTGAATCAACCGTTGGCTGCTCCGGCCATTCTGGTCAACGGGCGCTGGGTTCCGGATGGCCCGGTGGCACTCCCCGACCGACCGTGCGTCGGGTTGATCGATGATGAAGTCGTGGTGGTAGTCTGTGACACGAGTTGCATCGGGCGATTCAGTTCGGAGATCATGCTGGATGGGTCGCGGCGCCGCCAAGCCGTGGCCGGGTTGGAGCAGATCACGCTTTCGGGCCGGCTGGTTCGATACGCGTGGGACATAGTGGGCGAACTTCCTGAACGCCTTGCGGGCGATTGGCAACCGGCGGACGCGACCATCGAAACGGAATTGGCCCCCGGCACGCTTTCCGGCTCGAAGCAGGACCTGCACGCGGGGCAGCGCACGCGCATCCACCCCACGGCCGTACTGGATACCACAGCGGGCCCTGTTTATGTAAGCCACGACGTGCAGGTCGGGCCGTGCGCCGTGATCGAGGGTCCGGCGTATATCGGCCCGGGTACGCGTGTCAATGCCCATGCCTGGCTGCATGGTGGCAACGCCATCGGTCCGGTGTGCCGCGTGGGGGGGGAAATGCACGGGTGCGTCGTGCTCGGCTACACCAACAAGCACCATCTGGGTTTTCTGGGGCACGCCTACATCGGAAGCTGGGTGAACATCGGCGCCGGCACGTGCAATTCGGATTTGAAGAACACTTATGGATCGGTTCGAGTGCCACACCAGGGTACCAAAGTGGACACGCGGCAACCGTTTTTCGGCTGCGTGATCGGCGACCATGCCAAGCTGGGCATCGGCACGCTTATCCCTACGGGTGCGGTGATCGGCTTTGCGGCCACGTCCGCCGGCGGTGGCCTGCTGCCGCTTTGGGTGCCGTCGTTCGGATGGTTCACCGCAGGCGGCGCGAGCGAGGGCGACCCGGCGCGTCTGCTTGACGTGGCGTCACGGGTGATGGGGCGGCGCAACGTGGACCTGACCGACGAGGAAGTGGAGCTGTTTCTCGATCTCGGGACGCGCGTTCGCCATTTATGACCGATGCGTGGACTGCCCCGGGGGCGCACGATCGGCGCGTAGACATTCCGTGGCCATCCGCGGGCCCGGCGGTTTCAAGTCACCTTCGTGCCGGTCTTTTCTTCCACGCTGCGGATTTTTCCGGCGATGTTCTGGGGCCGATCGGTCCGCGTTCCGAAGCGCAGCGACGACGAAATGCGCGGCACGCCCAAACGATGGAGTTCTTCGTGGCAGCGTTTGACCACCGCGAATACGCGGTCCCACTCGCCTTCGATGTTGGTGCCGTAGGCGTGCAGGTGTGAGGACAGCCCGGACTCGCGGATGATCCGCTCGCAGGCGGCGATGTAAGATGATACAGACACGCCGACGCCGAGTGGTACAACGCACAGATCGACAATCACGTTCATGGCTGGGTAACCTCCCTTGTCGCCCCGCCCCAGGCGACGCCCACCATCATAACCGGTTCGTGTCCAGTGCCCTACCCCGACCGTTGACGGGCTGCGTTTCGCCTTACGGGGGTTCGCGGGTATTCTGATAGGGATATGCCACTGCCGATCGTTGCCATTGTGGGCCGCCCCAACGTGGGCAAGAGCAGCCTGTTCAACTGCCTGACGCGGGCGCGGATCAGCATTGTGGATCCCACGGCCGGCGTGACGCGCGACCGCGTCAGCCATTTGTGCGAATTGGGTGACCGGTACATCGAGTTGGTGGATACCGGCGGCTGGGGCATTGTCGACCGCGATGACCTCAGCGAGGACGTCGAGCGGCAGATCCGCTTCGCCGTCGATCGCGCCGATCTGATCCTGTTCGTTGTGGACGCGCGCGAGGGCCTCGCGCCGCTGGACCGCGCCACCGCCGAAATGCTTCGCCCGCACGCCGATCGGGTGAAGCTCATCGTCAATAAAGTCGATGAGCCGAAATTGGAGGCGGGCATCGGCGAGTTTCTCAAGCTCGGGTTCGGCGAGGCGCTGCCGGTCAGCGCCATCGACGGCGGCGGACGATCGGCACTGGTGCAACTCATCACCGATGCGCTGGCGGGTCGTGAGCGCGATGTCCCCGCCGATCCCACGATGAAGATCGCACTGGTCGGGAAGCGCAACGCCGGCAAGAGCACGTTCATCAACGCGCTGGCGGGCGAAGAACGGGTCATTGTGAGTGAGATTCCGGGCACCACCCGCGACAGCATCGACGTGCGCTTCGAAAAGGACGGCCGCGTGCTGGTGGCGATCGACACGGCCGGGGTGCGCAAGAAGAACCGCATGGCCGACGACGTCGAGTTCTACGCGTTCACCCGCGCCACCCAGTCCGTGCGCCGCGCCGACGTCGTGCTGCTGCTGATCGACGCCGCGGAGCCCGTCGGCCAGGTGGACAAGCGGCTGGCCGCGCTCATTGCGGAAGAGTACAAGCCGTGCGTGATCGTGGTGAACAAGTGGGACCTGGCGAAGGGTCGCGCGGGCGTGGACGAATACGGAGACTATCTGGACAAGATACTGCCGGAGATCGATTTTGCCCCGGTGGCGTTCACGTCGGCTTCGGCAGGGCGCAACGTGCAGCCGACGATCGACCTCGCTACGGAGTTGTTCAAGCAATCCACCATGCGGGTCGGCACCGGGCGCCTCAACCAGGCGCTGCAGGAGGCGCTGTCACAAAACGCGCCGCGGAGCAAGCGCGGTCGACGGGCGCCGCGTTTCTACTATGCCACGCAGGTCGCGGCTCAGCCGCCGACCATTGTGGTGTTTGTGAATTCGCCGGAGCTGGTCACCACGGATTATGAGCGATTTCTGCACAACCGGCTGCGGGAACGATTGCCCTTCGAGGAAATTCCGATACGATTGTGGTTCCGAGCGCGGCGGACGCGCGCGGTGATGCCGTAGGCCGTTTTGGGGGTTTGCCGGCCCGTCACACCGTTCGCCCGGACCCGCGCTGCCAGGAGACGACCATGTCCATCGAACTGCATTGCCCCAAGTGCGGAAAGCTGATTCGCGCTCCGGAAAGCGCGGGCGGCAAGCACGGAAAGTGCCCCAACTGCTCGGCCAGCGTGTATGTGCCCATGCCCCCGGCCGAGGACGACATCATTCCCATCGCGCCGCTCGATGAAGACGAAGAGCGCCGTGCCGACGAGGAGCGCCGCCAGGCGCTGCGCTACGCGGCCACGCTGGAGAAGGCGACCGACATTCCGGGCGAGAAGCCGTCACGGGGGCGCGACGCCGGGGCGGCCGGCGCCGCCCGTCGCCCCGCGGAAACCCCCGGCGAAGTGATTAACCTCGCAGAGGAGGTCGAGCGCTTCATTCTGGCGATGCGCGACTCGAAGCTTGACGAGGCGGATTCCGCAGCCGCGCGGCTGAACCGGTCGGGGTCGCGGGCGCGGGACTACGTCGAGGGGCTCATGCTCGATGAAATCCCGCCCAAGATCGGCAACATCCCGCCGCCCCTGGTTCAGGGTTTTCTCAAGACGTTGCTGGCGCGGCTGGGCTAGCGGACCATAACGATACTCAGTCGTTCATAACCTTTGCCGAGGTTACCCGTCGAAACGTGTACCCGAGATGGGTTCGGTGTCTCGTCGAGCGGAGTCTCGAGGGGTATGGTATGCGCATGGCAGGGGCGGAGTTTCAACACGGAAGACGACGAACCCGGGTCACGGCAGAGGTCATCGCAACGGCGTGTGTGCTGCTCGGCATGGCCGGATGTTCGCCGGATGGGGGGGACTCCCGTCAGGTTGTCGGCCTGTTCGGCCAGCTCGGATTGGGGCCCGGCTGTTTCAGCTATCCGCGCGCCATTTCGTACGATCCCACGGGGTCGGTGCTGGTGGTGGACAAGTCCGGGCGTATTCAGCGTTTCGATGCCGAAGGCGAATGGCTGGCCTCGTGGAGGGTTCCGGAAACGGCGTTCGGCAAGCCCGTGGGGCTGGCGGTGCATCCCGACGGGCGGGTGCTGGTGGCGGATACGCATTATCACCGGGTACTGATCTACGACCGCGAGGGGCAACTCGCGGGCACTTTCGGAAGCGAGGGACTGGGTGATGGCGCGTTTCAACTGACCACCGACGTGGCGGTGGACGCGGAAGGGTACCTGTACGTCAGCGAGTACTACGACCAGAACCGCATTACCAAGTGGTCGGCGGACCTGCGATTCGTACAGGCGATGGGGGAGGGTCCGGTGGGGGGGGTGGAGTTGAACCGCCCGACCGGCCTGGTGATCGATGACGAGCAGACGCTGTGGGTGGCGGATGCGTGCAATCATCGCGTGGTGCGCTTCAGTCGATCGGGTGAGTTCCTGAGCACGTTCGGTCGGATGGGGCGGGAGCCGGGCGAGTTGCGCTATCCATATGACATCAGTCTGTCACCTGAAGGGACGCTGCTGGTGTGCGAATACGGCGGCGATCGATTGCAATGGTTTGACAAAAGCGGGCGTTCGCTCGGCACCTGGGGCCGCAGCGGGCGAAAACCCGGTGAACTGTCGGGGCCGTGGGGTGCAGTCTACGGGCCGCGCGGGCGGATTTACGTCGTGGACTCCATGAACAGCCGCATTCAGATTGTGCAACCATGATGGCATTGGGCTGGGCACTGCCGTTCGACTTCGCCGAGCCGCGGTGGCTGTGGCTGTGCCTGCTCATCCCGGTTTTGGTCGTCGCGTCGCTGCGCAGCCTGGCGGGATTGCAGCCCTTGCGGCGAGGGATGGCGGTGGCAGCACGCAGTGTGCTCATCGTGCTGCTGGCCTGTTGCCTGGGCGGTGTGGAGCATGTGCGCCGCAACAACGACCTGACCGTGATCTACCTGATGGATCGTTCGTACAGCGTTCAAGGTCTGCAGGATGCGCAGGAATCGTTCATTCGCGAGTCCACTCGTTCCATGCCCGCAGACGACCGCGTAGGTCTTATCGACTTTGCGCGCCATGCCTACCTCCAGCAGTTGCCCATGCGCGGGGGCTATTTTCTTCCTCCCGGGCGGCTGCCGCCCATGGCCAACGTGGACCGCACGGATATCGCCGCGGCGTTGCGTCTGGCGATGGCCATGTTTCCGCACGATACCGCCAAGCGGATCGTGCTGATGTCCGACGGCAACGACAACATGGGCGACGTGCTTGCCGAGGCGCGCCGTGCCAAGGCCGACGGCATCCCCATCGACGTGGTGCCGTTATGGTACGAGCACCGCAACGAGGTTTACGTGGAGCGGCTCATCGCTCCCACTCATGCCGAGCCGGGCGAGCAGGTTCCGCTGCGCATTGTCCTTAACACGCAGCGACCGGTGTCAGGCGTGCTTTCGATCTACCGCAATGGGGAACTCGTGGACCTGGCGCCGGACGATCGTCGCGTCCACCTGCGCCCCGGCAGTAATACCTTTTTCCTGAAGCTGCCGTTGCGCAACATGACCACTCAGGCCTTCGAGGCGGTGTTCCAGCCCGACGATGACAGCCTCGACGGCATCGCTTTGAACAACCGCGCCCGCGCCTTCACCTTTGTGGCCGGGGGCAGCCGGGCGCTGCTGGTTACTGCCCATGCCGGCGACGACCTGGCGCTGGCGGAGGCTCTGCAGAGCGAAAACGTGATTGTGGACATGGTGTCGATCGACCAGCTCGGGGCGTTCGAACTGGCCGACATGCTCAGTTACGCGAGCATCATCCTGTCCAACATACCTGCGGCGGCGTTTACCGACGATCAGCACCGCTCGCTGGCCGCGTATGTGAAAGACACGGGGAGCGGACTCATCATGACCGGGGGGGACGAGGGGTTCGGCGCCGGCGGATGGATCGGCAGTCCGGTGGAAGCGGTCATGCCGGTGTCGTTCGAGATCAAGCACAAGCGGGTTATTCCGAGAGGGGCGCTGGTGCTCATCATGCACAGTTGCGAGATTCCCCGCGGCAACTACTGGGCCAAGGAAATGGCCAAGAAAAGCGCCGACACGATCAGCTCGCAGGATTATTTCGGCGTGCTCGCGTACGGTTATTCGCCGCCGGGGGAGAACTGGGAGGTACCGCTGGATCTTAACACCAACCGCGCGGCGGTGAAGGCCAAGATCGACCGCATGCAAGTCGGCGACATGCCTGATTTCGGGTCCACCCTGCAGATGGCCTATCGGGAGTTGACGGCCGGGCGCGGCAAGGACGCGGCGCAGAAGCACGTGATCATTCTTAGTGACGGCGATGCGTCACCCCCGGCGCTCAAACTGTTGGACGATTACACGGCGGCGAAAATTACGGTGAGCACCATCGGAATCGGCTGGGGGGCTCACGTGATGGAGGGCACCATGCGGCACATTTCCGAGAGGACCGGCGGCAAGTACTACGCGGCCCGAAACCCCAGGCAGCTCCCGCAGATCTTCACCAAGGAATCCAAAGTGGTTCGTCGACCGCTGATCATCGAGGAACCGTTCGTGCCTCGGGTTGCTCAGGCCCACAGCGCACTGCTCGCCGGGATCGACGTGGGCGAGACGTTGCCGCCGCTCGGCGGCATGGTGCTCACCTCACCCAAGCAGAGCCCCAATGTACTCATGCCGCTGGTGCGTTCCACCGACGACGGCGCCGATCCGGTGCTTGCCCATTGGCAATACGAACTGGGCAAGACCGTGGCGTTTGCCGGGGGCTACTGGCCGCGCTGGGGCGAAGCCTGGACCCGCTGGCCGAAGTTTGCGAAGTTCTGGGCACAGGTGGTCCGCTGGACCATGCGACAGGAATCGCCGGCCAACTTCGACACCTACACGAAGGTAGAGGGCCAGCAGGGCCGCATCGTGATCGACGCCCTGGACAAGAACGCCGCCTACCTCAACAACCTGGTGCAGCGCGCCCGCGTGGTGGGACCGGACAACGAGGAAATACCCTTGCAGTTCCGGCAGACGGGGCCCGGGAAATACGAGGCCACCTTCGACGCGGAAAAGGCCGGCCAATACCTGGCCACCGTGCAGATTTTCGACGGGGGGAGAAATCTGGGGACGCTGCGCACCGGGCTGGCGGTGCCCTTCTCGCCCGAGTATCGCGACCTGCGCCCCAACGAGGGAATGCTGCGGCAGATTGCGGAGATATCGGGCGGGCGCTGGCTGGACCTGCCCCCGCAGCAGGCGGACGTGTTTCGCCACGATCTTCCGCCGACCGAATCGCGCCGGCCGGCGTGGGATTGGGTGCTCGCCTGGCTGGTGCTCCCGGCATTCCTGCTTGACGTGGCCGTCCGCCGGCTGGCGAGCATGTTAGCGCTGTCGATCGTGGTCGAGGTGGTGCTGCTGGTGGTGCTGCTGATCGGGTGCGACGTGCGGTCCAGCGGCTGGTGGGGCATTCTCGGGGCGTTCGTATTCGCCGAGGTGATCGGATGGACGATGCGCGCCCGCTACATCCGTCCGCTGTTTGAATATCTGACGCACGGTGCGACGGCCCTGGCGCAGGCCGGGGAACGCAGCGCGGTGGCTTTGGACAAGCTCAAGACCACACGCGAGAAGGTGCGCGAAGGAACTCGCGGCGGTGACGACGAAGGCACCAGAGATCCTGGCGCCGCCGACGGCGCTGCGGTCCGCGCGGCGCGGCGCTTTGACGCCGGGGAACAGGTGGCGCCGGGCAGCGGCGTTTCATTGGAGGATTCGCTGGGGGCGGCCGGGGCGCGCGAGAGTGAATCGCAGGGTCCATCTCGCCGACCGCCTGTCGGCCTCCCCAAGCAGGCCGATGAAGAAACCACCTCGCGCCTGCTGCGTGCCAAACGCCGCGCCCAGCGAGATCGGGAAGACCAGGGCGACAGGTGAAGTTGCAGACTCGAACGCGAGTGATATTGCGGTTGGACCGGCCGGCCTGAAAGCCCGCCGCCACGCGAGAGAAAGGAAAGACCCATGGCTACGACCGTTGATCCCGCCATTCAAAAGGCCACCGAAGAATTTCGTCACAAGTTCAAAACGCTTCGCGACGAGATTGGCAAGGCCATCGTCGGTCATGCAGAAGTGATCGACGGCGTACTTACGGCGCTGTTCGTCGGCGGGCACGTGCTGCTCGAAGGCGTGCCCGGACTGGGCAAGACTTACCTGATCCGCACGTTGGCGCAGGCGCTCGATCTTCAGTTCTCGCGCATCCAGTTCACGCCCGACCTGATGCCCGCGGACATCATCGGCACGACGATCATCTCCGAGGACCCCGCCAGCGGAAAGCGTTCCTTCGAGTTTCAGCGCGGGCCGCTCTTCGCCCAGATCGTCCTCGCCGACGAAATCAACCGTGCCACGCCCAAGACTCAGTCAGCGCTGCTCGAAGCGATGCAGGAGCACACCATCACCGTCGGCGGAACCCGACACGCGCTGGAAGAGCCATTTTTCGTTATGGCCACCCAGAACCCCATCGAACAGGAAGGCACCTACCCGCTGCCCGAGGCGCAGCTCGACCGCTTCATGTTCAAGCTGGTGGTCAACTACTCCAGCCGGGAGGAACTCAAGACTATCCTGGAGCGCACCACCACCGGCTATCAGCCGCAGATCAACAAAGTCATGCGCGGCGCGGACATCCTGGGCACCCAGCAGTTGGTTCGCCGCGTGGTCATGGCTCCGCACGTGGAAGACTACGCCATTCGCACGGCCATGGCCTCGCACCCCGGCGGGCCGCACGCGCTGGACATCACCAACAAATATGTCCGCTGGGGCGTCAGCCCGCGTGCGGTGCAGGCGCTGGCGCTCTCCGCCAAGCTCCACGCGCTGCTCGACGGGCGCTTCAACGCCAGCTTCAGCGACGTCAAGAAAATGTACCTGCCGGCCATGCGCCACCGCGTGATCCTCAACTTTGAGGGCGAAGCCGAGGGCATCAGCACCGATGACGTGCTGCGCGAGATTCTCGATAAGACCCCGACCATGGCCGAGGCGGCGTAGGGGGGGGAATGCGTAATGGTGAATGCGGAGTATGGTTCGCAGCGGTGCCGGCGAAGTTGAACCAGGCTCGGGTCGGAGCGCCGTTGGAACACGACGATGAGTCGATGATGCTCTGATGCTTCCTACGGTCCCGTGAATCCCGCTTGCAGCGCGGCGAAGTCGAGCATGTCCACCGTGCCGCTGCGGTCCACGTCGAAGCACGAACAATCTGCCGGCGGCGGTCCCAGATCGGGCCCGGTGAGGCAGAGTTCGAACAGTGAATGGTCGGCCAGTGCCACCAGCCCGTCCTCGTCGCAGTCGGCGGGCGGGGTCTGAAACCAGAAGCCGCCAGTCATCTCGAATGGCCCGCCTACCATGTCGCCCGCATCCGGTTGGCCGATGGTGCCGGAAAGCTCGAACACGCCGTCGGCACTGGCGCTGCGCATGGCGCCGCCGCCGTCGATGGTGGAGCGCGTAATCTCCCACTGCTGAGCGATCGCCGTGACGCCCGCCGTCGCTGCGCACGCCGCAACAACGTTCAGTACGGTCGCTGGCCTGAAAAATCGCCTTGCCATCCGGTTCCTCCTTTGTTTTTGCCGCACCGGCGTCAGCCCTCGGCGAAGACCAGAGCGATCGGCACGGTGCGGCATCATCAACCTCCGGCGCTCGTGGACCGCTACGGTCGCACCACACGGTACAGGACCGGCCCGGTCGAATTCGTGTTCGTAATCCCCAACAGGTACATATGGTCGCCTTCGAACGCGATGCCCACCCAGGTGGCCACGTCTTCGTCGGGGACTTCAAACGTCTCGACGACGCGGCCGGTTCCCGGATTGATGCGGGCCACCGATCGGGTGGCCATGGTGACAAAACCCCACAAGTCAGTCCCATCGAAAGCCAGGCCGCGAACTTCGCGGTTGAAGTCGATCGCCTGATCGAGGACGTCGGGCTCGGCGTTGGAATCGACGATCAGGAAAACGAACCGCCCGCCGTTGGCCTGGCCGAAGCCGTGCAACCACAGGCGGTTGGTGGTCGGGACAAAAGCCGCCGCGCGGATGGTGATCTGGCGGCTGAGGTCGTTGGCGGTGTGGATGGTGTCGAACACCGTGGTGAGGTTGGAGCGAGAGATATCCGGGCTGCCGCCGCAGGCGCAGTGATGCCAGAAGTGCGGCGGGATCGCAACCGACTGGGTGGTCTGAATTAAACGACTGTTGGTCGGTGCGAGCGGAGCGATGATCGCGTCGGTCGCGAGATCAAACACCTCAATCTGGTTGTTGGTCGAGTTGTACACCAGGTCGCCATTGAACAGCACCAGGCCGGAGAAGAACGACGGTACGGGGATGTTCGTAAACAGCTCCACGACCTGCAGCGCGCCGCAACTCACGTCTGCCGGCAGGGCATCCTCGCGCGAAAACAACGCGATGTTGCCCGCGCCGTCCGCCAGGCCCAGGAAATCGCCGTCGATCACCACGGTGGGGAAGATGTTCGTTCGCTCGGGGTGCAAGCGCAGTGACCGTTCGCGGACGAAGTCGATGAGCAGCGTGTCGTTGTTGTAAAAGAGGTAGAGTATTCGCACGCAGTCGTTGGTCCCGGTCAATAGGTCGCGGAAGAACACGCGGCCCATGCCGCCGTCGTCCAGGACCATTCCGGTGACTTCGAGATTGGCGTCAAAGTTGGGCAGCATGATGCCGGACCGAAGCTGCCACGTGCCACGAATCGGCCCGGACGACGACGGTCCGCCGATGGTGGCGGCACGCACCGCGTGCAGTGCAAAGGGCACCGGCGTCAGCGACTGGCGCGGGCTGAGCGCCGTCAAGGGGCCGCCGGTGGGGTGCGCCACCTCGATCTGCAACCAGCGGGCGCTACCGTCGAAAGCGGCGGTGCCGAAATCCAGCAGGACGGTGAACAGGCCGTTAACCACCGTAACGGGCGGGTTCCCCGCGCTTCCATCAAAGTTGACCGGCGAGCCGATCTGAGTGCCGCCGACCGGAGCGTCCCACAGCGTGAACCGGAACCGGCAGGTGTCACTCACCGCGACGCTGTTCCACTTTAGCTGTCCTTGATAGGAAAACGCCGTGTTGACCGGCTGCCCAGCCTCGACGACCGCGCCCACCGGCGCGAGCATGAGAGACACCCATACGATCCTCGTTACCCTTCCGGTTCGAATTGTCTTCACTTCCGTTCTCCTTGATGGAGGTTTACGGTCGGTCCCGCCGCAAGGGTACGAAGTTGGCTCGGGCATTCAGCAGAACCCCATGCCGCTATAGCTGATCCTGGTAGGTGAACCCTGACCCTAACGGCGCATCGGCCCCGCAAACAAGGGCCACGGACGTTCCAGCGATCAAGATTCCCGGTTTTTTCTTATGTGTTCTCATCTTCTGTTTCTCCGTTACAGAACCCTTGTTCCAATCTGTAAAATCTCCGCTTTGGGCGCTACTTGGCACGGGCGCAGATCACCCAGGCTCTGGTTGCGCCGGGGCTATCTTCTATTCCTGAGCTGTCCTTCTCACAGTACCATCCTGTCGGCGCCCCGGAGGAGCCACCAAATGCGTTGGGAATCGGCTCCGAGTGTGAGACCCCTCGACAGCAACTGTGAGCGCTGCAGCCCCCCCCAAGGGCGACTTTGCCAGGAGGACATTGAGCGGTGCATGTCAAGCTATTGTTGCAGAATTCGGCGATGGTTTCGATGCCGATGTCCAACACGCCGCTGACGTGGGCGTCGCCGGCGACGTGCAGACCGTTCGTGGGTGGCGTCGTCACGTTGGCTCCAACCGAAACGCCGCCGGTCGAGGCCACCAGAAGCTTGGTGGCGCCACCGATCTGCACGCGCAGCGCGTGATTGCCCGAGGGGACGTTGACGTGCAGGCGGGAATTGGGTGAGGACACGCCGACGCCGACGTTGCCTCCGCCGCTGGCCAGGGTAACGTCGCCGCTGGAGTTGCTGTTGAGCCGCAGCGACACGGGACCGATCGCAAACGGCGGTACCGAATCGCGACTGTAGGCATCAATCTCGCGCCCGTCGATTTCCGTGCGATAGGACGGCCCCAGAACGGTGCCCCCGGCGGTCGTACTGCGCGAAAAGAGACCTCCCGGCCCCGGCGCGTCGGCGGCTCTGCTGGCCGAGATCGTCCCTGACGATTCAATCCCCGATCCGCTGTCGTTTCCAATGACGCGAACACGCCCCTCGAAATAGCCGGCCCAGCCGCTGCTGCCCGAGGCCTCGCCGAAGATACCCACGCCATTGCCCTCGTGGGATCCGCGGATGCCGTAACCATTGGCGGCGGTACCGAAGTTTCGGCCCCAGACCCCAGCCGAGCGGGCACCGGGCGTGGTGCTATTGATGAATCCGCGAACACCGGCGGCGTCGTTGGATGTAGAGTTGGTTTCGCCCTGAACGCCTGGAAAGGTCCCGGATGCCGTGTGAATCCCGCGAATAGTGATCCAGTTGTTCTCGGCGTAGACCATCGAAATGTTGTTCGGGCCGGTGATGTGCAGCCTGTGCAGTGGATCGGCTACGCCGATGCCCAACCGCCCGTCGTTGGTCAGACGCATCAGTTCATTGTCCGCGCCACTCGCTCCGGCGTGAAAGCGGACGCCACCGGTACCGCCGTCATGGTTGATGAAGACGGCCCCGTCCTGGCTGGCGTTGAGAACGAGGTTGTTGGCCGCCGAACCGCGAATCGACGGACGGGTCGGGTTGTTCACGCCGCCGCTGTAAAGATCCAGGTTGTTTCCGATACTGAGGTGCTGACGCGGCGAGGTCGTGCGAATGCCGAGTCTGCCATTGTGAAGGCTGTGAATGTCGTCGCCGTTGGCGGCCCACCATCCGTCGCCGCCGACCACCGGTGCGTTCAAGGCAAACAGCGCATAGGGCGCCGGGTTGATCGGCTGGCGGGGTTCGAGCGAAAAGTACGACCCAAAGGAATCCTTCAGCTCAATCTGAAGCCAGCGAGGATTGCCGTCGAACGCGCCAATACCGAAGTCCAGATCGACCTGGAACAAGCCGTTGACCACGTCCAACGGATCCACTTCGATCGCCGATCCGATCACGAGTCCATGGCTGGCCGTGGACCAGAGCGAGAAACGCATGGCCGTCGGCTCGCTAACCGGCACGCCCCCCTGCTTGAGCTGCCCCTGATAGGTGAACGACCTGGCCGAAACCGGCAGCTGCCAGCCCAAAGCCGTTACTAGAAAGGCCGAAAGAGTGCTGAGTTTCTTGCCCATAATGATTCCTCCCTCATGACCTGCCCGGCGTTACAAGAGCAACCCGCGATGAGTTGTGCGCTCTTTAGCGCAACGTGATCCTCAGAAGAGAATATGCAATCGCCAAGCAAAACCTTCAGAAAAACCCTCGGGTGCTCTTCAAATCTCCGCAGTCCGCTGGCTAGATTGATCCAGCGATTCCTAGTGGCGGGGTCTCCGGCACACACATTTGTCGTCCAGAAAATCAAAGTTAGTCCTATAAATAGTCAGTTTCTCCGCGATTACAGAGTTTCTAGGGGGTACAGTCCAATTCTGTGGCGTTTCCACCCGGCGCGCCAATCTTCCGTAGCTTCCGTTGGGGCGGTCCATGTCGCGGCCCAGATTCGGAGTACCGCAGGTCCAATTGCACTTCTGACCCGAGGTGGCGATTCTGTCACGGAGGCGCTCGCCCGGTGCAGGCAGTCTTGAGTAGCGGTACGGCCCGGCGCTAAATGGATCGTGCGGGCGGCGGATGGCGATCTGGAGATAGCGGGTTGCACCGTAAGACGCGGCCGCGCCAAAGGCCAGCTCTACGGAGAACGGGCCGTTGACGACGTCGACATCGTTTATCGCCACCGGGTCGCCGACCTGATTTTCGCCGGTCCACGGCTTGCTACTGCCGGGGTTGTCACAAAGCGTGAACTCGAAGTCCGCCGAGTCGTTCAGCGGCGCGCCTTCCTGTTTGAGCTGTTCCTGGTAGGTAAATCCTGACCCCAGCAGTGCATCGGCCTCGGCCGCGGCGCCCGTGAACAATGCCGAAACGGCAAAATGAATAAGAAGTCGTTTCTGGTTCAAGGCTCCCCTCCCTTCACGGTGCATCACCCACGCAGGTGTTCGCGTGGCCCGGCCCGAGCAAGTGCTGCGAGAGTCAGATTCTCTCGAAAAAAGCCGGGAAAGTCAATCAAGACCAGAAGACGAATTACGTTCATGGACTTGCTCCCATTGCAGTGAATCACGCACTCAGGCGTCACCGTAACTGTGACGTGTCTCATTTAAGGCACTTCCCGGCGCAAGCGATCGGCCCGCTTATTTGGTGAACCGGCCGTGGAGGCGGACGCCCGAGAGTCCGTCCCGAAAGGCCGTGCACCATGTTACCAAAACGCCCGGCGGCAATGCTACTCCCCGTGCCCTTCACTTCTTGCCATAGGTCTCTGTGACGCTCGGTAGGAATCCGGGCGGCGTCCGATAACGCGAGTGTCGACCTTTGGCACTTCGCGGGGCAAGTCGCCGGGCCACTATTGCCCCGAGGCGCGAAAACTGACGCCCGTCCCGGTCTGATTCCCAACGCGGAAGCCACCTTGCAAGATCACCGAACCGACGACGAACGTCACGAAGTCGACTTTTTTTGAAAATCTTGTTGAGATGGCTGGACCGGATTGCTAGTCTGGGGTTGTCGTCGGGCCGTCGCCGGCAGCGCCGGATCACCAGAACACGTCGTTCTGCACTCGAAGCACAGTGCGGCAACGGGTGGTCCAAAGAGGCCTTTCATCGGCATTGGTCCTTCGCATCTCAGGATATGCCGGTGGTCTGTTCATAGCGAAGGGAAACGTACCATGGATCATTGGCAAGAAGCGTACCGCAAGCAAGGACGCTCGGCTGAGTTCATCGCCCTGGTACTGGGCTTGATTCTGGCTGGATGCCATGTCGACACTGGATCGATGAACCCGGGGGACAACGACTTCCTAGGCAACGCAGTGAGCTTTCCCACCAGCGGTGATCGAACGATCGTTTCCACGAGCGCCCAAGAAGGCGATCTGATCGTGTTCGGCGACCAGGCGACCGCGGTCGTAAACCGGATGCGGATGAGCCACCCGGAATTTGTCCTTGACGTTCATTTTGACGCCGCAGCCCGGCCCATTGCCGCTGAACTCGATGGGCTTGTGGTAGAGTTTACGCATCACGATGACGGCACGTTTGACTACATCCTGTCAGAAGACGGCGCGGAGATCAGTTCCGGCCACGATCTGGCGCTGCCATCGGTAGGCGCAGCGCTTTCGTCCGTTGACCGACGGGCAAAGTCGCTGGCGACGTACCAGGATAGTTCGCTGGACCTGTTGTTGTGCGCGGGAGATCGAGTCAACAGGGTCGCACGCGAGGAGTGCGGCCGAAGGGGGCAACTTGTTTCCGGGGACGATTTCGACCTGGCTTTGCAAATGCGCGCCGACCGCCAGATGGTCAGCGGTGGTTTACTCCTTTGCGCCCTTGGCCGTGTGGGAGCCAGAATAGACCAGGATGCGTCGGCCCATTGCGGTAATTGCGCTCAAATCTCCAGTTCCTGCTGCGACCGGATTGATAGCGCCAGGACCGCATTGCTCGCCATTGTTGTGCTGGTCGAGTACATCATGGGTGAAGCCGCAGCCGGCCTGTTCGACACGAACACGAGCGGCGACCCGTGTCAACCACCTGAGGCATCGCCTCCGCCGCCTCCGCCTCCTCCCCCACCACCGCGACCCGAGCCGACCACCGATTGCTCCGACGATCGGTGCTTTTACTGCTGGGTCGGCACGCGCTACGAAGGTGCCTGTCCATCGGTCTTTGACGGCGACGGAACATGCGACTGCGGTTGCCAATTCGATGATAGCGACTGCGCGACCGCTGACGACGAACCACCGGGGGACGACGAGCCCGGCGATGATGAACCGCCACCGGCCGTGGGGATGGCCTCGGCCGCGGTCTGTCCCGAGGGGTTCACCATCAACGTCAGCGGAGACCATGTGCCGGCGCTGCGTGAGGTGGTGTTTCATTCTTTTTTGGAGGATATGCCGTTCTTCGCGCGCTGTTTTTATGTGCGCCGCGACGGTGTCAACCCAGACCGGCTGATCGACCTTTCATTGTGGTACCGCCCGCCCAGCGCCGGCACGCCGCACGGCGACTGCGGAAGACGTGACGAGGGAGAGATTGTCACCGGCATCAGCGGTTGCCGGGAGCGGCGGAGCACGCAACGGACCATTACGGCGGTCTACTGCCTGTCTACGCCAATCGTCGACGGCAACGCCGAGCCCGCGACCGATGCCGTTCTTGATGAACTCGTCAGCAACGCCGTGCAGGCCGGCGTCGGCGCCGCGTGCCCATAGTCACAACGAGGTTACCATCGAGACGGACAACGCTGCGCCCGAGATTCCGGACTTCGCGGGCCGCGAATTCCCGCACCACCAAAGGCGCGGGCCGGGAACATCGATTCAGCGGGATTCGGCCGTGTGCAGTCCCAACCGCCGGCTGAGCCGCTCATAGAATTGCAGCGCCACGGCCTGCTCGGCTTTTACGACGTCGTCGGCCCCGAGCTGCGCCGCGTGCATGCCCTTCGAGGAGTAGTTGGTGCGCGCGATTATGTAGATTTCCGGGTGCAGCCGCCGTGCTACACCGATTGCTTTCAGTACGGCCTCTTCATCGGGAATGGTCAGCGCCAACATACCCGCCGAATTCAGCCCCGCCGACACCAGAACCTCGCTCTGCGACGCATCGCCCTGGACGATCGTGCGCCCCAGCGCACGCTGGGTTTCTACCGTCACGGCGTTCTGCTCGATGATGGTGTAGGGAATGTGCAGACCGGTGAGCAGGTCGACGACGCAACGACCGGCCAGCCCAAAGCCGGCCACAATGACGTGGCCTTTCAATCGGCCGTCGAGCGCATCCGATGGGATCGGAGAGACGAGCAACTTGGTGCCGTCCGGCCAGTCGACGGGGCCCTCCAGGTCGATTCGTCCGTCCACACAAGTTGCCACGCGCGACGAAGCTGCGGCAGGCAGGGCTGCGTTCCCGTGGACAGGTGGCGTGGGCATGCCGCGTGATCCCTCCCGTTCTCGCGGTTCGCCTCGTGCGCCGATCGACAACCGCTCACGCTATTGCAGGCGCTTGCCGCTGTACTTGCGGATCGCCTCGGCTACCAGGTAGAACGAACCGGTGATGCACACCAGGTCTTCGCGGCTAATGGCGCACAGTGCGATCTGCATGGCATCATCAAGGTCGCGTGCCACTTGGGCCATCTTGCCTGACTGCTCCGCAAACTCGGCCGCCAACTCGGCCGGATCAGCGGAGCGAGGCGAATCCGTCCGCGTAAAGATGATCTTATCCGCCCCAAGCTGGATGCGCCGTACCATGCCGGTAATGTCCTTGTCCCGGCTGCAACCGAAGATCATGACCATCGAATCGTAGCTGATGTTCTGTCCGATCGCGCGGACCAGCGCGTCGATGCTCGAAGCGTTGTGCGCCGCATCGACCAGGATCCGCGGCTGTTCGCAGATCATCTGCATCCGCCCCAGCAGGTTCACATGCGTCAGACCTTCCATGGCCTTCTGGTCGTCGATCGGGAAGCCGCGCGCTTTGAGCACGTCCAACATTCCCAGCGCCAGGCCGCAATTCACGGCCTGGTGCTCGCCGAGCAGCGGCACGTGCAAGTGCTCAAACCGACTCGTCGGCGTGGTCAGGCAAATGCGCGCGTGCCGACCGACCGACCGCGAAAACTCAAACCGATAGCTGAAATCCACCTGCTCATCCGAAAACCGCAGGGGAGCCTGTTGTCCGGTTGCCGACTTCTCCAGCACTTCGCGCACGTTCGCACGTTGCGGAGAGCTGATGATCGGGACACCTTTCTTGAATACGCCCGCCTTTTCCGCGGCAATCTGCGGCAAGGTGCTCCCAAGCTGCGCCATGTGGTCAAAACTGATGCTGGTGATGCCGATCACTTCCGGGTGCAGCACGTTGGTGGCGTCCAGCCTGCCGCCTAACCCGGTTTCGACCACGGCGATATCAACCTCCTCCTTGGAGAAATGGTGAAACGCCGCCGCGGTAAGGACTTCAAAATAAGTTGGATCGGGGACTTTGGCTTTCGTGGTCACGGCGGCCACGGCGGCCACGGCCCGCGCGAAGGCCGGCTCGGAGATCATCTCGCCATTGATGGCGATCCGCTCCCGGATACTCAGCAGGTGTGGCGACGTATATAGCCCAACCTTCAAGTCGCAAGCGGCCAACATCTGCCCGAGCATGGTCGCTGTACTGCCCTTGCCCTTTGTGCCCGCGATGTGCGCTGACTTGAAATCTCTTTGCGGATTCCCAAGTGCATGCAGAATGCGCGTTACCCTGGCCAAGCTGAAGTTGTTAGCATTGTGCGACGGTCGGATGAGCCGCTCATAATTTGTCAGTGAATCTAAATAATTCACTGCTGAGCGGAACGTCTTGATCTGTCGCGACTCTGCCTTCTTCTTGGGGGTACCTTTAGGTTTGCGAGCGGTTGTGGTCTTGGTCATGCGAGCGGATTGTAATCAATCTTCACGAAATCGTCAACGCGTGTTCAGTTCCGATTGCGTGATCATACGTCGAGTGGGCGCCAGAGGTCGCAACTACATAAGTTATTACAAATCCTATGTTTGTGCCCTACCTCGGTCTCTGGTCGCTTCGGGAGAGTCTCATGAACCCGACCACTAAATTGAAGCTTAACTACTGGGGATGTCGAGCTACTTCGTGGCATTACAGCGGTGCAGTGGTCATGGGCCGTTCTCAGGATGAGCACTTGGTTTCCAGGCGTAGGATTCGCGCAGCAAGTCGGCCCTCGGCTGCTAGAATGATGGCCATGTCTATAAAGGGAATTCTTGAGATCGAAGGCGATCCTCAACTGTTCGTTGGACCGGTGGTCGACGATCTTGGGCGGCTATTGGCGGAACGCCCCGATGTGACGAAAAACGGAACCGTCTTGCTGGTCAGTGACCAGACCGTCGGATCGCTTTATGGCGATCGGGTAGGGGCATCTGTCATTCGTGCGGGGTTCCGGGTGGCCGGTCATACGCTTCCGGTGGGCGAATCCGCGAAGAGCCTTCCCTGCGCGGGAGGACTGTACGAGACCCTCCGGTCATTGCGCATCGGTCGGGATGGCTGGATAGTCGCGTTGGGTGGTGGTGTGGTGAGCGACCTGGCCGGTTTTGTCGCCGCCACCTGGATGCGTGGCATTCGTTGGGCAATCTTGCCCACTTCGATGGAGGCCATGGTCGATGCATCCATCGGTGGAAAGACGGCTTTGAATCTCCCCGGAGGCAAGAACCTGATTGGTGCGTTTCACCAGCCATCGCTCATTGCCATGGACCCGGACACGTTGAAGACCCTGCCGCCGCGCGACGTGCGCGCGGGCCTGGCGGAGTCTGTCAAACACGCCCTATTGTGCAATGAGTCGTTTCTCGCCTGGCATGAGGAGAATGCACCTCGAATCATCGGCTTGGAGGAGGAACAGATACGAGAGTTGATCTTGCGAAACGTCCGTTTCAAGTCCGAAGTGGTGAAGCAAGACCCGCGCGAGACTACGGGCGCTCGCGTGGTCTTAAACCTGGGACACACCGTCGGACACGCTATCGAAGCCAACTGCGGAGGCGCCTGGCGCCACGGCGAGTGTGTCTCACTGGGGCTGGTCGCGGCCTGTCGTCTTTCCGAAGCCATGGGCCTGATCGACGCAGGGCTAGTGACAAGGGTGATCCAGTTGCTGACCTCATTGGAGCTTCCGGTTCGATTGCCGGGGGCGCTCGATGAAGAGCGGATACGGCGGTCGATGCTCGGCGACAAGAAGGTGAAGGGTGGTCGGCTTCGGTTCGTTTTGCTGAAGGGGATCGGTCGGCCGGTGGTCGTTGACGAGGTTCCGGGTGATTTGGTGCGCGCCGTACTTTCGAGTTTGGCGCCGGAAGCGGGCTTGTCGTAAAGCGATAAGGCGATAAGATGAAGCGCCCCGGGCAAAGACAGTCCGCACGACGTGGGCAGACGCCACACGCGTTTTCGGAATCCCGGCGCGCCGCTAGCTCAATTGGATAGAGCATCGGTCTACGGAACCGAAGGTTGCTGGTTCGAATCCAGCGCGGCGTAGTGACACGTGGATAGCCGAAAGCGCGGGGCCGTCGCATTCGCGGCGGTGTTGATAGTTACGCGGGTCGCGCTCCATTGCTGCGCGGCGGTGTTTCATCACCTTACTCTGCTGGATCGCAAGGCCTTCGATTGGGCATTTTCGTCTCGCGCAACAAACCGCTTTATCCGCTCCGCGTAAATATGTCCGCATCATCGCCGATGCATTGATGATGATCCGGGCGCTCCAGTGAAGCGCGTAGCCGTTCACCACCGACCCGGCCGCCGGACCGCCGTGTTCAAGAGATCGAACCGCCTTGTTCGCCCGCACTGATTGCCACCCTGGCGAATGGGGGCGCAAGCATCAGTGCCTCGGCGAGTCACCTGCTTCGGTCGTTCCTGGTTTGCACAGCGGTCCCGATCATCCTTGTTGAGATTGCGGACCCGGGCACGGCCTGCGTCGGACAGATTAATCGGAGTCCTCGATGACACGAACCCGGACGCTCACCGGCAGGTGATCCGAAGCGCGGGAGCGAAAGGACATCCCGCCGCCGGCGGCCGCCACAAGCTCGGCATGCACGGTGGCCGTGGTCTGGGTGATTTCCTCGCCGGCCAGGCCGCCGTCTCCCTGAGAGACGATGACGTAGTCGAGCTTGCGGTCGTGCTGCGCGGGAGGGTTGCTGGTCAGGCGCGTGGCCGGGTAGGACGGATGATCGGCCAGCACGTCCCAACCGGTGGCTTCCAGATTGTCCCAGAACGTCTCCATGTGGCTGTCGAAGCGGTCGGCGTTCAGGTCGCCTGCGAGCAAGACATCAAACTCGCCCGCCGGAACGCAGCCGTTGGCCGCGCGCGATTCCTCGACCCACGCCACCACGGCGGTCATGGCCTGGTCGTGGTTCTGAGTCAGCTCGCGCTTCGACGCCAGGTGCAGTGAAATGACGACGAAGTCGTTCATCTCCACGCCGTTATCGAACAGTCGAAAGTAGGCCAACAGCGGCTGTCGGGCGAACAGCTTGCTGCCTTCGACCACGGTATTGGGCAGCGCGGCCTCGCAATGCCATACCAGGTGCGCCACCTGCGTATCGTAGAGCACCGCCAGGCGCTGCGCGCCGCCCGTGGTGCCGATGACGTAGGCGTAGCGGTCAGCGCCGAGCTTGCTCACCAGCCGGTCCAGTTCGTGAGAACGCGCTTCGGCGGAACCGCTGTCCGACTCGTCGGGCACGTCATGGCCGTTGATCTCCTGAAGCAGCACGATACTCAGGTCGAGCGTGTTGATCGTGTCGGCGATGAATTGGTAGTCGGCGTCCGTGCGCGGCGGTAGCGCGTTGGCGCCCTGAAATTCCGGAAACCCGCGCTTGGCGCCCTCCTTTAGGTATTCCAGGTTCCAGGTGGCGATTCCAATGGACTCCAGGGTTGGCGGCGGTGGCGCGGTCGGACAGGCGACGACCGCCGCGGCGTAGCGCGATGAAATCCAGCCGGAATCTTCGCGGGACTGGACGCGTAGCCAGCGGTCATCGTGCGCCGTTTCCACGACTTGGGCGATGGTGCCGTCGGGAAAACGGCGCCCGGTGAAGCTGTTACGCGACTCGGCGTGAATGGGCACGCCGTCGACGTGGGTGGCCGACAAGCGGACGCAATCGCCGGGGTGCTGAGCCAGCCCGACGGGCGAAACCAGTAAACAGACGGCGAGCATGACGCCGATATTCGCCGACCGAGGGGGCACAACGGGAACGAGCTTCGTGCGCATGGGGAAGCCTCCTGAAAACGAGTCACGAGGGGAAGGCCGGCCGACAAAGGCCGGACGATGCAAGCAATGTGCGTTGGTCGCGCCAGGAGTCAATCCAGCCAGGCACTTTGTCGATCCAAGGGAATGCTGGAGAACGGTTGACGGTCCGCCCGGTCCGGGCGAGATCGTGGAGTGTTTGGCGCGGGGATGGTTCGTGTGCACGACTTCGATCCCGAAGAGCCTATCGCTTTCCTTGGCGCTGCAGACTGGGGAATGGTCCGTGATCGGACCGGATGGCGGGAGTGATCGCATCCCGGGATCAAGATCACTGGCCCAATGAATGCCGAGTGTTGCATGCTGTGCGTATCGACTCCACGTACAATGGACACCCGGGGTCGTGTAAGCCATTGGGCTTTGGCACAGCACAGCCAATGCGGTAGGATGATCGCCGCGCCGCCGTGCAGCGCCGTTGTCGCGAAAGAACAATAGCAGTAGCCGTATCCAAACAGGAGGCGACGGTGGTTACGACATCGATGTATCCCAGCATTCTCATGTTTGGTTGTCCGGGATCGGGCAAAGGAACTCAGGGCGTGGTGCTGGGGCAAATGCCCAACCTGGTGCACCTGGCCATGGGCGATATTTTCCGCGGGCTGGATCCGCAATCGGACATCGGCAAGGAGTTTCGCTCCTATTCCACGCAAGGGTTGCTTGTACCTGACGAACTGACGATTCGCGTGTTCCGCCATCACGTGGAGGAGCGCGTGGCTGCCGGCCAGATCGACCTGGCCTATCACACGTTGATTCTGGACGGCATCCCGCGGACGGTGGCCCAGGTGGAACTTCTCAAGCCGGTGATCGACGTCAAAGCGGTTCTCTACCTCATGATCGACGATCGTGATGCGCTGATCGCGCGGCTGATGGGCCGCGCGAAGAAGTCCAACCGCCCCGACGACGCCGATCGGGGCGTGATTGAGAACCGCATTGAGGTGTTTGAACGCGAGACGTTTCCAGTGCTTGACGCTTATCCCAAACGGCTGATCGCACGGATCAATGCCGATCAGCACCCGCTTTCCGTGCTGCGCGACCTGGCCGATGCGCTGGTTCCCGTGGTTTCCGGAAGTTTGTAACGAACGTTTCGGTGAGACAACCGGTTTTCAGCAGGATGGCCATGGAAGGCACGAAAATCCG
Source organism: uncultured Phycisphaeraceae bacterium (assembly GCA_964569425.1). Classification (GTDB taxonomy): domain Bacteria; phylum Planctomycetota; class Phycisphaerae; order UBA1845; family UBA1845; genus JACQXM01. Next base: position 61,289 of record CAZMVD010000004.1, read on the forward strand.
ACTGTTCAAGCAGACAACGCCCGATGGGAAGGTGTACCTGACCGGCGCCATGTCCAAGGTGTCGCGCCTTCTCATCGTGGAGAACGACCGCAGAAAGTCTCCGAACGATCCGGATTTCTACGCCTTCATTGTTCCGAACCGTGGGGCCGGCACACTGCCGCCTGAGCAGCAATGACGAGATGCGTCACGCCGCAGGCCGACACCGGTCAGGGCGGCGATGCGATCGGAGTTGCCGCCCCCTTGACCCGAACGCCGGGCGGAACGCCGCCCGATCCGCCGCCGACCACTGTTCCAAGATACATGACCGAGAACAGACCTTCCTCGGTATCCGAAGTCCACCGGCCGTTGCCCTCGAATCGAATGACACGGGTCAGTTCACCAGGGGTCCCGAAGACGGCCGGATCCATTGTGGCGCAGTAAGCCATTTGCCCATCGAAAGTCACCGCACAGCTTTCGGCGGTTCCCTGTCCCTGCGCGTTGTTCCGCCCGACCAAACCGGTGTCGATGGTCAACGTCGACCCGCTGAGTAAGACGGTGCCCTGCGGCATTTCGTCCAGACATCCGATGAGTTCCGTTCCCTGGACCACCCCGGTCACGACTGTTCCGTTCTGTAGCGTGGGGCCGACACCGCCGAACAGTACCGCCGCGCCGATGGCTCCGGGATCGTCGAGAAACGTACCCCCGAAAAAGTGCAGGCTGGACAAGGTCCATTCGGTGAAATCGTCAAAGCTCACGGGGGCCTCATCGCACACCGCAAAGCGGACAATCTGGGTGCGCTCGGGGGCGCTTTCTTCACCGTTGGCGTTGACCGTTCCTTCGGTGTCGTTCAGTTGGCACCTGGCCGGCGGGTCGAGAATACGGCCCGGGGCGCACAACGCCGCGTGGCCGCTCACGTTGACGCCGCATGGTCCGCCCGATTCCACATCATTGAACATAGCGCTCAGCGTTAACTGGCCATTGACATAGCGGAGCGAGGCAGGTGGGTCCAGGCCCAGACAGCGGCCATTCGATTCGGGCGTGTGAATGACGATGAACTCGGTTTGTGCGCCATTGCCGGAGGCGATGAAGGTGGGAGAACCGATCATCCAGGGTTCGTTGGCACGAAAAAAGCCATTGAGATCCCCATCGCCAGTGTCATCAAGCATCGGGTTTTCGTCGTTTTGCCCTGTTCCAAGCACGTGGCGACAGGAGCAGACCAGCCCGAGGCTACCAAGCAGGACTAGACTCACCTTGACGTGCCGTGAAATGGGGCGCATTTCTTCAACCCCTCGATTGGCCGAGCGACATCAGGTCGGTGTGTCTTCGGCGCAGGCCCATTTCCGATCTTATGCGAGCGCGAAGAATAGAGAGATTACGACACCGCATTCAGGTCACTTCGTGGAAACAGGCGAACGACGATTAAAAAGGAGCCCGCGACGCCTCAACGCCGGATGGTCGAGACTTCCGTTCGGCTGATGTTGCAGGCAAGTTCCGGCACCATCCAATGCCGCGGCTCTTTCACGTCACCGACGTGGTTGATTTCCCGTGCGGGAACCCCCACCACCGTAGACAAGGGCGCCACGTCTTGAATGACGACGGCCCCAGCGCCGATGACAGCTTCGCACCCGACGCGCAAACTCTGGATGATCGTGGCGCCGATTCCCACGAACGCGCCGGACTCCACGGTGACTCGGCCCGCGATACGCGCGCCGGGGCAGACGTGGGTCGCGGTGCCGATGTGCGTTTCATGGTCAATGATGCACCCCGTGTTCAGAATCACGGAGTCGCCGATCTGACAGTGGGCACAAACCAGCGCCCCGGCAGCGATCACAATGTTGGAACCCAGACTCACATTTCGCGCCAGGTTGGCCGAGGGATGGACCGCGTTGATGAGAGTCAGCCCCATCGCGTCCAATTGGTCGGCAAAGGCGCGGCGAACGCCGTTGTTGCCGATGGCGACGATGACGCAGCGCGTGTGGTGTTCCTCGCAAATGCGCGGCAGGTCGCCCGGTTGGCCCAGCACTCGTACGCCGTCGATCCGCCGGCCCGCCACCTTGGGATTGGAATCCACGAAGCCCACCACTTCGTATTGACCTGCGTTAACCAGGATATCGAGGACCACGCGACCGTGCCCGCCGCACCCGAAGATAACGCATCGTGGTTTCGAGTCAGTCATGGGGCGGATCCGACATCTGGACGTAACGCGCGACGACAGAGGCTGGTCGAGCTTCGTCACAATTCCGGTTTCTCGCACTGCTTTAGGGGAATATCGGCAGCAGCCCCCCCGGTCATCATGGAAAGAGGCCTGCTCAAAGTGCTGGAAACCGCTGGGGGCAGTAAAATCCATTGCCCGGCCGTGAATAGACTGCGCGGTCTTTGGTTGTCGATGAGTAGGTATGGACCTATGATGCGGACGCCGCCGCGACGGGCGGACTCAGTGATAAAGCTTTGAATAACATGACGTTATCGTCAACACACCCCGGACCAGGAACTTCCGATAGGGTGCTCCATACGCCCTTCATCGTTACAGTGACACTTCTAGGCATCGGGGCCGTATTGGCCGGTCCGGTCACGAGCCACATGGATATCAAACAGGTCAAGAAGGAACTGCCGCTTCGTACGCCCTTGGCCGCGCTTGATTCTGAAGGTCTCCATCCATATCGCGTGGTGGAACGCCAGATTCTGGAACCGACGATGGTCGAAGCGCTGGGTACGGAACATTACATCAGTTGGCTGCTGGAAGACACGTCGCGCGGCGAGCGCGATCCCATGAGAGTGGCCCACCTGTTCATCACCTATTACTCCGGTGGGCGCGAGAAAGTGCCGCACACGCCGGACGTTTGCTACCTGGGCTCGGGCTATCGCCCGGCGAGGCCGCATGAGAACATCGAGCGGCGGATTGCGTCGCTGGCGGGGCGGTTCGACGAGATTCCGCTTCGCGTGCTGACGTTCCAGAAGACGGCGGTGCACGACCATCGCCAGGTGTCGGTAGTCTATACGTTTTTCGTCAACGGCACGTTTGCGGTGGACAGCCGCTGGGTGCGCGTGCTGCTCAACAACTTGCGGAACCGTTACGCTTTCTTCAGCAAGGTCGAGGTGAGTTTTCCATTCGCCACCCGCGAGGACACGATCGAGGGAGCGACGCAACTTCTGAACCTGCTGTTGCCGGTTTTGATCGAGCGACACTGGCCGGACTTTGAGGAGGCTGAGCGGAAAGCGAAGGAGACCTGAGCCTGGGAACCGGCGCATTGGGGAGCTGCCGGTGCTTCAGGACCGCCGCGTGGGCCCGGCCAGGTCACCGTCACGGATCGTGAAAGGCAAAGCGCATGGGCGGCTATGCGCACGAGTAGGCCTGCAAATGGGATTGGTGAAAATAGAACTGGTTGGGACAATCGAGTCATCCAAGACCGGTGGACAGAGGTGACGAACCAACCCAACCGCATTGCGACCTGCGACCCGTGACCGGGGCACGCCGTGAATAGACAAGTGTTAAGGATGCTTCGCCATGGCGCGTAAACGACTGAACAAGAACGTGGTGGTGGGTCTGACCCTGTTTGGGTTTTTCTGCGCCATTGTGGTCTCAGTGCTCATGCTCCGGCAGTTGCAGAAGAGCGATCCTGAACACTTCGTTTCCCTGGCACAACGGTACATCGAGCAGGAGCAGTGGCAACAGGGGGCGGTTTTCTATCTGAAAGCGTGGGAGGTCAGCCAGGATCCGCAGTACCTGGTGACTTACGGCGACATGTTGCTGAACGCCGGCGAGGTGGGAGCGGCCCTTTCCGCATGGGAGGAAACGCTGATCAGGCGTCCTACGTTCCTACCCGCCCACCGCCGCCGGGTGGAGCTGCGTCTGGAGCTGGCACGACTGTATGGACAGTCTCGGGATTGGCGTGCCTTGCTCGAAGCGGCACAGGCGATGTCGGGGCCGGAAATCGAAAGGAATCCGGGCGACGAGGCGTTGGCACAATATGCAACGGGAATGGCGTTGGCGGGACTGGGTGCCTCGGTCGAAGGGGGTACGGAACGCGGGATGGCGGCGATCCGCGAATCGGTCCGCCTGGCGCCCGACGAGGTGGATTACGCCCTGGACCTGGCGACGCTTCTGGTAGCGCAGAGCGACGTGGCCGGCGGCGAATCAATCTACCGGGAGTTAATGGAGCGTTACGAAGGGCCGGGGACCAAAGGGTCCAAGGTGCGGCTGGGCTATGCCCGCCACCTGGCGCGCACCCGAGCGCCTCAACACGAGTCCGAAGCGGAGGCTGCAGCGCGCTTCCTGGAAGCCGACGCGCTATATCGGCAGAGCATTACACTTGCCGGCGAAGACGCGGAGACGCTGTATGACGCGAAGCTGGCATACGCGATGTACCTGAGCGCACGGTGGGCGCGGGCGCGCGCCGCGCAACTGTCGGATGCCGGCGAGCACTTCTCAAAGGCAGAGCAGATGCTGCAGGACTGTCTTGCCCTGGACGCACTGCGCTTTGACGCTGCGGTGCAATTGGCGTCACTCTACCGGGCGGCGGAAAAGCAGGATGAAGTCATCGAAATTAGCCGGCAACGGCTGGCTCAGGGCTTTTCGCGAAAAGGGGTGGCGGCGGCGCGAAACAAACTGAGCCTGTTCCGGCTGCTCATGTTGGCCTCCGATGCGTGCCTGTCGAAGATCGTGGAATTGGACCGCACCAACGGAGCGGCAGACCGGAGCGCCCGGGAGGAATGGCTGACGCTTGCACGCCAATTGGTGGACGATGCCGCAGGTGAGTTTCCCGGGCATCCGCGCATGCTCAGCCAGTCGGGCCGCGTGAAATTGGCCGCGGGGCGGGATCGCGATGCCTTGGAGGACCTGCGGCGCGCCGACGAGCTATACACAGGGTCAGGGGTGATTGACTGGGAAAACAAAACCATTCTGGCGCGGCTGCACCTGCGGCTCAATGAACCGGGCGCAGCCAAGGCGGTGCTTGAGGCGGCGCGGGAACAGGCCGCCGGACGGGCATCCGCGGGATTCTGGCTGCTGTATGCCCACGTGCTTTTTCAGAACGACGAGTTGACCAATCCGGAGTTGAGCCGGGCATTGGCGCAGGTGGCCGCACTGGATCCGGATAACGAGGACGCAAAGCGTCTGCAGGCCGCAGTGTTCGAGCGGCAGGGCAAGACGCAGCAGGCGCTGGCGCTGACCACTTCGCCGACGTCGACGGCACTGCTGACCGCGCGGGAACAAGCCATCGACGGGAATGCCGATGCCGCGGTTGAAACGCTCCGCCACGCGCTGGAATCCGACCCCGCCGAGCCGCGCCTGATCGGCGGCGCGGTGCAGCTCCTGCTCAGTCTGCAGCGTATGGACGAGGCGCGACAAATCGTGACGGCCGCGCTGGCATTGCGCCCCGACGAAGTCACTTTGAAGGCTTTGGAAGTCGCAACCCGCGCCGCTCTTACGGAGAACGAACGGCTGGCGGCCTTGCGCGGTTTGATCGAAGCGGAGCCTGACGGATTTCAACGGGCATTGAGCCTGACGGATTTCTACATCCGGGCCGAAGATCTGCACCACGCGCTGGCTTCTGTCAACCAGGCCGAGGCGCATCTCCTGGCCCGCGACACGCCCGCGGCTTTATCCGCCACCCAGGCGCACCACCGCATGCTCCTGCGAACGAAGTTGCAGCTTGGGGCGCAACTGGAAGATCAGGCGGCGATGAAAGAAGCACGCGACTCCGCCGTCAAGCACAATGTCGACGGGGCCGGCGGTCAGGCTATCGTGGGGCAGTATCATCTGTATCGCCAGGAGGTGGAACAGGCGATCCTGGCGCTGCGCACGGCGGTCACGGAGCAGCCAACCCACACACGGGCGCTGACGTCGCTGGGACAATGCTATCAACTCCAGGGGCGTCCGGAAGAGGCTCGGAGCTGGTACGAGCGCGCCCTGGCGGTCAATCCGAACGAGCCCCTGGCTCATCGCGGACTCGCCCTGTTGGCGCGCGTCGCCGGGGACGCGGAGTCGTATGAGAAACACCTGGCGGTGTGTGCACAACTGATTCCCTTCGATCCCTGGGTTCGCGGCGAGGTGGTCGCGAAGCAGGAACGCCGCGATCCGCGGGGGGCCATCGCCCGGCGGCAGGCGCAGCTTAAGGAGAACCCCGGCGACGTGGAGAACCTGCAACGATTGGCCGCCCTGTGCGAGGCGGCCAATGAATTGAGTCTGGCGGACGAGTACTACACACAATTGTTGACCCTGGCTCCGGACGACCGAAACCGGGTGGTCGAGGCAAGCAAGTACTACCGGCGTACGCGGCGCCCCGCGCGTTCGCTAGAAGTGGTGACGCAATACGCGAAATCGCGACCGTCGGCGGCGGAGCGGGCCGACGCGCAGATTCTCGTAGCGGCACATCACCTGGCGATGGAAGATCTGGCCGCCGTGGAACAAACACTGCTGGGGGCGGCGGACATCGCGGAGACATTCGAGGTCTGTTATAGCCTGGGCGAGTTCTATCTGCGCTCCGTTCAACGGGCAGACGATGCGTTAGGCTGGTACGACAAGGCGATGGCGTTGGCGCGGGAGGCTCAATCACCACGGCTGATCACGGTGATGGCGGCCCGCGTCGCCTGTGCGCTCTCGCGGTCGGTGGATGACCTTTCGATTGCGCGCCGCCTGGTCGCCGAATTTCGCGCAGCATTTCCGGAAGATCCGCGCGGACACCTGTGGGAGAGCGAACTCTACTCGCGCGAAGGCCGATTGGATGACGCCGTGGCGTCGCTCTCGCGCTTTCTGGAGCAGCGCCCGGCGGAACCGTATGCGTTGCTGCAACGGGCGCAGCTTCAGGCGGCACAGGGACGATTGCCGGCGGCGATCGCGGATCTGGAGGCGTTGAAACGCGCCCATCCGCTGGCGTTGGAGCTGGAGCCGCGACTGCTTCTGGCGCGCTGGCAGGAGCAGAGCGGCCGGCGTGACCTGGCCCTGCGCGAACTGGAATGGCTGGCCGCCGAGGCGCCGAATTCTCCGCGCGCGATCGAGGCACTGGTGGCTGCCTACGTGCGCCAGCAGCGATTCACTGACGCAGATCGGATGGTCACGGCGCAGATTAACCGCGCCGCCAACGAACCCGATGCGCGGTGGTTTGGGTTGCGCGGGTCTGTGTCCCTGAACCAGGAGGAATTCGACAAGGCGCTTCGCGACTTTCGTCGCGCGGCCGAAGTTTCGGGCTACGCGGCCGACCGCGTGGCCGACGTGCTGGACGTGTACTGGATCGCAGAGCGCTTCGCGGAAGGGTTGGAGTACTGCACCGCGCAGGCCAACGCGGAGCGTGAATCCCCACGGGTGCGTTCTTGTTGTGCCAAGTTCCTGGCGCGATCAGGGCGCGACGCGGAAGCCGTGGCCGCGTTTCGCGATGCCATGACCCTGGCCATGAGCCAGACTCCGGCCATGGTGCGCGCTGTGACGGCCAACCTCGTCGCAGCCTGGCCCGATTCCGCGACGGCATTGGCGCTGTTTGAAGTCAATCCGCCCGGCGGATCAGCGGCAAGGGCCAATGACCGCATCCTGGTGCGTTTGTACCGCCTGGCGAACCAGATTGAACAGGCACAGGAGCGCATGGAACGGTTGATTAGCTCGGCGACCAGCGATGGGGAGCGGGCAGAGTTGCTGCTGGAGCAGGGCGAACTGCATCAGGTGCACGGCGACTGGGTAGCCGCGCGCCAGGCGTATGAGGACGTGCTTCGCTATGCGCCGCAGCATTGGATGGCGCTGAACAACCTGGCATACATTCTTTCCGACCATTTGGGAGCGCCCCAGCAGGCGTTGCCCTACGCGCGGGCTGCGGTGCGCCTCGTCGATTCGGCGGATACGCTCGATACGCTGGGGTGGATCTATGTGAAGCTCGGGAACTTCGCGTCGGCCATCGCCGAATTGAGCCGGTCGGTGCGGCTCAACCCCGATGCCCCCTTGACTTTTTATCATCTCGCAGAAGCGTATCGCCGCAATCGCCAGTTTGGGCCGGCCGGGGATGTGCTGAGCAACGGTCTGGAAGTGGCGCGATTGCGCGGCGATGACGCGACATTGGCACTGTTGCTGGCGTCCAAGGAACGCATCGACCGTAACGATGACAAGCCGTAGAGAGAGCAGAGACTTCAAGACAGGTGCGGACAACTGGCGAAAGAAAAAGGCATGGAAGATCTGGCGGCGGCACCGGTAAACGATTTTCTGGACGAGGTCGCGGCTCGGCGTCCCACGCCGGGCGGCGGCGCCGTTGCGGCAACCGCGGGCGCGCTGGCATGCGCCATGGCACGGATGGTCAATGCCTACTCGTTGCGGTCGGATCTGCCCGCGGCGGAGCGCTTGCAACTGGAGGGAACGGCCGTTGGCCTGCGGCGTGCCGATGAACTGCTGCGCGCGTTGATCACAGAGGACGCCAGGGCGTATGGTCAACTGACGGCCGCTGCCAGGGCGGCACGCGCGGATGCATCGGCGAATTCGGTTCATCAACAGGCGGTGCTGGGCGCAATCGCCGCGCCCATGCAGATGGCGGCGCTGGCCGCGGAGGCGCTGGTGCTGATGGATCAACTGAAAGAGTCAGCGAACAGGCACTTGCTCAGCGATTTGGGCGTAGCGGCGGTGCTGGCTGCCGCGGCGGCGCAGGCGGCCGGATACAGCGTGCAGGTGAATCTACCCTCGTTGAAAGACCAGCGGCAAGCGGAGCGCCTGAAGAAAGAACTGGTCGACATACTGCACCACACTGCGGAACGCCGACAGAGAATCGAGGCATTTGTGCTGGGCTTTCTGGACCGCGCGGCGAACGCCGGGTGATCAATGCAGGAGATGGACGAAACACCCCCCTATCGACTGGACATTGCCGGTCTTTCGGCCGAGCCCGTCGAAGACCGGGCTTCCGCCGCGACCCCGAAGCGCCCGTGGGTGGGAGTCCGTTTCGACTGCTGCGGCGTGTACCTGCGAATCTACCGCAACCGCGAGGGTACGGCCTACGAGGGTGCGTGTCCGAAATGCACGCGGCGTGTCCGCTTGAAAGTCGGACCGGACGGAACGAGCTCGCGCTTCTTTGTCGCGGAATGACCTGTTTCGGGCAGTTTCTATCGATGGCAGGGATGGAGAAAAGCGAACAACGAAGAATCGAAATCGAACCGGCCGCGCCGATTTCGCAGTCCTCCTGGGCGATGCGACGAAGAAGTGCCAGCGATTCGTTTTCAGCAGAGTTCATGCCGGTGCCGACATGATCCCGGGCGGGTGCCGGCCACCCGGTTTTACTCAACCTCTTCTTCCACATCCGCGGCCGCGTAGCCGGCGAGCTGTGGCGGTGGTGTGATGCCCAGCAGCGCCAGCGCATCGCGTTCCACGATGCCGCGAAGCTGCTCGCGCGGCACCGGGGGCAGGCCTGTTCCCTGGCAAATGTGGTTGATGTCGTAGAGTTCTTCGATGGCCTGGGTGGGCGTAGCCAGCGGGAAGCCACTGCCGAGCAGCAGCTTGTCCATCACCCCGGATTGCGAAGCGCCGAGTAACGCCTGATAGGCCATCCAGGGGTGGCGCGTGATCCCACTGATTTCCGCATACACATGGCGATGCTTGGCCAGCAGGGCGAGCGTCTCGTGCACCCAGGGATAGCCCAGGTGGGCGATGACGATTTTCAGGTCGGGCAGTTCGCGGGCCACTTCGTCCAGCAAGACCGGCTGGGCATACTCCAGCTTGGCCGCGGGGGCAAGGAAGACACCGGTATGAAAGAGGATCGGCAGGTTCCAGCGTGCCGCCTCGGCGTAGACACGCATGGCCTGGCTGTTGGTCGGGTGAAAGTCCTGGGCCGCGGGCGCGACGGCGAGACCGCGAAGACCCAGGTCGTTGCGGGCTTCGCGTATGTCGTCCAGCGCTTCGCGCGGCTGACTGGGGTCGATGCCCGCAAAACCAATGAGACGTTCGGAGTAGTTGCGGACGTGTTCCGCAAGGCGCCGGTTGGGGATCTCAGCCCCCAGGTAATGGCTCTTGAAACCAAGCACGATGGACACGTCCACCGGTTCGGACGCGGAAAGGTGGCGGGCGGCACCGGATCGGGCGGAATCCCAGGTCTCCTGCCCGCTCTTTCCATTGGCGGGCTGGCAGCGGCCCAATTCGTCGGGGTGCTCCCACGTGTAGGTGTAACAGTCGATGATCATCAGTCTGGGAGCAGGTGCCCTCCGTGTGGCTCTGGGGTGGAATCATCTCACGCGACCGACGTAACATCCTATCGGAACGGGCAGAAACCGGTCAACCAGAGGGGTTTGTTTTCGCCTTGAGCGAAGTTCCCTTGCGTTGCAAGGTCGGGGAAACGCCGATAGAGTCTCGGGCGGGTTCAGCGTCTGCCAAAGGTGCACGTTGTGCAAAGGTCTCGAGGAGCGCATCCATGTCCGGCAAGAAATCTGCAAACTCCGTTACGCGGATTTCCGAAGCTCGCCACGGGGAGGACGAGTATTTGCTTCTTCCCGAGGACAACGACCTGTTCGTTCGTACGGGTCGGCAGATCATCGCTGCGTGTCAGTTGGGCATCAGTGTTGAACTATGGCTGAACGAGCTGTCTGCGGCCATGAAGAAGGCTCACGATTGGGCGAAGGAACGACCAGCGCAGGTTCGATCGTGTTACTGCTCCCCACGCGGAGGGAGTGTTGTTTTCTTCGTTGCGCCGCAATCCGAGCAGTTTGACTTTGACCTCGCGGATTCGATGGCGGACTTGAATCTCGACTTGCTCAAGACGTTCAACCTCGGACTGATCGAGGTGCGGCAGATTCCGTGGGCGGAGTTCGATCGATTTGTCGATCCGGAGTCGGGGAAGAGGCTCTATGGCGAACACTTCCAGCCACCTACGTCAGTGGGCGCATAACCGATCGTTCATACCCCTCATCCCTCGTTCCTTCACGGACTGGATCGTCACCGTCACTTTCTATACAGCGCTTCATGCCATTGATGCCTTGTTGGTTGCGGACAAAGTCCCCGGGATTGTATCGCACGCCGCGCGCAATGACGTGCTGATGCGGACCAACCGTTATGCCAACCTTGCCAAGCGGTTTCTTCCGCTCTACGACCTGTCACAAACCGTCCGTTGCCTGGCCGATCCGGGAAAGTGGATTCCGTTCGAGTGCGTCGAGCGAGAGGTTTTCGGGAGGTACCTGTACCCCATCGAGCAATCCGTAAGCCGGTTGCTCAAGTCTTCGGAATTGACAAGCGAGCCGATACGCCTGGACCAAACAGAAAAAAGCAAGGACACCGTTTCCGGCTCAGGCGGGTAGGGGCTGGGTGACCACTCCCTCCCAAGGTGAGCTGGCGGTGGCATACCGTTTTCGGGGAATCCGTCCGGCCAGAAACGCGCTGCGGCCGGCTTGGCACGCGCTGGCCATGGCCGCAGCCATCAGGACCGGGTCTTTGGCGCCGGCGATGCCGCTATTCAGCAGCACACCGTCCGCGCCCAGTTCCATGGCGATGGTCACGTCGGACGCGGTTCCCACACCGGCGTCGACGATCACCGGATAATGGGGATCGTTATCCTTCAAGTACTCCAGACACAGGCGAATGTTGGCCGGATTGAGAATCCCCTGTCCGGAACCAATGGGCGATCCCAGGGGCATGACGCTGGTGGCGCCAACTTCCTTGAGTCGCCGGGCGAGGATGGGATCATCATTGGTGTACGCCAGCACCTCAAACCCGCAGGCTACCAGCTCCTCGGTCGCCTGGATGGTGCCGATGGGGTCCGGCAGCAGCGTTTTCTTGTCGGCGAGGACTTCGACTTTGACCCACTTGCCGCCGGGGTTGCCCAGCCCCTCCAGCAACTCGCGGCTGAGCTTCGCGGAGCGGATGGCATCTTTTGCGGTAAAGCAACCAGCCGTGTTCGGCAGAATGGTGAAGCGGGACAGATCCAGGTGGTCGAGGATGCTGTCGGCGCGCTTCCCGCCCTCGGCGCGGAGAACGTCCCGACGAACGGCCACCGTGACGACATCACACCGGGAAGCTTCCAGGGCGGCCGTCATTTGTTCGAAACTGGCGTACTTGCCTGTGCCCACAAAGAGGCGCGAAGAGAACTCGAACGACCCGACGCGGTAGCGCTCCGCACTCATTATCCACCTCCCACAAATGTGACGATTTCAACCCGGTCACCCTCCTGAAGAACCCGACCGCCAAAGGACATTCGCGGAACGAGTTCTTCGTTGACCTCCACGGCCACACGGATCGGCTCCAGGCACAGGCGACCCAGAAGCACAGCGAGGGTGGCGCCGCTTTCCACTTGGTCGGGTTGGCCGTTGAGGATAATTTTCATAGGAATGGCACGAACCGGCGGGGTCGTCGCACCTCACCTCGCCATCGCCAAACGATTGTAGGGCAGGAGGGCCGTGGTTTCAACGGGCTCAAGTTTGTGCGAGAAGATGATGAGCAGATAGACGATGGCAGCAGCAAGCAACGACAGCGTAATCGCGACCTTGGCCTGGGTCCGCTGGTTGCGGACGTTTGGATCTGTGGCCGCTTCTTTACGAAGGGACCAGAGCACGAGCCCGGCAAGACAAAGGGCCCCCGGAGCGCCAAACCAAAGGACGAGAACGATGCCGATGTCAGTAAACGTCGTGCGAAAGATCAACATCTCTGCCGCCAGCAACAGCGTTCCGAGGGCAATCCACACGGCGGCGAGGGCGAGCATGAGTGGGTTTCCCGGATCAGTCCTGCAACATCCCTGGGGGGCACGATAGCTTGGGAACCGGTTGTTGAGCAAGCTGGGTAACACGGATACCCTGACACGTTGCGGGCGAACAGGACGCGGATGAGGATGCCGGTCGCGGCGGCCATTGCCGGTGTGGTTCTGGTCTGTCAGAACCCGAAAGGAATGAGCCGTACTGCCCGGTGGGGCGCAAGTATGTTGATCGACGTTGACGAGGCTCATCGCATACTGTTTGCCCATGTCCGCGCGGGGGCGAAGGAACGGCAGCCGCTGCGCGCCGCCCTGTATCGCACGCTGGCGGAAGACGTGCATTGTGATATCGATTTTCCGCCCTTCGACCGTTCGATGATGGATGGCTTCGCGGTGCGCGCGGCAGATACGGTCGCGGCGCCGACCACGCTGGCGGTCGCGGGGCAAATCGCGGCCGGGGCAGCAGCGGGCCGGGCGCTGGCGGCCGGCGAAGCCATGCAGATCAACACCGGGGCACCTTTGCCCCGGGGTGCCGATGCGGTCGCACGCCTGGAGCAAACGGAGCTGCGCGAGAATGGGTCGAAGGTGGTGGTGCAACAGGCCTTGACGCCCGGGAAATTTGTGACATATCGTGGCACTTATGCACGCGCCGGGCAGACGGTGCTGGCGGCGGGAACCGTACTCACGCCCATAAACGTGGGTGCGGCCGCCACGTGTGGCGCCAGCATGGTGACGGTGTATCGACGGCCGACCATGGCGATTCTGCCCACGGGCGACGAGTTGATCGACATCGATCAGGTGCCGGCCGGTGCAAAGATCCGTAATTCGAATGCGTTCATGCTCGAGGCGCTGGTGCGCGATGCCCATGCGTCACCTTTGATACTGGGCACGGCGCGCGACGACCGCGACGATATTCGCCGGCGCATGGCCGAGGGGCGGCGTTGCGACGTGCTGTGCATCACGGGCGGGGTTTCGGTCGGCGCGTTCGACTTTGTGCCGGAGCTGGTGCGTGAGTCCGGCGCCCGAATTCTGATCGAGAAACTGGCCATCAAGCCGGGCCGACCGGCTTTGGTGGCCCTGAGCCGGGATGGGAAGCTCATCTGTGCGCTGCCGGGCAATCCCCTGAGCGCCTTTGTAGGCTTTGAACTCCTGGTGCGACCGGTGCTGGCGGCACTCGAAGGACGCGCCGGCTGGACGCCGGCGACCGTGCACGCAGTCTTGGACGGCGCGTTGCCGTCCACGGGCAACCGTCGAAGCTACCTGCCGGCGCGCGCGTGCATCACACCACAAGGCGGTTGGAAGGTCCGACCCCTGGCGTGGCAGGGATCGGGAGATGCCTTGGGGGCGGCGACGGCGAATGCGTTGATCGCCCGTTCGCCGAACGATAGCGCGACGGCGCCGGGTGATTCGGTGTCCGTTATACTGCTGGAGCGATTGTAGGCCAGGGGATGACCGGGCGGGGTAAGGACTCCCTCCCTTGGGACGGCACGGGACGGAATCGCGTGCCACGCCGTGGCATCAGCTTTTTCGGGGTCGGGCGAAAGTCGAGGGCATGGCCAGGACGGTGACGGTGAAGCGAGCACTCGAAAGGCGGCGAAAGGGTCATGCGCGCGGGGCTGCGCCGGAGCCGGAGTTGGTGGCGGCTTCTGCCGCGCCCGGCCTGCGCGACACACGGGACATGCACACCCACGGGCCGCTGCTCCTGCTGGCGCTGGCAACGCTCTTCTTCAAGAGCCTGATTTTCGCACCGATTTCGATCTGGCCGCTGGCGTTTGTATGCCTGACGCCGTGGTTGGTGCTCGTGGGCTGTGCCAGTCGGGCGCCCCGCGTGTACTTTTACAGCGTGGTATTGGGGGCGGCCTTCTTCCTGATCAACATGCGCTGGATGTACCCGGCCACGGGGTGGGGCTATCTCGCGTTGTCCCTCTATCAGACGGTGTACTTTCCGCTGATGGCGATCCCCGTGCGTTCGGTGATCCGACGACGGAACTGGCCCCTCGCGGTCGTGTTTCCGTGTGTCTGGGTGGGGGGCGAGATTCTTCGCGCGGTGGTGCTGTCCGGCTTTCCGTGGTTTTTTCTGTCGCACGGTTTGTACCAGGTGTTGAGCTTGATTCAGGTGAGCGATCTGGTGGGCGCCTATGGCGTGAGTTTCGTGGCGGCCACCGTCAATGGTGCGGTTGCCGACGTCATCATCTGCCGATGGCGAAAAGCACGCATGGCGCCGCGTCAAGGAAACGGCCGGCAGGGGCGCGGTGGACAATGGGAGGCATGGCGCTCGGCCCTGCGAGAGCGGCGGGTGAGTGTCGTGCTGGCGCTGGCATTGCCGGCTCTTTGCATCGTGTATGGGCAAGTGCGGCTGCGGCAGAACACCGGCAGTATCGGGCCGAAGGTCGCGGTTCTCCAGGGTGATTTCGTCAACACGGTAGAAGGCGACGAAGTGCCCGACGTGGAAAAGCGAGCGATCTACTTCTCCATGCTGGACGCGGCCGCGGAACAACAACCGGACTTGTTTCTGTTGCCAGAGACGCCGTGGATCATCTATTTGAACCCGGAAGTGCGCGACTTTTTCCCCATGAGCCGCGAGAGTTTCCAGGCTTTCCATTCGCGCGCCCAGCGAAGGAGCGCATACATCGTGACCGGCAGCGCCTCGATGGTTCCCACGCCCGATGACTTGCTTACCAAAGACCGACGCTACAATTCCGCCATGGTCTTCCATCCCGATGGCCGCGAGCCGGGCCGCTACGACAAGAATCACCTGGTATACTTCGGCGAGGTGGTCCCTTTCCGTTTTGGACGATTTCACTCACTCTACTTGTGGCTCAACCGCATCATGCCCTTCAGCGGACCGGATGGCGACTATGAGTATTCCCTGTTCCCCGGCGACGGGTTCAAGGTCTTCGCCATGCAGCCGAAGTCGCAGCTGACGCAGACCTTTCGCTTCGGTGTGCCCATCTGCTACGAGGACGTCATGCCCTACGTCAGCCGCAGGTTCACCTACGACGGCGGCGAAAAACGGGTGGACTTCCTGCTGAACATCAGCAATGACGGCTGGTTCGGGCGCGGCATTCAACAGCCCCAGCACCTGGCGATCTGCGCGTTTCGCGCGGTCGAGAATCGGGTGGGCATCGCCCGCGCCGTAAACACCGGCGTGAGTGCGTTCATCCAACCGACCGGACGCATTCATGACGTCGTCTCGGGAAGTTCCGGGCGCTGGCCGGGTGCGGCGGGTTTCGCCGTGGCAAACGTCGGCGTGGATTCGCGCCTGACTCTCTATTCGCGCTACGGCGACTGGTTCGCCTGGGGATGCGCGCTCATTTGGTTGGCGCTGTTCATTGATTATTGGGTGGTCCGGGTACGCGAACATGTGGAACACTAGAACCCGATTACGGACACCGGCGCCTTCGGCGCTCTGTCCTAGTGGATGGGCGGCGCCGGTCCGGGCGCTATCCCGCATACGCTTCCTCGGTGTCATCGATGGGGACGGTCGTCGCTTTTCTTGGCTGCTGGTGCTGCTGCTCTTGGCCGGCGGTTGCGCAGCGCCGGGCACACCGAAGGCGCGCGTAGACCAGGCCGAGCTCAAACGCCAGGCGCTAGCCTGCCTGAAGGCAGGGCTTACTTACGAGGCCAATCCCGTGGTCCGCGTGCAGGCCGTCGAAGGGCTGCGCGCCGCCGAACTGGAGGAATCCCGTCCGTGGATTCGCGCCGCCGTACTCGATCCGCACCCGGCCGTTCGCTTTGCCGCCTGCGTCGCAGTCGGCGAGCTGCGCGACGAACTGGCGCTGGAAGCCCTCCGCGAGCGGGTACGCGATACCGACGCCAGCGTCCGCGTGGCCGCGATGTTTGCACTGCACCGATTGGGCCATGTGGAACATACCGGACGGATTCCCAGCTACCTGCTCGAACATCCCGATGCACTGGTGCGGCGAAACGCGGCTATGTTCCTGGGTTTGTTGGGCGAGCCGTCGGCCACCAGGGTATTGGCTCGGGCCATGCAGGACAGAGATCCGGGGGTGCGCCATCAATCGTTGGAGGCGTTGGCGCGTCTGGGCGTGGCCGAGGCTCGCCAGGAACTGGTATTCCTGAGCAACAGCGGGGTCGGGGCGGACGAAGTGTTTGCGATCAATGCACTGGCAGCCAGTGGCGATGCGCGGCTTGAGTCCACGTTTCGTTACAAGTATGAAACCGCTACCCACTCGGAAACACGATTGGCCGCGGCGCGCGCACTCGCGAAGTTCGGCGGGAACACAGGAATGGAGTTTGCGGAGCGGGCCTTGCGAATGGGGCCGCCGCGGGCCACCGATCCGCAGGATACGCCCGAAGGACAGATGCTCCGGGTGCGCCAACTGGCCGCCGCGGCGCTGGGGGCCATGGCCGATGCACAGGCACTTCCCGCGCTGTCGCAGATGATGAACGATCCGCGCGATCCCCGCCTGCAAGTATCCGGAGCGCGGGCGATCCTGGAAATCATTCGCGCGGACCACGACAAAGCCCTCTCTTTTCCGGCACACCAGGCGCGCGGCGGGGCTTGAACCATGGGACGTGCTTTGGTGATGGTGGTTGTTCTGGCCGTGGCGTTGACCTGGCAGGTGACCCTGGGTCCGCGGCTGACCCTGCTGGGCGCGCGACCGGATTTCGTCTTGGTTGTGGTGGTGTTCTTCGCGCTGCACCTTCCGGCGGCACGGGCGGCGACGGCTGGGTGGTTCGCGGGGTTGGCCACCGACCTGCTGAGCGTGGAATGGCCCGGGCTTGGCGCACTGACCTACCTGATGGCAACCCTTCTGACAGCCGCGGAGCGCGAGTATTTCTTTCGTTACAGCGCCGCAGCGCAATTCGTCCTTACGCTCCTGGTCGCGCTGTTGGTCCGCGGGGCATGGCTGATGTACCGCCATGCGCTGTATGATCCGGCGCGGGGATTCCCGGCGGACGCGTTGATCGAAGTGCTTTGGGGATCGGTGTACACGGCCGCCTGGGCGCCGCTGGTACACGGGGTGTTGATCCGTTTGGGGGGGGCTATTGGGCTGACTCCACCCCGTTATTCCCACGCAGGGCTGCGACGGCAAAGTGGATAGCCATGTTTGACCAACGGCTGAAGGTACTGCTCGCGGTCTTCGCTATATCCCTCATGCTCATTACCGGGCGGTTGGTGCAGTTGCAGGTCGTCCGTGGTTCTTATTATGCCGAGCAGGCTGAACGTTCGTTTCTGCTGCGGCCTCAATCGCTTCCCTTCGTACGCGGCAGCATTTTCGACCGCACGGGTCGCGTGCTCGTGGCCGACGAACCCAGTTGGAACCTGACCATCGACTATCCCATACTCGCGGCGGACGTCGGCGATGATCCCTCCGCGTTCGCCGCTTTGGTGCGCCGGTGGAAGCGGCACTATGCGCCCACCGACGACGAGGCGTTGGCCGCGGCGCTGCGGGCGGACGTCAGCCGCATGTGGGCTGCGCTGGCCTATCAGCTCACTACCGCCGAACGCGCCGTTTCCATCGACGAACTTCGTGGCCGGGCGCGGGAGATCCACGAGCGCGTGCAGCGCATTCGGGCCGCGGTGGCCCGGCGCCGGGGGTTCGATTCACCGGTGGCCGAAGAGCAATCCACGCATGCGCTGATGACCCGCTTGGACACCGCGGCCCAGATCGCCGCGCGCGAGGCGCTGGCCGATTACCCGTGGCTGCACATCGAGCCGGCCGCGGCACGAGTATTCGCCGATGGTGCCACGAGCCTGGCACATGTACTTGGCCGGCTGGGGCGCGTGGATGCTGAAACCGTTGCCGCCGATCCCTGGGCTGACGATCCCTTTGCCCGGTATCGTGCCGACGAGCCCGTGGGCATCTCCGGCGTCGAAGTCGCTGCCGAGGCGCAACTCCGCGGTCGCCGCGGACAGATCACCTACGATCGCGACCGGGAAGTGGTGGACCTCATCGACGCGGAAAACGGCCGCGATGTGACGTTGACCATCGACGCCGACCTGCAGGACCGACTGTACCACTTGCTGGGCAGCACCGTGGCCCGAGTCCCCGAGTCGGCGGGCAGCGCCATCGTGGTGCTCGATGTGCCGCGGCGCGAGGTGCTGGCGTTGGTCTCTTACCCTGCGTTCGATCCGCAGCGATTCGACGAAACCTACGCGGTGCTCCGCGACGATACCGTGCACCTGCCGCTGTGGTTTCGCGCAGTGGCCAGTCGATACGCACCCGGCTCCACGATCAAGCCGCTGGCCGGGCTCGCGGGATTAATCAGCGGGCGAATAGACGTCAACACCTCGCTGGAATGTACGGGTTACCTCTTTCCAGACCAGCGCGACCGCTGGCGCTGCTGGGAAGTTCACGACTCCGGCATGCGCATGGCCCATGGTTCCGTGGGATTGACCGCCGCGCTGACGGGAAGCTGCAATGTGTTCATGTACCGCGTGGGCGAAATGGTCGGCGTGGACCGACTGTGCGATGTCTTTGACATGGCCGGCATCGGGCGACGCACCGGTAGCGGACTTCGCGAGGAGGTTTCCGGCATTAACCCCACGCCCGAGTGGCTCGTACGCGTGAAAGGCACGCCGGCCGGGGCGGGACACGCCCGACAATTCGCCATGGGTCAAGGCGAGATCTCGATGACGCCGCTGCAGGTGGCCAACCTGATGGCCACCTATGCCGACGGCGAGTATCGCCCCGTAACCCTGGTGCGCGGCACCGAGGAAAAGCCGCGCTGGGTCTTGCCCGCCGTGCCGGGTCATTGGCGCGCCGTTCGTGAGGGAATCTTCGGCGTGGTAAATGAACCGGAAGGCACCGCGTACAAGTATGCCCATTTCGTAGATCAACACTGGGTACTATGCGGCAAGACAGGCAGCGCCACAGCTTACCCCTGGCCCACGGCCTATCGCGTGGCCTACACAGACGTGGATGGTACCGCGCGCGAGGCGGTGGTTCCGGCAGGCTCCGCGGGCGCGGCGCTGGAGCGGTTTGCCCTCGATTTTCCCGGCCGAACCGTAGACCGTGAGAGTCTGCGCATTGAATCGCGCTGGCCGACTCTGCCGCCGAGTAGTGGCGAGCACCACGCTCACGCCTGGTTCGGCGGGTTCCTTCAACGTACGCATTCCCCTGGTCGGCCCGACTGGTCGCGGACGCCAAGAATCGCCTTTGCCGTGCTGGTGGAATTCGGAGGCAGCGGCGGGCGCACCAGCGGGCCGCTTGCCAAAGAGGTGTGTCGCGCGCTGCTGGAAGTCTACGGGCCTTCGCTCGAAGTCGATCGCGAAAGTCGGGCCGGGCGATGAGGCGATCCACATTTCAACTTACGCCCGCGGGCTGGGGCATCGCCCTGGCGGTTCTGTTTCTGGTGATCGTGGGAATGGCCAGCATCTACGTCACAGACACGCACTATGCGCCGGGGCATGATGGCCCGCGAAACGCGGCCAAACAGCTTCTCTTTCTGGTCATCGGCGTGGCGGCGGCCGTGGGGGTGATGCGCATCGGATACCAGGAGTTGGCACGTTTCTCCTACCTCATATTCCTGGGAGCATTGCTGCTGCTCGTTCCCTTGCTGGCTGCGAAATTGCTAAACAGCAGCTTCGGCGGCCTGACGGCGCCGCGCAACGGCGCCTACCGGTGGATCCACCTGCCGGGTTACCAACTTCAGCCGTCGGAATTGATGAAAGTCGCGTTCGTGGTCGCCCTCGCGTGGTACCTGCGTTACCGGCGGAACTTCCGGAAACTAAGCGGGTTGCTGGTGCCCTTCGCCGTGTCCGCCGTTCCCCTGATTCTGATTCTGCTCGAGCCCGACCTGGGCACGGCGCTGCTGTTGGTGCCCGTACTATTCGTCATGCTGTTTGCCGCCGGAGCCCGATTGCACCATCTGACCCTCATCGCACTGATCGGCGCTGCTGCGCTGCCGCTCGTGTGGAGCCGTATCGAGCCGTATCAGCGCCTGCGCGTCACCGCCGTCCTCTTGCAGATCGATGAGCTGCGCCAGGCCGTGATCGAGAGTCCCGACGACTACACCAGGCTGGCGAGCAGGCGGCAGGCACTGGAATGGGCGGCGAGCAGCGGCTACCAGCTTGTACAGTCCAAGAATGCCATCGGCAGCGGAGGGCTGTTGGGTCAGGGATGGGGTCAGGGCATCTATGCCACTTCCTCCATGCTGCCCGATCGGCACAACGACTTCGTGTTCGCCGTCATCGCCCACCAATGGGGACTACTCGGCAGTTTGCTTGTGTTGCTCGCCCTGGCGGCGATCGCTGTGTTGGGTATGCGGATTGCATCGGGCACCGCGGAACCGTTCGCGCGCCTCCTGGCCGTGGGCGTTGTCACGCTGTTGACCACCCAGGCGCTCATAAATATCGGCATGGCGCTGGGCCTGTTGCCCATCACTGGCATGACGCTTCCTTTCGTTTCGTACGGCGGCAGCAGTCTATTGACCAACTGTATCGCCGTGGGATTGCTCATCAGCGTGGCTCAATATCGCCCGTTCCTGTTCACCGTCAGCCCTCCGGAGTTTACCCGCGTGCAGACTGAGCTCCTGCCCGCCGGCCGATACGAAAGCACTCCGGCGACCATGGGTGCCGTGCTGACTCGTCAGCGGTGAAGCGTCAATGGCGAGGGCGTGAGCCGCAGGCGATAGAGGTGGTCGTTGCCCAGCCGGGTGACACTGACCAGACGCGGCGCGCGTGCTTCGGCCAGTTTCGCAACCCCAAGCCCGTTCCAGGCTGAGGGTGCCTTCGTTCCGCCGATCAGCAGCGGTGCCACGAAGACCAGGGCTTCATCGACAAGTCTTGCATCCAGAAAGCCGGCCAGCACCTGGGCGCCCCCCTCCACCAGCAGATTGGTGACCCCGCGACGCGCCAGTTCACGCAACGCTGCCGCCAGGAAGCGCGGAGTGCCCGCGCCACGCAACGCGACCACTTCGACGCCGGATGCGCGAAGTCGGTGCGCCTTCGCCGATTCCGCCACGTCCGCCGCCGTGAACACAAGGGTTGGCACCTCGCGCGCCGTGCCCACCAACTGACACCTCAACGGCAAACTCAGACGTCCGTCGAGCACCACGCGAAGCGCGCGACGGCGCAGCGGCACTCCGCGTGCCGTCAGGAGCGGATCGTCAGCACAGACGGTTCCCGCGCCGACCAGTATCGCATCCATCCGCGCGCGGTGCCGGTGCACCAGCCGCCGCGCCGCCTCCCCCGTAATCCAGCGGCTTTCCCCCGTCCGCGTGGCCAGTTTGCCGTCCAGGCTCTGGGCCCACTTGGCAATGACGTACGGCCGCTGCAGCCGTTGTACTGTAGCGAACGGGGCCAGCAACTCCGCCGCTTCGTCCCGTCTCACGCCCACGGAGACGTCGATGCCCGCCCGACGCAGGGCCGCGATGCCCGCCCCATCGACCAGCGGATTGGGATCGCGGCACGCGACAACCACGCGTGCAATGCCGGCTTCCACCAGAGCGTTGGTGCACGGCGGCGTCTTGCCGACGTGGCAGCAAGGTTCCAGGGTAACGTACAAAGTGGCGTGGCGCGGGCTCTTCCCACAACGCCGCAGCGCGTCTACCTCCGCGTGCGGCCCGCCGAAGCGACGATGGAATCCCTCGCCGATCATCCGCCCATCGCGGCAGATCACACATCCGACCATCGGGTTGGGCTCGACGCGCCCCTCACCGCGCCGCGCCAGCCGCAGCGCGCGGCGCATGAAATGCAGGTCCGAAGATCCTGGGTCGATAGCAACGGGCGCAGCCACGTAGTGCCTCCCGCCTTCCTGATCAGGCTAGGGCGACTCGGGGTTCTGCCCGCGCCGACCATGAGTCGGCCAGGTGGTCACCAGAAGCATGATCACACCGCAGACCAGTGCGGAGTCGGCAATGTTGAACACCCAGGGCCAGATGTCCCGACCGGCGAGTCGCGGAACCCAGGCGGGAAACCGGGGCACAATCTTGATGAAGTCTCGAACCACTCCTTGGCGAACCAGCTTCAGCTCCCCCCGCGCAAAGTCGAAACGGCGCGGATTCGTTCCCTCCGGCCAGTCCCCCAGGACGACGCCGTCGGCATCCTGGATGATGGTCGTCCCGATCATAACCGTTCCCGCGGCACCATCGCGCGTCTCGCGGAGGATATCCGCTTTCATCCACGCCCGGTCGTATAAGTTGCCCAGCGCTCCGGCCAGCACCAGCGCAAGTGCCAGGTGAAACCACCAATGCCCCGGGGCGCTGCGCGCAAACAAGTAGACCACAAATCCAAGGGCAAAGACGGAGGCGAGGATGAACAATTCGACCTGCCCGGAAAACGAACCGAATACCGCGCCGTCGTTGAGCGATCGACGAAAGAGAATCCAACCGGAGATGATCGATCGTTCTTCGTGCGGATCGAGCGACTCAAACGCCCAGTGTTTGGTCGCCAGGTCAACCATCAACACGCCGGCCGCCACAAGCCAGAATCGGAGGTGCGCCCAGAAAGAGAGGAATGCCGACCCGGTCGTCGGCGCGGTGACCGGCAACGGTGAAGGAGTCGACGAGTCCATGCGCGGCACCGACGACGTCAAAACGCCCGCCCTTCCTCACGGGCACGGGCATATTCAATGCAGTACTTGGCCCACGGCTTGGCCAGCAACCGCGCCGTGCTGATCGGCTCGTTGGTACCCTGGCAAATCCCATAGGTCCGGTCGGCAATCCGCGCCAGGGCGTCGTCGATTTCCCGCAGGCGTTCCTGTTCGTTGGCCAGCAGTCCGAGCGTAAACTCCTGCTCCCAGTTATCCGAACCCAGGTCGGCCATGTGGATGGGCATGGACGAATGCTCTCCGGAACCCTGGCTCTTGCGGTTGGTCATTTCACTTTGCATGTTGGTGACGTCGCCCACAATCTCCGCACGCTTTCGGAGCAGCAATTCGCGGAATTCACGGAGTTGTTTGGCCGACAGATGCGACTTGCGCTGCCGAAACGTCTCTTCAGGAAACTGCACCGGATCCTGTGACGTGGCGGAAGGTTTCTGCGGAGTCATGACAGAATCCGTCGCCGGCGCATTAGGGCGCCGCCGTTGCACATCAACCTGCTTCTTCGAGGTCGACTTGGGCAAGGTCGGTACCTGTTCGACGGACTCCGATGCGCCGGGTCGAACGCGGGTATTGCGCTGACCGGTGCGATTCCGTTCCCGTTGCGTGGCTGTGGTCACCGAGACGCTTCGTTCCGATTTGGTGCGCCGTGCTTTGGAGGTGTCCGCGCGAACCGCGCGCTTCTTCTGGGCAGCTACCTTCGACGTGGACGTCGATTTCTTCTTTCTTGTCGCCTCAGACTTGACTACCGCCGGCCTGGTTTTCTTCTTGGCGACGACTTTCTTCCGCCCTGATGTCCGTGCAGGACCTCTCGCACTCCCCTTGCGACTTGATTTCTTCTGTCCTTTGGCCACCAATCCGTCCGTTGCGAAACGCCAATGAAGGAATCCTCATAACCTCTTGTGAATCATGGAGAAGCATCAAGTATAGAGCCCCTCAGTATAGCGCCGTCCCTGGGGCTGTCAAGAAGTCACGAAGCCCACGAAAAAGAGCACCTCTCTCAATGAAACCGGCGTTGGCTCCGGGGGATAATGAACCGATTAGAAAAGCTGGGCAAACGGCATGGCCTCGGGAGATCGACCTCTTACGATTCGCGATTCCCCCAGCGTCAATTTCCCAGGCTGATCCAATGCCATTCGCCGAGTTGCCATTCGCCAAGCACCAGCGGGCGGCAGGCGTGGTTCCGCTCATAATGCAGCTCGCCCAAAGCCGATCGTCGCATGTCGTCCAGCGTCCGTCGCACGGCATCGCGGTCATCTCCGGCCTGGTCAATCGCGGCGATCAAGTGCTCCGCCGCGTGCATCGACGGCGCCGATTTCAGATCGGCCGGCGCCGGCCGCTCCGGCGACATCACCATCACCTGCCCCATCCGGTCCCCCAGGCGAGCGCCGAGCGCCTCCGCGTCCCCCAGGCCGCCCGCCACGACCAGCCCGTCCCAGCCGCCCTTTCGCAGACCCTCGATCAGTTCAACGATCCGGAGTGTTTCGCCCCAGCTCACCACCGCCTGGACCCCGGTGGCGCCAAGTCGGTCCACCAGCGCCGCCACGGTCTCGGTCTGTCCGCCCCAGACGGCCTCCATCACCGGTGGCAGACCGCGATGCGCGGCGTGGTCCCTCCACCAGGCCATCACCAGTTCATCGTTGTCGCCGCCAGCGCGAATCAGTGCCAACCGCGTAACGCTCCGCTGGTCGACGAGATGATCGAGCGCCATCCGAGCGTGGCGCGGCTCATCCCCCCGGCAATGGAAAGTCCAGCGCCGGTCCGCTTCGCCCGGCCCGCCCCCCGGCGGCGCCACGTTGACCACCGGCACTTCGGTCGTCTCCACCGCCGCGGTCAACACCATCCCCGGCGCGCCCACCGCCCCTACAATTCCCACAATCTCGGGGCGCAAAGCCAGCGCCGCCAGTTCATCCTCCGGCAGGGTCCACCCATAGCGGCGATACCGCTCCCCTCCTGCCAGCACGGCGATCGGCGGCACGCCCCGTTGCGCCCGCCGGGCACTGGCCTCCTGCGCCGCCCGCTGCACGGCCACCAGATCCGCCCGCGCCTCCCCCTGCGACGCTGCACGCCCCGGCAGCGGCATCGTTCGACTGAACGGACCGATCACCCCGATCGCCATTCGCGCCTCGGCCGGGGCGGGTCCACGCGGGTAGGGCGGATCCTCCTTCCCCGGCGGTTGACCTGCGGCCGCCACCGCCGAGCCGACAGCGCGCGGATGCCGTGCCTCCAATGCAGACCGGCACCGCGCCGCGTCCGCATCGGCGGGCCGGTTCCACACGGCATGGCCATCCGCTTTCAAGTGAATGTCGTCTTCCCAGGTCTTCGCGCAGATTCCCCCCTCAACCA
>CAZMVD010000005.1:0-84565 GCA_964569425.1 uncultured Phycisphaeraceae bacterium
GACGTGTGCCAGCGCGACATGGAGGATCCTGCCATCGCAGGTAACCACGTCGAGGCCCAGAGTCGCTGGGAAGCCCTGCAAGCCGCCAGGCAGCAGGTCCAGGCGCTCTATGCCCGTTGGGAAGCACTCGAAGCCAGGGAAAAGTGAGCCGATTCCCCGCTCGTTGGTTCCCCGATTCCATCGACGCGCGGAAGGCACTTCTCAGCCCGTGACAACCGCTCGCCCGCGATCACCAACGCCGCGATCGGCCCCGACGCGAATGCGCCGAGCCCCTGCCGAATCGTCGGGATGCGGGTGCCGGCATCGGCTTTGCGCTGCACGATTCCACCGTGGCCACCTGGTCTTGTGCTGACGAGGGGTCGGCTTGCTGGAGTGGTTTCTGCAGCAGTCGCTCGATCGACCGCAGGTCACTGCGTTCTTCGGCCGTGCAAAACGAAATCGCGGTGCCCAAGGCGCCCGCCCGCCCGGCGCGGCCGACGCGGTGCACATAAGTCTCGGGATCGGGCGTCAGGTCATAATTGATGACATGGGAAATATCTTGCACGTCCAAGCCGCGCGCCGCCAAATCCGTCGCCACCAGCACTCCCGTTTGCGCCGACTTGAACTCAGCCAGAGCCCGCGTACGCGCGCCCTGGCTCTTGTTCCCGTGAATGGCGGCAGCGCGCACCCCGACATGGACAAGTTGACGGGCGACCTTGTCCGCCCCGTGCTTGGTGCGCGTGAACACCAGCGTTCTGGTCCGAGGTGACTGGCTGAGAAGTTTCAGAAGCAGGGCCGGCTTGGCCGGCTTCTCCACGTGGTGAACCCAATGGTCCACCGTCGGCGCCGCCGAGGACGGCCGCGACACTTGCACGGGCACGGGATCGCGCAGGACCCTATTGGCCAACTCGCGAATGGGTGCCGGCATGGTCGCCGAGAAAAGCAAAGACTGACGAACTTGCGGCAACCGGGCGAGGATGCGGCGCAGGTCCGGAAGAAAGCCCATGTCGAACATCCGGTCCGCCTCATCGAGCACCAGGATCTCAACCGCGTCCAGCGAAACGAAACCCTGATTGACAAGGTCCAGCAGACGGCCGGGCGTGGCCACCAGAATATCAACGCCGTCCCGCAGCGAACGGGCCTGCGGGTTCTGGTTCACGCCGCCGAAGACCACGCACGATGTTAATCCTGTGTGGACGCCGTAGCTGCGAAAACTGTCCAGGATCTGCTGCGCGAGTTCACGCGTGGGACAGAGCGTCAACGCCCGCACGGATTTCGGCCGGCGGTTTTTTCGCGCCGTGCGTTGATGGAACTGGTGCAGAATGGGGAGGGCAAAAGCGGCCGTCTTGCCGGTGCCGGTTTGGGCGATGGCGACCACATCCCGCCCGGCCAGCACATGGGGAATGGTCGCGGACTGGATCGGCGTGGGCCGGGTGTAACCGGCCTCGCGCACCGCACGCAGTAGCGGCTCGGAAAGCCGCAGGTCTTCAAATGACGTCAAAGTACTCACTCAATAAAACTGGGGCGTTGATGTGTCGGACGCGCCTTGCGTCTGGCTATGCCATCGGTACCCGCATTTGCACCGGTGGCCATATCCTCCACGAGATGCATCCGCATGGTAGCCGTTCCCGTCCGGATTGGCAAGTGCCGCGATGGAGGCACGGACTCCGGACGGGGATTCCGCTCTGTTTCCCGGCGGCTGCTACCATGTCTCCGTTGGCAAATGGAGCGCCGGAAAGCTCGGCGAGCACGTCAAGTGCGTCGTCAGCGTTTCCATGCGCCCCGAGGGCCGAGTCGCCCACACCGTCACGCACTTGCTCGAGGTGCGTGCCTTCGGGACTCAGCTACTCTGCGGACAGGTCGTCGGCCGGATCAACCACAGGAAACCAACCACTGGTAATCCGTATGACCGGGACGTACAATCAGCGAGCGAATATGACTGGAAACCGCCTATCCGACCCCCCGCAGATTCCCCGGCAGTCAGGGCGCATTTCACAGCGAAATGGTGCGACGCGGTGCGACAAGTTGCGGCCGAAAACCGCGATTGCGCACGGTGTCCAAGTACCTAGGGAAGCGGAAGTTAGCGACGTGCCGCGACGTAGTGCGACACGGTGCGCCACCGTAGCTCAGTTGGCAGAGCAGCGGTTTTGTAAACCGCAGGTCGTCGGTTCGAATCCGACCGGTGGCTGTGTATACTAAAGTATCGACGACTCCGAGGTTTACGGAGACCGGCCGACGTTCGGCAGTGCGGTTCGAGGCAAGTAGAAGAGCGGTCATTGACCGCGCGGGCGCGACCGCTGCTTCTCGGTCGCGCTATACCTCCATGTAGTGCCGCGGAAAGCACCGACAGCGGCAAGCTGGGTAGTGCCACATGCCGCGCCGACAATTGCCCAAGCGAACAGGCCCCTTGTTCCTCCCATCATCGGGTCGATGATCCCGTCCCGAATCCGGAAGTCTCAACCTAATGCGTGCCTGGTTGTGCATTCGCATAATTCGCCCGGAATTTCGCCGGTTTTTCCTTGTGGCGCTAGCGCACACCTTTTATACTCGAACTCGCAATTTGTGGCCGGTCTTTTCTTCGCTGGTGGTTTGCGGGGCGTTCGTCCCGCGGCGTCATTGACAACCTGAGTTTCTTTCGGATTCCGATGCTCTTGCGGATCCGAATCAAGAACGAGCACCAAGTTCGCGCACGGGCGCGGATCGGCGCTTCTTCACGGGAGCGTCGAACACATTCCCCAGGGCGTCATGTTGAAACAGGAGAACCATCCGATGAAGTTAACCAACACCTGGCTGCGGTGGGCTGGTATCCCCATGACTGGTGTCATCTGCGTAGGTTTGGGGCTCCCGGCAGGGGCACAACAGCGGCAAGTGCGCGAAAGCGCCCACGCCCCCGAGGTACAACTTCAACTCATCGAGGACCATTGGCCCGAGGGCGCGCCACGCGTGCCCGGTGTCTTCGAACCGCTTTCTGAAACTTCCGCACCGCCGGACGATACGCCTATCGATGATCGAGCGCTCAGGCGAACACGCCGCGTGCTGATCCACATGTCGCCGGACCTCGGACGCGGCGCACCGGAACGCATCAACGTCAAAGACCAGGTTCGAAACCTCGGCGGAGTTGTGCAATACGAATACGACGTCGTGCTGCCGAACGTGATGGCACTGCGCAACCTGACCGACGCCGACGTGGAACGCATTCGCACCATGCCCGGCGTGGTCATGATCGAAGAAGACGAGTACATTCCCAACCTGGTCAAGCTCGACGAGTCCATTCCGCTGGTTCGCGGTCTGCAGACCCAGTTGGCCGCCGCCGGGCTGCCTTACGACGGTGCGGGTATTCGCGTCTGCGTGGCCGACACGGGAATCGACAGCGATCACATCATGTACGCCGATCGCATTGACACGGCTGCAGGGTGGGACTTTCACAACGGCGATTCCAACCCCGAAGATGACAACGGTCACGGTACGCACGTGGCCGGCATCGCCGTGGGCCGGACCGGGCTGAACGTCAATTTCGGCTGCGACGGGCCCGAGCCGTTTCAGGGGGTTGCGCCGGCGGCCACGCTGATCGGCGTCAAGATCCTGAGCGCAACAGGAGGCGGCTTCTCCAGCAACATCATTGCCGGCATCAACCATTGCGCGAACCAGACTGCCAGCGGCGGTCGCGCCGACGTCATCAACCTGAGCATCGGCACGGGCAACTTCGCCGGGCCATGCACACACAGTTGGGCGGTAGCGGCCAACAACGCGGTGGCCAACGGCGTGGTCGTCGTGGCCGCATCGGGCAACGAAGCGCGCACCAACTCAATGGGCTCTCCGGCGTGCGGCGTGAATGTCATCGCCGTCGGCGCCACCTACAAGGACAGTTATCCCAATTGCGAGAACGGAACCTCCACCTTTAACTGGAGCGTGTGCACCGACGTCAGTCCGGCGCAGGACCAGGTCGTCTGTTTCAGCAACAAGAGCGATTATCTCGACGTGGCCGCGCCAGGTTCGGTGATCTGGTCCGCCAGCAATGCGGCGGGCGGCGGCAGTATCGTCGGGCAGAGCGGAACGAGCATGGCCTCGCCGATGGTGGCGGGGCTGGCCGCGTTGATTCTCGATGCCAATCCCTCCCTCACACCCGCCGAGGTCCGACAGATCATTCGCGACGGCGCGATCGACCTGGGAACGCCGGGCTTCGATCGTGCCTATGGCCACGGGCGCATCGACGTGATCAACTCGTTGGAGCTGGCCGCGGGCGGCGGCGGTTGCAGCTCCCATGCCGAGTGCGACGACGGTCTGTTCTGCAACGGCGCCGAGCAGTGCGTCGGCGGAACGTGTCAGGCGGGCACGCCGGTTAACTGCAACGACGGCGTCGCCTGCACCACCGACTCGTGCAACGAAGCCACCGATTCGTGCAACAACATCCCCAACAACGCACTGTGCAACGACGGCCTGTTCTGCAACGGCGTCGAAACGTGCCACGCCACGCTCGGCTGCCAAGCGGGCACGCCGGTTAATTGCAACGACGGCGTGGCCTGCACCACCGACTCGTGCAACGAAGCCACCGATTCGTGCAACAACATCCCGAACAACGCACTGTGCGACGACGGCCTGTTCTGCAACGGCGCTGAAACGTGCCACGCCACGCTCGGCTGCCAGGCCGGAAGCGACCCCTGTCCAGGACAATTCTGTAACGAGGTCTCGGATTCCTGCGAAGCCGGTGGGTGCGTCACCAATGGAGACTGCGACGACGGCCTGTTCTGCAACGGACCGGAAGTCTGTGACGCGGGTACTTGCGTTTCCGGATCGGGCGGCGGCGTCGCCAACGGCACCTTCGACGGTAGCGCATCCTGGACCGTAAACGTCCCCGTGGGCGGGACCGTTACTTTCCCCGGTAACCTCAGAGTGGTCGGCCCCAACAGCAACAGCCAGGGCTTTGCCTGGTCCGGCCAGAGCGGCGTGGTGGTCAATGGAGCGAACCTCGAGTTCGATCTTCTCAGCTACACGAGTTCCGATTCCGGCGCGTGGGACTACCCGGTCTTCTACCTGAACGGCACGTTCCGCGGACTCAACGCCAACGGCACCCTCGGCGCCCCGACCACCGGCGGCACCGGCGGCGCCGGCACCATCAATAACGGAAGCCAGTTGACCAGCCCGATTCACTTCGTGGTGAACATTAATGCCCTGGCGGGTCACTCCGGACCGCACACCATCGGCTTCGGCGTGGCCAGTGCCGATGGGGCATTTGGGGCGGGAACGGCCGTCTTCGACAACGTGACCCCGGCCCTGAGCGCCGGCGGTGATCCCTGTCCCGGGCAGTTGTGCGATGAGGCCGCCGACGCTTGCGTCGATTGCTTGACCAACGCCGATTGCGATGACGGATTGTTCTGCAACGGAGAGGAAACCTGTGAAGCAGGCATCTGCACCGCGCCACAGGTCGGCGGAGTCGCCAACGGCACGTTTGACGGTGGCGCCTCCTGGACCAACAACACCTCCTCCGGCGGATCGATCACCTATCCCGGAAACCTGCGCGTCGTCGGGCCCAACGCCAACGTCCGCGCGTTCGCCTGGGCCGGTCAGGCCGGCGTCGTGGTGAACGGAGCCAGTCTCGAGTTCGATCTGCTCAGCTACACCAGCACCGACTCCGGCGCATGGGACTATCCCGTGTTCTACCTGAACGGTCAGTTCCGCGGGCTCAACGCCAATGGCACACTCGGACCCGTGACATCCGGTACCACCGGTGGGTCAGGAACCATCAACAACAGCAACCAGGTGACCAGTCCGATCCACTTCGTCGTCAACATCGACGCCTTGGCCGGACACGCGGGGCCGCACACCATCGGCTTCGGCGTGGCCAGTGTGGACGGACGCTTCGGCGCGGGAACCGCCGTGTTCGACAATGTCACCCCGCCGCTGGGCTCGGGCGACCCGTGTCCCGGCCAGTCCTGCGATGAGGTGAACGACATCTGCGTTCCCTAGGGAAGCCAAGTCTCCCGGCCGGGGCGGCGCACCGCCCCGGCCGGTGGGCAGGTTGAAACCCCCGGCCGAGAAACGCGCGATTCCCCCCATTCGGAGCCCATTCGCCACGAACCCGCACGTTGAAGTGCAGCCACCAGCGCTCGATAGGCCGGCGTTGGAACGACGCGCCTTGCCCGGATTGGCGACACCGCGCCCGAAGACGGCCCGCGATCTCCCGTGCCTCATAGGACCAGGGCAACTTCTTGCCGTGTAATGTTTGGTGTCAAGACATGGCACTGAGGGTGTTGGGGATCGAACCCAAGACCTACGGCTTAAAAGGCCGTTGCTCTACCACTGAGCTACACCCCCGTAACTGCTCATCTGATCATGCCTTACGACGTAAAAATGGGCCGCCCCGTACCAGTCGACGAGCCTTCGCCCTCGCACCACAGGTCCGCGTAGCGTAGCCGGATCCTGCCTTGGATCAAGCCCGCGGGTCACTTTGAATGGGAGATTGAGACGGTCGCGCCGTGCAACCAGTGAGGTCCATCAATCATGGCCGGGATCCTGTAAGGTTTGCCGTTCCCACCATGAACCCGGCTTTGAAGAACGGTCGAGATGCGCCCCCATGCACCACTACGGATCCAGAATCCGCCAAAGGTCCGCTTCACTCCACGGCTTCTGAAGAAAATGGGCGATGCCGATTTCCATCGCCGCGAAGTCGGCCCGGCAATAGGTCGTGCTGGTGCCCACAAGCACCGCGTCCGGAAACTTCGCACGAATGATCCGCACCAGTTCCCCTCCGTCACCGCACGCGGAATCGTGATCGAGAATGACAACGTCTACCGCGGGCAACTCGCTCAACAGCAAATGGGCGCTGCGCGGATCGCCCGCACTGTGGCAATCGAGTCCCGAGTGACAAAGCCGGAGCACCATCAGCCTTCGATAGGCCTCGTTCCGGTCAACCAGAACGACCCTCTTATCCGCGGCCATGTGCGCATGTCTCTCTTGTTCGGCTGTTTGTTTCTCGTGAATAACCCGGCTCCCCTCTTTCCTCTCATCCGGCGTGCGGCGAACCCGCCGTCGTCATTTCACTCCGTCTCCATAAACGGCCTCGACAATCACCGGCAGGCAAGCTCGACAGGCTTCCACGTCGCCCTCGAAGTTGCCGTCGGGCGGAATACGATCGCAGCCCTCCACCCATTGCTGCAACGCCTCCGCTTCGCTCAATCCGTTGTCGCGCAGGCCCGACACCGCCAGCACGAACCCGTCCAGCACCTCATCGGTCAGCATGGGACAGGCCTCGCGCATCCGATCGGTGGTCTCACTGTCCGGCTGCGCTGCGGGTGCCATCGCCCGGCACCCGATGAACACGAGCAATCCCGCGGTCATCGCCCTCCAAGCCATGCCTTTGCTGTCGATCATCAACTCGCCCACCATTCACCGCGGCCTGAAGGCCATGAAGAAGAGGTTGTCCCCGGCGCTGCCGGTGGCAAACACGCCCAAAAAGGCACCGGTGCGCCCGTCGTATTCGAGAACCGAATTGGTACCCTGGCTGACGACCAGCAGATGGCCCGTGTCCGGATGAAAGCCCAATCCCGCCGGGGCATCCAGCCCGCCGCTCCCCGCAATCACAAAGTGCGCCGCCGCACCCGACTGTGGCTCGACCCGCACCACGCTCTCGTCGCCGCTGACGGTGACATACAGCGCGCCGTCCGGGCCGAACACCACATCCACCGGCACCGTGAACCCGGCCGCCGCCAGGTCGGCCACCACACCCAGCGCCGCGCCGGTGGCGCCGTCATATCCAAGCAGGCTGTCCGTTCCCTTGCTCACCACCACCAGGTTGCCGTCGGCCGCCAGCGCCATGCCGACCGGGTTGTTCAGCCCGCCGCTTCCGGGCGTCACCAGGGTCCGCACGAACGCCCCGGAACCTCCGTCATACTCCTCGACGGCATGCGTAAGGTTGTTCGCCACCCGCAACTGGCCCGGCGCGGCAAAGCGCAGCGTAATGAACCCCAGCGGGCCGCCGCCGGTCACGAACGTCCCGAGTGACTGTCCTGTGACTCCATCGTAGCGCAGGACGCTGGTGGTATTGACCAGCCCGATGTTCACGACGAACAAATCGCCCGATGGGCCGAAAGCGATTCCCCCCGCAAAGTTCAAGCCGCCGTCACCGGCGGCCACCAGTTCCCCCAGCGCCGCGCCGGAGAACCGGTCATACTCCGTCACGTTCTTGCCCAGAAACCCCGACACCAGCAGATTGCCCGGATTGCCCAACGCAGGACGCCAGGCAAACTCCGCGGTCACGGTTCTGTGTCCGTTCATCGTCACCATCACCGAAGGCTGGTTGCCTGTGGCGTCGCCGGTGAACCGTGCGAAAGCGTATCCCGGCTTCGGCGTTGCGCTGATTGTCACCACCGTCCCCAGCAGATAGCTTCCCCCCGCGGGATTCAACGAAACGGTCCCGCCCTCGACGGGCGTACTGCTTACGATCAGCGTGACGGTCGATGGTGCCACGACCCCTTGAAACCGCGCCGTAAGTTCGACGTCTTCGTAAGCATCGAACGAAAAGCGTGCAGTCGAGGAAACCACCATTCCGCCTTCGTCGACGAACGACAAGAAAGAGAACCCCGCCCCTGCCTGCGCCGTCAGCGTGACCCTCGTACCCCAGGCATACACGCCCCCCGGCGGGTCGAAGTCCACGTCGCCGCTGCCCGCCGGCTCCACCGCCGCCGATACCCGAACTTCGAGACGCTCCAGCACCGCCGTCACTCGCAAGGGACGGTCGACCGCCACCTCCAGCACCGCGTCGGCGCCCGACACGTCACCCTCATATCGAACAAAACGAAATCCCGCCGCCGGCACCACGGATAGCCGGACCGTTTCCCCACTGCGATACACCCCTCCCGCCGGCGTCAGTGTCACTTCCCCGGCACCCGGAGGATCGACGCCCACCACCACTTCGAATTCCTCATCTGCGTCGACGGGCGGGTCAATTCGCACCACCACCTCCGTCTCGCTCATCGCCCCCCGGTCGTCGGTCACCGTGAGGGTAACCCGGTATTCGCCCGCGTCCGCAAACGTGCGTTCGACGATCACGCCTTCAGCCGTCGTGCCGTCGTCGAACGACCAGTCATACGCCGCGATCTCGCCGTCCGGATCGAAACTCGCCGAACCGTCAAACCGCACCGTCTCTCCGATCAGTGCCACCTCTGTGGCATCCGCCGCGGCAATCGGCGGCAGGTTTTCCAAGGGCGCATCGTCCTCGGGGCGATCCGAGCCGGCGGTCGGGTCCGCCGAACCGCCCCCGGGCACAGGCCACGAAACCTGGCACGCCCACTGGCCCGCCGCCGCGCACCACAAGACCATGACGGCGGTTGTGCGACCGATGAAACGACCTGTCGTGCTGTGGCGTCCCATCATCCCCTGTCTTTGCCGCGCCCGCTCGCCGATCATCGACCCTCTCTGCCGGCCGCGGCTCCTTCATTCCCAAGAGTGGTTCATAGACGGGTCTGGCACGCGATCTTAGTGGCGGCGTTCGGCGCCGGTCAACGGACTGTTCATCGAACCACGGGGCGATTTCGGCTGAAATAAAGGTGTTTTTATTCTGCGGCGCTCCGCAACGGACCAGAATCGGCGCTGCCAATCGGGCGCGTCGACCGTGTGAACGCCGAGGCAACATAAACTCCCTTTGATTCTTGTTGAACGCGGCCGCAGTCGCACCTACCGTCATTACTGAAGATGACAAGGGACGCGAGCGTTCAACGTCGAACGCGGGAGACCCACCGCCGTCCCCAGGGGATGAACACGAGGAGGTGACACATGTTGGCTGAAGTGATCGCACGCATTCTGGACATGCTCGCGGATCTGTTGCCGCAGCAGGCGGTCGACGCGCTGATGGCGCTGCTCGGCTAGACCGGCGCGAAACTTCGCGCAACGGTCCACAGAGGCTCGGTCGGCCTCGCAGGGTGCGCGGCTGACCGAGCCTCTCCACTTGAATTTCCGCTTAGGGTCGCGAGTGCTTCAACAGGGGGGAAGGACGTGACATCGAAGCCACTTCACCGCGGCCGTGTCCGCGCTGTCGCCGTTTTCGCCGCGCTGTTGCTGAGCGGCGCGCCATCCGCCGCCCAGACCTGTCTGGATAACGGTACGCCCTTTCCCACGACCGCTGCACCCACCGGCGACGCGCCCATTTCCGTCGTCGCCTGCGATCTCGACGGCGACGGCTTCCCGGACCTCGCCACCGCCAACGATGCCACCGACACGGTCACCGTCCTGCTTCGAGAAGCAAATGCGTATGTTTCTTCGACACGCTGGCCGGTAGGCACTGCGGGAACTCGATATGAACCCGTGGACATCGCGTGCTGCGATCTCAACGGCGATCAGCAGCTCGATCTCATCACCGCCAATCGTTCGTCCGACAACATTACCATCCTGTACAACACCGGCAACGTCGGAGGCGTCCCGCAGTTCGCCGCGCCTGTGCACCATCCCGTCGGCGAAGCGCCGTGGGCCGTCGTGTGTGCCCCCATCAGCGTCGATCCCCATCCCGATATCGTGATCGCGAACTTCTCGTCCAACACCGTCTCGGTGCTCCTCAACGACGACGCCGGCGCCATCGACACTCTCGCTTCCTACACCGTCAATACCGGCACGGCCCCCCGCACGCTGGCGGCGTGCGATATCGACGGCGATAGCGATCTCGATGTGCTCGTCGGCAACCTGGGCGGAAAATCCGTCAGTGTCCTGCGCAACGACGGGGCCGCCGGCCTGACCGCCGCCGCAACGCTCCCCCTCAACGTCAACCCCTTCGGCATCGCCTGCTGCGACATCGATGGCGTCCACGGACCGGATATCGTGACCGCCAACATCGTGGACGATTCCATCGTTCTGCTGTTCAACAACGGCGCCGGCGTTTTCAGCAACCGCACCCGACTCGGCGGCAGTGACG
The DNA here is from genome assembly GCA_964569425.1 of uncultured Phycisphaeraceae bacterium. GTDB lineage: Bacteria > Planctomycetota > Phycisphaerae > UBA1845 > UBA1845 > JACQXM01. The sequence goes on from CAZMVD010000005.1 coordinate 10,877, forward strand.
GCGCAAACAACGTCGCGTGCGCCGACCTCGACCACGACGGTCTGCTCGAAATCGTGACTGCCAACATCAGCGCTAACAACATCAGCGTGTACCCCAATGTTGGCGGCGTGCCGGGCGCACCGCTCTATCTGGCCACCGCCCTCAACCCCACCGACGTCATCGTCGGTCCCTTCCTCTCGTCGGGTCCGGATCTGGCCGTCGCCTCTGCCGAGGGTCTGCGCATCTTCCAGAACCAATGTGCGGCCGGGTGCCAGGTCGATCTCGACTGCCCGGACGACGGCCTGTTCTGCAACGGACAGGAGTACTGCGATCCGACGGCTGGTTGCATGTCTACCGGCACTCCTTGCAGCGGAGCCGCTTCTTTCTGCTGGGAAGATTCAGGCTCCTGCGGACTGCCCGGCGATTTCGACCGTGATGGCGACCTCGACCTGCACGACTTCTCTGCCTTCACGCGCTGCTTCGGCCAGTCCCTGCCGCAGCCCGCATGCGCGCCCGCCGAACTGGATGGCGCCGCTCCGGTGGACGCTGCCGATTTCTTGCTGTTCCTCGCCGCCTTTCTGGGGCCCGCTACGCCACCCTGACCGCGGCGCGAATGCGCACCGCCAAGCTGTGGCACACAAGGAGGCAAATCGCCGGCACTGTAGCGCATGATAAATCCTCCTTGATATTCCTTGTTTGACGTATTCGGGAAAACTAGATTGCAAGTTGGATTGTGGCGCTGCCCGGGAACCGATGCCGGCTCTGGGTATTCGTCATGCAGCGCCGTGACAACTCAGGCGTCTGTAACCAAAGGAAGGACTTGATATGCTCGCGGAACTGATCTCGTTCGTACTGGAGAACTTCGGCAACCTACTGCCCCAGGTCGTGATCGACTTTCTTCTGTCGTTGCTCGGTTAAGGAATTGGCGAGTCCGGCCCGGGGGCGTCTGCTCGGCCGCCGGGCGAGTGCCGCCTCATTGACCAGATCGAAAGGAAAGAGACATGCTTGCACAACTGATTGCGCAGATTCTCGACACGCTGGCCGATCTACTGCCTCAGCAGGCCATCAATGCGCTTCTCAGCTTGCTTGGTTGACGGGCGAATTCGTGATCGACGAGACGGCGGCGGGCTGCGCTCATCGACGGCCCGCCGTCTTCCATTCCTGGCGCTACGCGGCGGCATTCGTAGCCGGTGCCTGCGCCTGGCACTCGGCGTGCCGTGCGCGGCGCTGGCGCCGCCACCCGTTCACGCCGGTTTCTGCCCCGATCCGGGTACGGTGATTTCGACCACCGACGCCGCGCAGGGCGATGCTCCTTTCGCCGTTCGTTGCTGCGACCTCAACGGCGACGGCTTCCCCGACCTGGTCACCGCCAACGACGGTAGCGATACCCTCTCCGTCCTCCTCAATAACGGCGACGGCACCTACGCCCCCAAAGTCCGCTGGCCGGTCGACACCGATCCAGGAGTCGTCTCCGAGCCGGTCGATCTGGTATGCTGCGATGTCAACGGCGACTTGCTGATCGACCTCGTCAGCGTCAACCATACGTCCGACGATGTCTCCGTATTGCTCAACACCGGCAATATGCAATTCGCCGCGCCGGTCAAGTACGCGGTCGGCGAGGCGCCGTTCGGCATCGAATGCCTCGATCTCGACGGGGTCAACGGCAACGACCTCATCACCAACGGCTTCACCGCCGACGCCATTTCCGTGTTGCGCAACCTCGGCAACGGCACGTTCGCGCCGCACGTCACCTACCCCACCGGCGACGCTCCCATCGCCATGGCGCTCTGCGACGTCGACGGCGACGCCAACCTCGACGTGGTCACCGCCAACATGCTCGGCAAGAATGTGTCCGTCCTTCGCAACAACGCCGACGGAACCTTGACCAACATCGGTACGGCGCCGCTCTGTTCCACCCCGCAGACCTGCGTCAATCCCTTCGACATTGTCTGTTGCGATATCGACGGCGTAAACGGGCCCGACGTCGCCACCGCCAACGGCATCGTCGACACCGTCACGTTGCTCTTTAACGACGGCAGCGGCAGCTTCTCCGGTTACACCAGCTACGGCCTGGTCGATGGTGCATTTGCCCTCGCCTGCTGCGACGTCGACGGTGATTCGCACGCCGATATCATCTCGGCCAACCTGACCTCCGACGACCTCGCCGTCTTCCTCAACGACGGCCTCGGCGCGCTCGCGGCCCCCCTTTCCTTGCCCGTGGGCACCGGCTCCACCGCCGATCCCTCGGCGGTGATCTGCTGCAATGTGGACAACGATCTTGATCAGGACCTGGTTGCGACATTCGTCGACGGCCTGCTGCTCATTGAAAACGATTGTTCCGGTACCTGCGGCGATGGAAACCTCGATGACGGTGAGGAATGCGACGACGGCAATAACGTGTCCGGCGACGGCTGCTCGGCGGAATGTCAGCTTGAACCCCTTGCCGTTCCCACCACGTCCGAATGGGGTGTAGCCATCCTGGCTCTCCTCACCATGTCAACCGGTACGGCCATCCTGCGCAATCCCAACCGGAGTCCCACGCGCAAGAAGCGCTCGATACCGACTCCAGCCGGAACCGTCATCCGATCCCCGTCCCCGCGTCGGTCATTCCGATAAGCTCCAGCCGGCCGATTCCCCGAACGTTCGCAGATAAAACGCCCTTTATCATTTTCTGGCCACACGCCACAGTCGATATCCGCAGCCGTGCTATAATGTTCGCCGGCTCGGGCATCGGTCCCGGAAAACGTGCGTCAACAAGAACGCCCACTGCGCCGACCTGTTTGCGTAGCGACCAGCATGAACGATCGCACTCCAGCGCGCCGAACAAAGCCGCGGGTGTTCCGCTTTCGGATGGCTGCGTTCGCATCGGCTTTCTTTCTAGCCACCGTGCTGCGCGCACAACCCGCATCGGTCGAGTTCGCAGACCCCCCGCACGACTGCCTGCCCCGCCCCATAGACCCCGGTGCGTTGCTTCCCTTTGACGCCGCGCGCCACAAATTACCGGATCTGCTCGGCATCACCCTCGCATCCTGGACGCCGGACGAACCCGCCGCTGACCTGTTCACCGGCGCCGCGGATCCCGCGGGCGAATTCCTCCGCCTCGAACTTGTTCTCATGGGCCTGATGAACCCGCCGGGATCGGTGGATCCCCTGGATTTCCGTCCGTTCCAATACGGCGATCACCCCGTCTTTGGCTTCGTCGAAATCGACATGGACGGCGACCCGGACACCGGCGGCGAACTCGATGCCCCCCAGTATCGCTACCTCGGCAATGCCGCGCGTTTTGGCGGCCTTGTACATCCACCCGTGCATCGCGATCGCGCCGCCCACTCCGGCGCCGCGTTCGACGGCATCTTTCAGACTCACCCCCAGGTCGAACGCAGCGGCGAAGAGTTTCATCTCGCCCTGCTGGGAACCGAGTTCGGACCGGCCGACATCACGGTGGTCATCGGCAACACCGACCTGCGCTTCGACAGCGGCGAGACCTGGAAACTCCGGGGCACGTTCTTTCATCGCGCCCACGGCTACGAGCCATTCAGTTTTGTCGAGGGCGGAGTGGTTCCGGGTGAATACAGCCCCCCCTGCGATCTCCAGTTTCGCCACGACGCAGAATCCGATCGAACCCACATCACCCTCGTCTTTCCCCTCACCAACGTCGGCGCGGGGCTTGTGCGCGACGAACCGCCCGAGCCCACCAACCACGACCCCACCGATCACGCCTCTGTTGTCGAAGCCCTCGAAGATCTTCAGCTCTCCGCTTTCTTCCTCCCCATCCTTGGAACCGGCGCACCCGAAGAAGCCCTACTGGCCAACTGGGCCGAGCGCGACCCGTGGCAGCACCTGAACCCCGCGCTCTGGTCCGTCAACGCCATCCTCGGCGGGAGCTTTACCTCCCCCAACCCGGACGGCGTGTTTTTCCTGTGGTCCGACATCTACCCCAACGTCGTCATGGGCGACGTGGACGGTTCCGGCGAGTTTGACGGCCGAGACCGCCAGTTGATCGCGCTGGCCATCGCGCAACATGATCACGACGACGGCGTACCGGACGGTGTCGTGACCATCCTCGATTTCGCCACCGATTTCAGCGTGTTCGACGTCAATCACGACGGCAGGATCGACCCCTTCGACTTGACACCCTTCCTGCCTGACGGCGATGCTGACCGCGACGGCGATGTCGATCTGCGAGATGTGGCCCTGTTTCAAAGGTGTTTCCACGAAGAACCATCCGCCGGTGGGGTATGTCGCCCCCTTGACTTGTTGCCGGATCAGACCATCAACCTGGCCGATTTCCCGGCCTTTCGCGCGCGCCTGAAGGGCCCATTCGCCCCATGATCGAACAACCCACCAGTCGCAAGCGCCCCCCTATCCGCCTCGCGCCCTCGCGCACTGAGATGGCCACCACTTCGAGTCGCGATACGGCCTACCTCCGCCTTCTCCCGGCCGGCTTCACCATCATCGAAGTGCTCGTGGTCATGGCCATCCTGGCGCTGCTCCTCGCCATTCTGGTGCCCACCCTCCATTCCGTCCGCGCCGTCAGCAAGACGGTCGTCTGCTCTTCCAACATGAAAAACATCACCATGGAATTCCGCTTTTTCGCCGATGGAACCAGCGAACGCGGACGCGGCGACAGCGCCCGGCTCGGCCCCACGCGATTCTGGATCGGCGACTTTCAGGACAGCCTCTACCGCCTCGACGAATTCTGGAACCTCGGCGACGCACCCACCGGCACACTCGACGCCGCGGGCGAAGCCATGCTCTGTCCCGCCGGCGCCCAGCGCTTGTTCAAACGCCGCGGGCTGCCCTGCGGCCGCGAAGCCATAAGCCCCGTCGAAGATGTCTCCATCGCCGTCAACATGCGTTTGCACCGAGCCGTCTTCGACGTCCGCGGCAAGAAACTCCTGGTATCCCCCACCGGCACGAACGTCTCTCAGCGCGTGCTCAGCCACCCCTATGTCCCTCTGGTGCTCGACGTCGACGGCCGCCAGGCCGTCGCCAACGGCGTGGATCCCTTTTACATCGCTCCGCCGGTGGCCACCGTCGACGACCCCTACGCCACCGGCCGATACTGGTCGCCGTCCGACCGCCACCGCGGTAAGACCGTCGTCGGATTCGTCGGCGGGCACGTGCTGGCCAGCGAGCAACCTCATAATGAGAAATGGGACTGGCTCTACCAGGGAGAGATCGGACGGTGAGCCTGCGCACCAAGCTCATGCTGCTGCTTTCGCTGTTCGGCCTCTATGCCGTGGTCGCCGCCGCCGCCGGCATGCTCGGCAGCCACGTGCACGTCGGGCGCGCCGCCGAGGAGTTCCAGCGCATCGCCGGGCACACCACCCGCATCGAAGAACTGGAGCTCCACCTCACCGAACAGACGTTCCTGCTCGGACAACTGGTCGAAGGGTATTCGCACGCGATGCCCGCTTACATCGCCGCGCGCCGCAAATGGACCGAAACGCTTTCGCAGTGCGCCGCCTTCACCCCCGCGCCGGCCCACGCCCAGACCTGGAAACAACTCCAGTCCTCCGCCCAATCCTTCGAGTCCGAAACCAACGCCGTGCTCCAGCTCATGGAACAGGACCGCACCGCCGAGGCGAGGCTGGCATTTCAGAACCGCCTGATGACTGACGCCATCCCCGCCCTGCGAAGCCAATTGGACGCGTTCCGCGCCGCCTGGGCATTGCGGCAGAACGAATCCGCGCGCTCCCTCGCCAGCACCACGTCGCAGGTGTTGCTGCTCACCATCGGCGTCGGCCTGCTCGCAGCGCTCCTGCTGGTCGGGGGCGCCGCCATGATCCGTCGGTGGCTCATCAGCCCGCTCGCCGGACTTCAATCGGTCACCGCCCAACTCCGCGAAGGAAATCTCGACGCCCGTTCCCGAATCACCGAGGGCGACGAACTCGCCCAGCTCGGCGGCGCGCTCAACCGCATGGCCGAGGCGCTCGCGTCTTCCGAGTCCAAGCAGCGAACCCTCTTCGCGAACATGCGCGACGCGGTCGTTCTGTGCGACCGCGAAGGCACCATCATCGAATACCACGACGGCGACACGCAGATCCTCGGCGTGGCTGCGGACCAGCACGCCGGTCGTCCCCTCCTCGAAGTCTGGCCCGATTGGCGCATCGCGCTTCCCGACTGGCCGACCCTTATCCGCTCCGCGGTCGACGACGGTCGCAAGGTGTGTGTCCACGACGTTCACCTCGAATCGACCGCCGCCGGACCCAACGACCGTTTTGTCGATTTTGTGATTTACCGCGTCGATTGCCGCACCCGCCGTTATGCCGCCGTCGTGGTCCGCGATGTGTCGCAGCGCCATGCGCTGCAGGACCAACTCCGCCATGCCGAACTCATGAAAGCGGTCGGCACCATGGCCGGCGGATTGGCGCACGACGTTAACAACCTGCTCAGCGGGGTCACCGGATCGCTCACCTCTCTCGGCGGCGACTTGCCCGATCCCAAGCACAAGGACCGCATCGACGCCGCGCTGCGCGCCTGCCGTCGCGCTGCGGCGCTCGCCAAGCGGCTTCTCGACTTCGCGCGCGGGATCCACGGCAACCCGCAGGTCTTCTCGCCTGCGGAGGTCACCAGCACCATCCTGGACTCCATGGACCCCGCGCTGCTCGAAGGTCTGGTGCTGCGCCGCCACCTCGACCCGGCCGTCCGGGTGTGCGCCGATCAGGACCAGTTTGCCCAGATCGTCCTCAATCTGCTCAGCAATGCGCGCGACGCCTGCCCCGACGGCGGCACCATCGAGGTCGCCGTACAGGTGAACCACGCCGCCGATCCCGACCACCTCGGCGAAGGTGACCAGCCCATGGCACTGCTTTCCGTGGCCGATGACGGCTCCGGCATGGCGCCCGACGTGCAGAGCCGCATCTTCGAACCATTCTTCACCACCAAGGCGCGGGCGGGCGCGCGCGGCCGCGGCCTCGGACTCACCATGGTCTACGCCGCCGCCAGAAACGCCGGCGGATTCGTCCGCGTGCAAAGTCGCATGGGAAAGGGAACCACGATCCAGGTGTACCTGCCCCTGCACGGCGTGAGCCCCTCGGCGCGCGCAGTCGTGGCGGAAGAAGGAATCGCCGAACATGCCTGAGCCGCGTCACCGCGGTTCGTCGGGCTCCTTTTCCGAGAGCATGTAGCCGACCCCGCGTATGGTGTGAATCAATCGCAGGTGGCACGGCGATTCGATTTTGTTGCGCAACAGGTTGATGTACACGTTGACCAGGTTGCTGCCACCTTCGACCTCGGCGCCCCACACCTCGCCCAGCAGAAACTCGCGGGAGTGCACCTCCCGCGGACGCCGCATCAGGCACGCCAGCAATCCGACCTCGCGATCCGACAACGCCGCCTCCAACTGCGGCCGGCGCGCGGTGCGCGTCAACAAGTTCAGCTCCAGGTCCGCGAAAGCGAGCGCGTGCCGCGCCGCCGGACCCGAACGACGCGCCATCACCCGCAGCCGCGCCGCCAGCTCGTTCACGTCGAACGGCTTGCCCAGGTAGTCGTCTGCCCCATGGTCGAACCCCAGCAGCCGGTCCGACACGCTGTCGCGCGCCGTCAGGATCAGAATCGGCGTCTCATTGCCGCCGGCGCGCAGGCTCGCGGCGAGGTCCAGCCCCTCGCCGTCCGGCAGTGTCAGGTCAAGCACGATCGCGCCGAACCGTTTCCGCTGCAGGTACCCCTCGGCCGTCACCAGGTCGGAGGCATGGGACAACACGAATTCACCCGCCCCCAGCCCCTGCTGAACCACGTGGATGACCTCGGGATCATCCTCGACCAACAGCACATCCATGGTTTCAGCGGTTGATTGCATCGCATGAAATACTAGGCGCGTGCCCGGGCGCCTACCAGAGCGCCGCCCGGCCCAACCCGTTACGCCGGTGGGGTGGAGCGCTGATAGTAAGACCGTGGGGTCGCCGCGCGGCGCGCCCGGCCGACCTTTGGACCGGCGACGGGCGGGACATGCTGTGCCCCTTTTTCGTGAATTTCCCTGGAGAACCGCCGGTCATGAGGCAGGGTGCGTATTCCCGCGAAGGAAGGTGGAGTGCACATCGGCGAGCCACGCTGTAGTGAGGGTGTTGTGCAGTTGCATTACAATGGGTTCGTTTTGTCGTTTGTTATTGGCTGGTGCCACGATGTGGCACTTCTTGAAAAGCCAAGACGTCGAATCGTCCAAATGGGGTGGCGTGGGGCGAGGGGCGTGAGCGGCCACCCCCCTGTGTCCCCCCTTGGGAAGGGGGGAGGGACGAAGATGGCGCAAGACTTTTTCGCGCGAAACGGGTTGGCGTGAGAAACGCCGAAACGCCGAAAAGTCGAAAAGTCGAAACTCGAAAGGCAGCAGGAAACAGGCAGCAGGGCATGGGGGAGGCGTGAGGCGAGGGGCGTGAGGGGCCACCCCCCTGCGTCCCCCCTTGGGAAGGGGGGAGGATGGTGGGCGATTTCCGGTCGGCTGCCGTGTATGCGCAAGCTTGTTTCACGTGAAACAAGTTTGCCGGATAACTTTTGCGGTTGCGATAGCGCCGTGGCGATGTTATCGGACAATCATTTATAGGACGTCGCTTAAGGTCGCAGTTTAGTCAGTTGGTGCGTGAAAGATTCAGCCTCAAAAGATTAGCGAAAACAAGCTGGTTGGTCTCTTGCACCGTTTGCGCGCGGAGTGGACGCTGCCGGCAAACGCGCGATGATTACTGCGGACTTGGTTTCGGATGAGAGTGACGACACTCGTCGGAAAGGACCCTCGACAAGCGACGGTTTGAGTGAGTTGGGATCCGAATGGGACGAGGTCTACTCCAGAGGTCGGCCGCATGGGCGGTGATCGCGCTTCCTGCCTTGGCGGTCGGGGTTTGCGGGTTCATCGGTGTGGTGCGCCCCTTTTACCTTACCTTTCACAAGAACATCGATACCGGCGGGTTTCTGGGGATGTACAGCGCGCAGGGGTATGTCGGGGGGCTGCTGGGGTATTCGCGCGACGATCCGGACGCGGCGCGTAAGCCCTTCAGCTATTCGAGTGATTTTGTGCTCGTGGCCACGCGGCGGGAGGTGCGCCGGTCGCACGGGCTGGAATACGTGCCCGCGCGGCGCGGCTTGCGGTATGCGGCAGCCAGGCACATGCATGAGAAAGAGAAGCCGATTCCGCCGGGGATTTACGGTTCGATCGAACTTGCGATCAAGGCGTGGCCGGCTTTTGTGGTGTTGGCCTTGCCGCCGGTGTTCCTGCTGGTGCGTGGGCCAATCCGCCGGTGGGGAAGGCGGCGACGTGGCTTGTGCGTGGCGTGCGGCTATAACCTGACGGGCAACGTGTCGGGATTGTGCCCGGAGTGCGGGTCGGACCTGAAGTAACCTTACCTTTTCGGGGCGCCACGCTGGGCGGAAGCCGGCGAGCGCGACGAGCTGGAACGGCGGAGCGTTGACCGGCGGCGATGGCGGTCCCGCAGCATCGGCGGAGCGTTGCGGTATGCGTGGGCATCCGTGATGATGAGCGCTGCCTGCACAGCGACGACACGCAGAGGCAGTTTCGTTTGAACGGGCAGGGTTAACCGCTCGTTGGAAACTACGTGGCATGGGTTCTCAACCCGTGTTTGCACCGGTTGGAAACCGGTGCCTCACTCTTACGAATGCTTTTTTCAACAGGCTGTAAGCGATGACGAACGCAATAGCGACGGCAGGGGCGCGGGAAGGGGCGGGCGGATCGACGGGGGCGGGGGGAGAAGTGCCGCGCGAGGGGGTGCGGGAGACGCTGGAGTCGATCGTTATTGCGCTGATTCTGGCGTTTGTGTTTCGGGCGTTCATCGTGGAGGCGTTTGTGATTCCGACGGGGTCGATGGCGCCGACGCTGTACGGGGCGCATGGGACAATTGTGTGCGAGGACTGCGGGACGGAGTTCGCCTATGGGTTGCGGGACCTGGCGGACGGACGGGCGATGCCGCTGGTGAATTCGCAGTCGTATGCGACGTGCCCAAACTGCCACCACGTCAACACGGACCTGAAGATCAACGACGAGCGGCGAAACCCGGAGACAGGGGACCGAATATTGGTGCTCAAGTGGCCGTTCGATCTGGGGCTGGCGGGGCTGGGTCCGGAACGGTGGGACGTGATCGTGTTCAAGGATCCGGCGGACGGGGTGACGAATTTCATCAAGCGGATGGTGGGGTTGCCGAATGAAGTCTTGATGATCGTGGACGGGGACGTGTACACGGTGGAGGTGAAGGAGCTGTCGGAACCGACGCGGGCGGAGCTGGATCGCAATCGGCACGAGAAGTACCTGTTTCAGAGCGGGCAGCAGCGCGGACAGCTTGCGGGAGTGAGCCGGCAGGTGCGCGAGGAACTGGAACAGAAGATGCGGATCGCGCGCAAGACGAAGATGGCGCAGCGGGCGCTGTGGCACGTGGTGTATGACCACAACTACCCGCCGCGGCAATTGGACGCCAACCAGCCGCGGTGGCAGCCGTTTCGGCGGGAAGGTTCGGGGTGGGACGCGACGAGCGTGCGGGTGCGGTTTACGGATCGGGGGAATGCGGACGATGCGATTGTGCTGACGGGTAAGCCGATTCTGGCGTACAACGCGTACAACATTCACGGTCGGCAGCCGCCGCCGGTTTCGGACCTGCGGGTGCGGTTTGTGTTGACGCCGGCCAGGGAAACGGGCGAGTTGCTGATCCGGCTGGAGAAACTCGGTCGGACGTTCTGGGCGCGGCTGACGATGGAGGGTGAGGTGAGGTTGTACGAGTCGCGAGAGCGGCCGGGGGCGGATGCGGCGGCGATGGCGTCGGGACGGACAAATGCGCTGGCGGCGGGCCGGCCGGTGGAAGTGAGCTTTGAGAATCTGGATTACCGGCTGGCGGTGCGCGTGGGCGGGGGCGAGGTGGTTGCGAGCAGTTCCGATCGCGATTCGCCATCGTATTACGGTCCGGACTTGCGGATGCTGGCGCGAATGCGGCAGCCGATGGCTGCGGTGGCGCCGCGCATTTACGGGAGCGGGAGCGAGTTTGAGTTGACCCATCTGGCGGTGGATCGGGACGAGTATTACTACCACGATCCGTCGTTTCAGGCGCTGGCGTTGTCGTGGGGGCCGCGTGAGGGCTGGGCGACGCCGGACTATCCGATGCTGCTGCGCGGACATGAGTTTTTCATGCTGGGAGACAACACTTCGGCGAGCAAGGATTCGCGGCTCTGGGACCAGATCGGGGCGCATCTGGTGACGCGGGGAGAGGATTTTCAATTGGGCACGGTGCCGGAAGACCAGCTTATCGGGAAGGCGTTTTTCGTGTACTGGCCGAGCCCGGTGCGGGTGGACTGGCTGCCTTTCCTGAACATGGGTGTTGTTCCGGACGTGGGGCGGATGCGGTGGATTCGGTAGCGTGGGGGCTATCTTTTTCGATTGCGCGACGTTTCCGACCGGGGTAGCGGTTCGGGATGAGTTATGCACCAACTTTCCACAAGTGACGGCGGTTGACACGGGCGGTGTCGCTGGTTTGGTCGCGCGTTCCCGCAGGCCGAGCGGTGAAAGCAGCCGCGGGGGCAATTCTGTTGTAAGTTAATTGTTTGCAATAGTTTATGGTTACCATTGCCGCTCGGTGCGGGACTGGTCGGGTCGCGGCAGCGCGGCTTGAGACTTTTGATGCGGTTTGTCGGGCTGTGAGTTTTCAACAATTCGGGGCGGGTGTCAGGGAGTTGCCACTTCGTTGAGCGCGGCGATGTGACGCTGCGTTGGCACTGGAAAGTCTGGTTGGGGTCGAAAGTGATATTGCCGGTTGAGGCGTTGCTGCGAAGGGGCGCCGGGTGCCATGGCGCGGCACGTTTGGTTGTTCGAATGGGTCGCGCGGCGGGAAGGACCTGGGGCGGCGGCGGTTCTGGGAAGTTTGAGCTACTCGGAATTGGGAGGGGGCGGTCCCTTGCAGGGTCGGGGACGCGAGGGGGCGGCGTTCCGGGGGTTGCGCTGCGCTTAACCCCCGGCTGACATCGGGCACCCCTGCGGGGTGAATAAACAAAGGCGCTGCCCAATCGGCGAGCGAGTCGGCAGATTCGGGGGCGTGGGGACTCGGGAGTGAGCCTATGCGAATCAGGACGGCGCGCGGTGACAAGGCGCAGCTCGCGGCGGTGCGGTCAGTTGACGATGCGTTGCCAGGTGCCAGGGACCGGCAGCATGGGGCGGTAGGTGCGGAGGAAGCCGGGCGGGGGATTTTCGATCAGGTTGGGGTCGTGCGTGACGGTGAGGTTGCCGCCCAAGCTGGCGGAAGAACCGGCGACAACGAGCGTTCCCAGTACTGATTGTGCGGCTGACGTGGTGAGATTGCCGGAAACGTAAACCAGCCCATTGATGTGACCGGGATAGGAATCGGTGGAGTCGTTGTCGGTAGCACCCTGGTACGGTGCGCCCACGGGGTTGAAGTTGGTGCCGGTGGACGATTCGGAAAGGTCGCCGGTCCAGGAGAAAATCATGGGGCCGCGGACCAGCAAAGCGGGGAGGGCAGGGTCGGTCGGTTCCCAATGGATGGCGCCGGCGATTTCGCTATCGGAGCTGGTATCGAGCAAGATGAGGGTGCCGTGGATTCGACTGTCGCTAATGCGGATTCTATTTCCGTTGCATCGGATCAGGTACATGCCTTGGGGATGCAGGGTACCACCCTGCGTGTTGAGACCGGGCGCAAGGACTTTTCGATCGATGGTGCCGCCGGAGATTGACGCGTAGGGGATTTCCACGGCGTTGGTGATGTAGTAGTCAAACACCGACGAAGCGGGCATTTCTTTGGCGGCGATGCCGGTGGTCTGGGTGCCGGAGGCGGAGCCGTCGACGGTGATGGTGCCGACGGCCTCCAGGTTGGCATTAACGCTTCCCGTCGATTTGACATGGATGGTTCCATTTGAGGAAAGAGGCGCGTCCGCCGTGATTGCCGCGATGGTCTCCAAGGAATTGGCGACGTGGATGGCGGAGGCGAGGCAGTCCATGCCCCTGGGGCCGTAGGGTTCCATGCGTACGGAGAGTTTGTAGAGGGCTTTGCCGACGGCGGCGGCGGCGGTGAACACGACGGGGTCGTCGACGTTGTCGGAGAAGTCGGCATCGACGGGATCGACGGCGTTGAGGGTGTATTTTCCGCGTCCGATGGGTTGGTCGAGTTTCCAGTTTCCCTGGGCGCGGGTGGTGCGCCAGGTCTGGTCGTTGTGCATCATCCACTGGCCGACTTCGACGGCGGACCAGGCGTAGAGCCTTGCTTCGGCGAAGTCGCCGGCCCAGGCGGCGCCGCGTCGTTCCACGCGCACGGCCATGACGGCGGCGAGTCCGATGACAGCGACGATCATGGCGGAACTGAGGACAAGCACGAGGATGGAGCCGGGACGTTTTGCCGCCGTTCGGAACGGGTGTTCACTCCTTGAGCGACGTGCCATGTCGGCGCAGCCAAAGAAACGACGATTGGTCGTTCGACGGCGGGACGTTTCCGGGTTCGGGTTGGTGGTCATAGTGTGAGAATGTCCAGCAATTCGAGCGGTTGTTCGAGGATCGGCAGCACCGGCTCCTTGATAATGGCCTGAGCGGCGCCGCTGCGGATGGCGATGACGGTCGCTTTGACTTCGTTGTTCAGGGCCACAATCACGGTGATGCGTTTGAAACCCTGGTCGGAGCCGGCGAGGAGTGTGAGGTTGGTGTTGGCGACGTATTGCACGCGCACGGTTCGCCGCCAGCCGGTGCGGTCGGTGTAGATTTCGCCGGATTTTCGTTGGGGGGGACTTTCGGTCCAGTTGTGGTAGTCGTCGACGTCGTCGAACGCGGTGCGGTTGCCGAGCGCGCCGGTTTCTCCGGATTCGATTCCGAAGATGGGGGACTGGTCGGGGTCGGCGTAGGACTGCGCGAGGATCTCGGTCATCAGGGCCATGGCGAGGTGCTGGGCGATGGCGTGGTCGGCGGTACTTTTCCGGCCGGTGACGGCGCCGCCGACGGCATTGAGGGCGACGACCAGGATGGAGCCGACGAGGACGACGGCGAGGGCGGATTCAACAAGGCTGACGGCGGGGCGGCGCGCGGGACAGCGCGGCCGAGGTGGCGCTACCACAATGCGCGAGCGGCGCGCGTGGCCGCGAATAGCGAATGGGGAATTAAGAATAGCGAATGGCGAATCGGGAATGGCGAATGAAGGAAGACCCGAGACCGGAGCCTGCGATTCAAGCGCGGGGGCGGCGGGCAGGGACGTCCGCTCCACTGCCATGGAGTTCACGGAGCGCCGGGCCGACGTGAACACTTCCGCGCGGGCTGCCGTGGACCCGGACATGGGGGACCGGTTGGAAAACCGGTCCCACACCGGGGAGCAAGCCCGCGGCTCGTTGATAGGCGGCGTCATAGGCCGGTGACCTCCGGTTCGTTGAGGACGGAAACGTCGAGGTCGACGCGGAGATCGGGACGATCGCCGACCTGGAGGAAGATTCGGACGCTCGTCAAGTAATCCCAAGTTGTGACGACGGGGGTAGACGATTCCGTGACCCAGGAACCATAGACCATGAAGCGGAGGTCCTGTTTGTTGATGTCTTTGGAAGCGGGACTCCAACCGACGCCTGAGGTGCTGGTCCAGTGGAACACCATGTTGTTGTTGGGCGCGCTATTGGCGTAGAAGTTTTCGGCATAGACGGGCGTGACCTCGCCGCCTTTGAAGACCAGACAGTAATCGGAACGGGAGAGGTCTGTGAGCGAGGTCCCGGGAAAGGTGAACTTGATCCAATTGGCGGTGGTGGGCAGGCTTCCGGCGGACACGACGGACGAGGTAACCAGCGCAGAGGAGGCGGGCAGGTAGCTGCCTCCGCCCTGTGAGCGGCGCAATTCGGCGGTCAGGCCCAGCAGGGGGATGGTGAGCCCGCGGCGCATGCGGGCGTATGCGCGGGTAAAGATGATCTCGGTGGTGTCGGGGGAGGGGGTCACGAGGGTGAAATATTGCGAGACCCAGTTGGTGAGGTCGACGGCTTTTTCCTGGGTTGTGGCGGTGACGCCGGACCAGCCGTCAAAATAGGCAACGACGGCTTCGGGGCCGACGTTGCGCACGATCTGGGTGGTTTCCGCGGTCTTCTGACGTTTGGCGTGAGCGAGTGCAAACTGGTGGACGTTGTCCGCGATCGTAAGCGGTGCGCCGCCGTTGAAGCGGCGGGTGAGGGGGTCGCCGGGGCTGCCGGACCATTCGTAGCGGATGGTTTCGGGAAGGCTGTCGTTGTTGCGGTCGGCGACGGTGAATTCGATGCCTGAGGCGGCAAGTAACGAAAACGATTGGGCGCAATAGAGTTCGCCGGCGAGTTCCTCGGCTGCGTGGTAGGCGACGACGGACGCCGCATCGGCGGAGGCATCGGCGGGCAGCGCACGGCTCGCCAGCACCATGGCGGAGGCAAGGCTGCCCATGAGCAGGGCCACGACCGCGAGGCTCAGGATCAGCTCGACGAGGGTGTGGGCGCGTGATTTCGGGATGCACTTGCTCATGGTTCAAGGTCAGTTGATGGTCACCATTTCCTGAATGGTCAGTCCGGTGCCGGATTGCAGGCTTATTGTTCGGGTGCGGTTGCCCGTTTTGAGGGTGACGCTTCCGTCGGAATCGGGTTCGCCGTAGCCGTTGAAGACAAGGATTGCATCTCCGCCGAAATCGGCGCCGGCGATCTGGACGCGGTAGGGATCCTCGCCGAGCGGGACGGCATAGGATCCGGATGCGTGATCGGGTGACGGAAGATTGACCAGGGAATAGCGATTCGAGGAGATATAGAAACGGACGGTCTGAGAAGTGCTGGAGTACCGGGCGAGGCGCTGGGCGAGGGCGAGGTCGGCGCGGACGCGGTTGACCGCGGCCTCGAGTCGCTGGTTGGCGGAGAAGCCGGCAAAGCGAGGGACGGCGATGGCGGAGAGAATGCTCAGCACGACGAGAACGACGACGACTTCGACGATGGTCAAAGCGCGGCGCAGGGGGTCCGGGGCCGCGGGTCGCGGTTGGGGCCAGGTTGTCGGGTTGGGAGGCGTCACTGCCATTAGAGGTACTCGGCGGGCAAAGCCCGCCCTACTCGCTGAATTTCGGTTGCGCGCGCATCAACGAAACCACTCCTCAGGTCCGAAGGTCCGGGCGGCGATGGATTCGGCGGGCAATGCCCGTTCTACTCGCTGACCGTAACTTTTGACCGTCCGCGCATCGGACGTTAATCGGTGCTGAAGCTGAGTCCGCGGATGCGCACCTGCACGTCGGGATCGGTGATTCCGAGGTCGATCAGTTCCTGTTCGGTGGCATCGATTCCAAAGTAGCCGTGGGAGAGTACGGCGACCCATCCGACCGATCCGGGTGCGGGGTTGGCGTCGGTGGGCGTGGCTTTTACATGCACGGTGGCCAGCTTGTTGTGGGGGTTTCGCGGGAAGGGGGCGCGCAAGTAGGGTCCAAAGAAGTAAGGCGACGAGGGGGTGGCGCTGGTGTTGCCGCGTTCGTCGGTGTAGAGGAGCATTTGATCGACAAAGCGGGCGTGGTTGGGGGTGCCGGTGGCGGGATCGTACCCAGGATAGCGGCCATGTTCGGCGTAATAGTTGTCGATGGCTTTGCGGACGTTGGCGAGCGTGGCGTCGAGTGCATGGGCTCTGGAGTGCGCCGCGGCGTTGGTGAGTCGCGGCACGGCGATCGAGGCGATGATGCCGATAATCGTGACGACGATGATCAGTTCGACCAGGCTGAATGCACCACGGGTTCCTACCGGCTGCTTTTTCGGTCGTGGACCAGGCATCAGAACCTCTGCCGCCGCATCGCGATTCCCCTGATGAGGATACGATATTCATGCGGTGCTCCCACAAGGGTACGGCCGCGCGGGAGCCCGTTGGAGCGCCCGCACGGCCGCGAAGTCTGCCCGTGAATGAAAACGCCTATCGTCCAGCGGCGACCGTTGTTCGTTGAACGAACGCGCCACTCGCGGTTCATCCGTCAATAGGAGCTGTAGGCGATGGAGTTTTCATCGGTGGCGACGGTGTTGACGATGATTTTTCCGGTATCGGTGCTGTAGATCCAACCCTCGCCGTCGCCTTCGGTGGTGGCGTTTGCCACGGGGTCGCCGGTGACGATTTTGATGGTTTTCTTTCCTTTATTGGCACCGACAGGCGCCGGGGGAAACCCACCCCGGAGGTAGGGTCCGTAAATGTGGGTACCCGCGGTGGTGCCGACGTTTCCGGCGGCATCGGTCAACTTGGTGAGTTTGTCTTCAATGGCGGCCTGGTCTGCGCCGGCGGGAAACACGCCGCCGTGCTCTGCTGCGTACATGTCGATGGCGTTGCGCAGGCCGGCGAGACTGCCGCGGAGTGCCGCGTCGCCGGCGCCTTTGGCGCCGCGGCTGATGCGGGGCACGGCAATGGCGGCGATGACGCCGATAATGACGACGACAATGACGAGTTCGACGAGGCTGAACGCTTCAGATCTTCGGACGTTTTTCATGGCTCTCATGCTTGTCACTTTCCGCCGGTAGGCGTCCTGAGGGTTGAGTCCGGTGCGTCACCACTCGGTGCGCCCGCCTATTGCAATCGCTCGGGTTCTATCGTCGCGGGCACGGGGCGGCTTTAGCGTGCGTTGCGATCATTGGGCACGTCCACTTTCAAGATGGTGCCACCGTCATGGCACCAAAATCGTGCTTCATTTTCGATGACGTCCAGGAGCGTGCATCCTTCAATTGTTTCGCCGACCCGCAGCCATTGGCCGTTAATGATCGCGATTTTGAGACCATCGGTGATGATGACCCCGCGCAAGGCGTGCCGCGCGGCGAGCGACTTGCGATCGGACTGTGCGGATTCCGGCGGCGCTTCGCTCGCGGTGGGTGGGGGCGCGAGGTGCGAGGGGGGAACAAAGGGGTCGCGCAGGGATGGTGTGGGAAGCTCGGGCAGGTTGCGGGGGAAGGGCAGTTCGGGAAGCGGGCCCAAGGGCGCGGCGAGGGGCGGCACGGCGAGGGGCGGCGCGGCCGAAACGCTGGACGGGGCCATGGGCGTTACGCCCTCGGCGAGGAGGAATCGGTCGACGAACAGCGCCAGCCCCCCGAGGAGAAGCAGTCCGGCGTAGAGGTGTTTCTTAGAGGACGTCATTCGCGGTCCTCCCGGCCGTCGACGGCGGCGAAGACGCTGAGGGTCAGCGCGGCCTTGCGATGGACATCGGCTCCGCCGGCGGCATCGCCCTGGTCGATCTTGAGGTAACTGACATCGGCCCAGTAGGAGGTCTGTTCGACGGCTTGGAGGAAGCTGAGGATGTTGTGCAGGGTGCCGGTGATTTCATAGGTGAAGCACTGCTCGGTCAGGCCGGGGTAGATGCGTGTTTCCGCGGGGGTCTGGCTGAGGACGTGCAAACCGGATCGTGCGGCCGCGACGGCGAGCGCCTGAAAGAACTCTTCGATGGGGGAGTGCTGAGGCAGCCGCCCGCTGATTTCCAGTCGTTGCAGGCCGGCCTGGAGTTTGTTCTGCTGGCGTTCGACGGCAAGCTGCATGGTCGCGAGTGTCTGCCGGTCGGCTTCGAGCCGGGCGCGGAAGGCGGCGCTTTCCTGCCGGGCGCTGTTGTGACGCAAGAAGGTGAGCCAGACAGCGCCCCCGAGGCACGCCAACAGGGCCAGGGCGCCGCATGCGTCGATCAGCCAGAGATGCCAGTGGGACGAACGGTTCATGACTACCACTCGCAGGCGATTTCAAATCGATAATAGATGCCGTCGAGCACGGGCTCGCGCTGGGAACGTTCGAGCAGGACCTGGCGAAACGCGCCGGTTTCCTTCAGGCGCGTGACGAAGGTATGCGGCTCTGCGGGATCGGCGGCGAAACCGGCGATCCGTAGCTTGCGCGGCGCCTCGATGGTGAATTCGGTCTTGGGTGGTTTTTGCCCGGGCGCAGCGGCGACGGCGGACGGCGGAGGTCTCAGGTCGCGCCGGCCGGTGCCGGGGCGAGCCGGTTCGGTGGTCAGCGACGTGAGCCAGCAGGCCGGGGGGAGGGAATGTCCGATTAACGCAATCAGGCGAGACCAGGCGCGTTTGGCGCGAAGGGCTTCGGCGCGCTGGACTTGCAGGTCCACCTGGTCTGTCTGGGCGGCGACGCTCTTGAGCGCATTGCGCGCCAGGGTCAGGTCGGACTGTACGCGTGTGTTTTCGGTCGTAAGCTCGTCGGCCAGGGCTTGTTGGGCCCACTCGCGCCCTGCGGCGGCTACCAGGAGAAGGAAGGCCAGTGTGAGCGCCGCGGACCAGCGACGGAGATGGCGGCGCCGCGTCTGGGCCATGAGCAGGTTGGGGGGGATGAGGTTAATGGCGATCATCGGCGATTACTCCCGAACGGCCAGTCCGATGGCCAACGCCAGTTGTTCCCAGGAATGGCGCTTGGCCACACCGCCGAGGATTCGACCCCCGGGCTTGTTGATACAGTCAGAGGCCCGCCGGACGACGATGCCGAGGTTGCGCAGGAGAAACGCGTCCAGGTTGGGCATTTGAGCGCCGCCGCCGACAAGTACGAGATCGGCGGCTCGGCGGTTGGGGTAGCAACTCAGGACGTATTCGTAGGAGCGTTTAATTTCCGCGGCCAGTTGAAGGAGATCGGCGCGGAGAATGCCGGTGAGAACAGTGGCGAGGTCCACGTCCGCCAATGCGGGATCCAAGGCTCGTTCAGCGCGGGCGGTCGCGACGATCCCATGGTCTCTTTTGTGAATCTCGGCGGTGGCAGTAGAGATGCCCAAGGCCTGGGCGATGCGCGTCGTCCAATCGCTGCCGCCCGGACCTACGGCGCGGATCAACACGGGGACACTGCCGATGCAGAGGATCAGGCGGGTCTGACACTGCCCGAGATCCAGCAGCCCCCAGATGTCATCGGCGGAGCGCGGTTGGAGCAGAGACCCGAATCGGGCGAGCGCCGCCGCGGATGCATCCATGGCCAGGCAGTGCAGCCCGGCGCGCTCAAAGCCGGTCAACGATTGTTCCACGGTTTCGCGTGCGACGGAGATTCCGAGCACGGTTGGGGCGGCGACTTTGGTGGGCGGCAGCAGCCAATACCGCGTTTCGACGGCGGCTTCCGGGGAGCCGAGGAGGCGTTCGATCTCGATGTGGACCAGACGTTCCATGTCCTGCGGTTGGGCGGGCGGAAGTTCGAGCGCATGGAACTGCACGCTCTGCGGCTGGACGGCGGCCACGCATTGCCGGCCGCTGAATTCTCCCTGAAGCAGGCAGTGGCGTAGTTGTTTGTCGAGGTCGTCGGTTCCTTCCGGGGATTCACTTCCGACGCGTCGTTCCAGGGTGGCGCTGCGCACGAGGGCGTAGCCTTCCCGGCGGGACTGCAATTGAACGGCGCGGACTCCGGTGTCGCCGAAGTCGATGCCGATGGGGGTCGATCGCCGGGAGATTGGAAGCGTTGCCAGCATGTCGGTCGATGCTCCCTGTGCGGCTATTGCACGGCTGCAGTCAAGTCGAAGAGCGGGAGGAAGAGCGAAATCGCCACGCCGCCCACAAAGAAGCCCATCAGGATCAGGATGACCGGTTCGATCATCTTGGTCACCACGCCTATCAGTTCGGTGTTGTTTTCATCGAGGATGTCGGCACAGTAGCTCATGGCGCCGCCGAGGTTTCCGCTGTCCTCGCCGGTGCGGACGGCCTGGCAGATGTAGGGTTCGACCACGCCGGAGCGTTCGAAGGCGGTGCTGAGCTGTCCGCCTTCGGTGACCGTTTGTTCGAGGTCGTCAAAGAGGCGGCCGAAGCGGCGGTTTCCGGTGGCGCGGCGTGCGAGATCGAGGGTATCGAGCAGTCCGACGCGACTTTCGAGAAGCATCCCCATGGTGCGCAGAATCTGAGCCTGGATGAGGCGTTGGCGCAGGCGGCCGAAGAGGGGAAGTTGGGTCTGAATGTTGACCATCCAGCGGCGCCCGGCGGCGCTGGTCAGGGTGAGCACGCCGACGACGACCAGCGCGGCGGCCAATGAGAATATCTGGACGCAGTGGTCGTGGATGTATACGCCGAGGTGGAGCATGGCCTGAGTGGTGGCGGGCGGTTGAACACCGAGCTGGACGAACATGTCGCCGAATCGCGGGAGGACGAAGAGCATGAGCACCAGCGCGATGACGAGGCACATGACGATGAGAAGGCAGGGATAGGTGAGCGAACCGATGATTTTCTTGCGGAGGGCGCGGCGTTTTCCGACGATTTCGGCGAGGCGTTCGAACATGCGGGTCAGGTTTCCGCTGGCTTCGCCGGCGGCGACGATGGCGCAGTAGACGGGGTCGAAGGAACCCGGGAGCTTTCGAAGCGATTCGGCGAGCGTGGTTCCCTCTTCGAGGTCGGCCACGATCTGCTGAAGCACCGCGGATTGAGCCGGGCGGCGCATTTGCCGTTTGATGGCGAGGATGGCGGGGACGATTCCGCTGCCGGCGCGGAGCAGCATGGCCATCTGGCGGGTGAAGAGCACGAGGGTGCCGAGGGGCAGTCGGGCGCGTGACGGCGCGGCGGCGCCGGATCGGGTCCGGGTCGCGGGTCGGGCTTCCTCGTGGATGCGGGTGACGAACAGTCCGCGGCGGCGGAGTATTTCGATCGCCTCGCGCGAGCTGGGGGCGTCGACGGTGTCACGGCGTGACTGTCCCTTGGCATCGACGGCATCGTAGGTGAGGTTCATTCGGTTTTCGCCCCTCCGATACCGGTGGGATCGCCCACGTCCAACGATTCGGATCGTGTGACGCGCAGCACTTCTTCAATGGTGGAGTCGCCGCGTTCGATCACATCGAGGGCCTTGTCACGGAGGGTTCGCCAGCCGGTCTGCGCGAGGTAGACGCGGATGTCCGATTCGGAAGCTTCGTTCTGGACGAGGCGTTTGAGTTCGGCGTCCATGAGCATGATTTCGAACACGCCGACGCGGCCGCGGAATCCGGTGTTGCCGCACTCCCGGCACCCCTCTCCTTTCTGAAACAGTTCGTTGGTGCGGTGGCTCCAGCCCACCTGGCGCAGCAGCGCGGGGGGCGGGTAGTAAGAGGTCTTGCAGGAGTTGCAGATTTTTCGCGCCAGGCGCTGGGCCACAAACCCAAGGACGGAGGCGGAGAGGAGGAACGGTTCGATGCCCATGTCCACCAGGCGCATGATTCCGCCGGGACAGTCGTTGGTGTGCAGCGTGGAAAGCACCAGGTGGCCGGTGAGGGCGGCCTGTATGGAGACGCGGGCGGTTTCGGAATCGCGTATCTCGCCGACCATGATGACGTCGGGGTCCTGCCTGAGGATGGAACGCAGGGCGCGAACGAAATTAAGGCCGACGGCCTCGCTGACCTGAATCTGATTGATGAGGGACAACTGGTATTCCACGGGGTCTTCAATGGTGATGATGTTGGTGGACTCATCGCGGAGGAGGTCGAGGCAGGAATAGAGTGTCGTGGTTTTTCCGCTGCCGGTGGGGCCGGTGACGAGCATGAGGCCGTAGGGGGCGCGGATCATGGCTTCGATGGCGGCGAGGTCGGCGTCCTGGACGCCGAGGGTGCGGAGGTCGAAGCTGAGTTGCGATTTATCGAGGATGCGCAGGACGATTTTTTCCCCGAGGATGGTGGGCATGCTGGAGACGCGCAGGTCGACTTCCCGTCCGTCGGCGACGATGTGGACGCGGCCTTCCTGGGGGAGGCGTTTTTCGGCGATGTCCATGCGTCCGATGACCTTGACGCGGGACACGATGGCGGCGTGCATGCCCTTGGGGGGCTTGAGCATTTCGCGGAGCTGTCCGTCGATGCGGGCGCGGATGTGGGTGGCGTCGCGGTCGGGCTCGATGTGGATGTCGCTGGCGCCGGCGCGGAGTGCGGAGAGGATGGCGAGGTTGACGAGATTGACGATGGGGCTGCCCTCGACCAGTTTGTCGAGGTCGGTGACCGGTCCTTCGTCCACCGCTTCGCGTTCGGTGATGAGCACGTCGCTTTCTTCGACGGAGGCGAGGAAGGAGTCGACGTTGACTTCCGCGGCGAGGTACTTTCGCTGGAATTCCTGGAGGTTCTGTTCGAGGACCAGGACGGGACGGATGGTGCAGCCGGTCAGGGCGCGGAGACGATCCTGCACCGGGAGAGACTGCGGTTCGACCATGGCGACGGTGAGTTCATCGCGAACGCGGAAGAGCGGCAACATGCGCAGTCGCTCGGCTTCCTCCTTGGAGACGAGCTTGGCGATTTTGGGATCGATGAGTCCGTGACGGAGTACGCAACCTTTGACGCCGAGCCTGCGGGAGAGCGCCTGGACGAGGGAAGCGGCGGTGATGGCGCCGGCATCGACGAGCACGCTGCCGATGCGACCACCGTTGGCGGCCTGCTTGGCCAGCGCCTCGGAGAGCTGCTCTGCGGTGATGAGCCCATCGCGGACGAGCTGATCGCCGAGGCGTACGGCGCTTTCGATGGTCAGGTTGGCCATGTCCACCTCTGAGAGGGCGCCGCAGTTGCGCCCGATCATCCGTTAGAGGAAACTCTTGACGGCGTCCTGTACTTCGTTGAACAGACGAAACTTCCCGGACAATCCGGTGAGTTCGAGCACTTCCCGGCAGGTGGGGGTCAGCGCGGCCAGCTTGAGGCTGGCGGCGTAGCCTGCGAGTTCATCGGAAGCGTCGAGCAGTCCTTCCAGGGCGCAACTGTCCATGTAGGGGACGTCGTGCATGGAGACGACGACGCGCGGGTTGGGGGAGCGCAGGCGTTCCATCAGCAGCCGGGCAAATCGTTCGGCGTCTTCGTCGACCAGCGTACCGATGGGCGACAGCACCTCGACGGTACCGATTCTCTGGCGTTCGATTTTCATGTCGGGGGCTCCGTCTCGGGCGCGAGGGTCGAGATCGAAGCGTGCAAATCCGTGGCAATAGCCAACCCTTCGGTGCGGGCGCGTCGGCACTGGGTGAGCGCACCGGACAGCAGGGCGCGGAGTTCCGGCGATTCGGTGCCGCTTCCGACGACTCCGCACCGCACGCCGATGGCGGCGCGCCAGCGAGCGGTGTCGCCGCACAGCGCCGTCATGCGGGTCATGATCTGGGCGATGATCAGCGCGGCGAGTTCTGAATCTACGCGGCGCAGCAGGACCACGAATCGTGATCCGTCGAAACGTCCAAGGCGGTCGTCGGCGCGCATTTTCTGGCGCAGGACGCGGCCGGCCTCGTGTACCAGTTGGTCGGCCACCTCCCAGCGGCCGGAGTCGTTAAGCGTTCTCAGGTGTTCGAGGGCGATGACGGCGGCGGCGACCGGTTCGCCCAGGTGGTAGGATTCCTCGAGTGATTGAGCGGCCTGATCGAGGAACGCCTCGCGGTTGAGCAGGCCGGAGACGGGGTCGTGTGCGGCCACGGACTGGCGGGTTGTCGTTTCCAGCAGCGTGGACCAGAAGAAGGAGATCATCTGCGCGGTGGTGCGCAACAGCAGGTCATGCTGCTGGGGGGGGATATCCAGTCGACCTACCAATACGACTCCGAGGCGGCGCGATCCCTGGGAAACGGCGAAGCACCAGGCAGGGTGTTCGGAAGAGCTTTCGGCCAGGCGCTGGACCAACTCGCCCTGGCGGGCGTCTCCGGCGAGGTAGGGTCGTCCGGTGGTGGCTACGTGTCCGACGATTCCATGTCGCGCGGACATGTTCCTGACTTCGTCCGATTCCCCAGCGGCGCGCAAGGGGACGAGTTGTTCGATTTCCGCGCAAAGGCGGTAGGGCTTGACGTGCGTTGCGCGGCAGCATTGATAGGCGATCATGCGGATGAATTCGTCGAAGTGAATCCAGGGATCGACGTCGCGACGGTGGTTTTCGAGCCAATCGTCGAAGTGGTCGAAGGCGGCCGACAGGCGGTCGAGCGATTCCGTGGTGTCGGGGTTGGCCGGGGAAGCCGGGGCGGGCCTGGACTGGTTACGGTCGTGCTCTTCAGCGGCCGCCGCTTCGCCGGCCCAGCCGCCCATGAGCACAATGGCGAGGCTTCCGGAGAGGATGGTCAACACGTTCCACAGGTCAAGCCAGACGCGGGCGCCGGCGGTTGCCTGAACCAGCACGACCCAGAACAATGCGCACAGAAGCCCAAGGGCGAAGCCGCGCATGCGCCCGAGCAGGCGGCCGCCAATGCCCACGGCCAGGAGGATGGGAAACCACGGCAGATAAAGGGTCAGGTTCATGATCAACTCGCTGTGGCCAGGCAGATCGGATCCTGTACCTGGCTGAACTGGCTGGCCTGATCGACCAGGCGCTTCCACGCGCCGGGGCGGTTTTCGACGATGGCGCGAATGAGGCCATCGAAGCGATTCTGGAGTTGCGGGTCGACGGTTTTCCCCGCCTCCTCGGCCATGATCTGAAGAGCCTTCTCCCAGGAGAAGGCGGAGCGGTAGGAGCGATTGGACGTGAGGGCATCGAACACGTCGGCGATCTGGATGATTCGCGCCTGGAGGGGAATGTCTTCGCCCTTCAACCCGGCGGGGTAGCCGCTGCCGTCGTAGCGTTCGTGATGATGGAGGACGCCGGCGAGCGCTTCGGCCAGTTGGGGCACCTGTTGGACGACCTTGTGGCTGCGGACGGGGTGCTCTTTCATGTGGGTGAATTCATCGTCCGTGAGCTTGCCCTCTTTTTTGAGGACGCCGTCGCGGATGCCGATCTTGCCGACGTCGTGCAGGAGGGCGCTCCATTCGAGCATCTGCACCTCGGATTCGTCCAGGCCGAAGTCGCGTGCCAGCATGGTGGCGTAGTAAGCCACGCGGAGGGAATGGCCGGAGGTGTATTCGTCTTTCTGGTCGACGGCGTTGACCAGGGCGCGGACCATGGCCACCGACATATCGCGGAGCTGGCGCACCAGGCGGTGATTGCGGATGAGATCGCCGCAGAATACGGCGAGCGTTTCGAGAAGGCTCATGTCGCTGGCCCGAAACGGGGGAGCGTCCGGGTTGCGCGACAGGACGATGGCACAGACGAAGTCGTCGCCGGCGAAAACGGAGCCGACCATGATTTCGGCGGGGCTTCCCGCGGGCGCGTTGTCGGGCGCCGGTTCCACCAGTACGACGGTGCGTTGGGTGGTGCGGTCGAGGAGGGACTCGAGCCAGGGTTCGAGTTCCATCCGCTGCCCGCGAACCAGCCAGTTGCCCTTTTTGCCGCGTACGCCGACGCCGACGGTCCGGCCCTGGTAGGTGTTTCGCAGGCTATCGAGAAACAGGTACACGACCATGGTCTCGTTTTGAACGGTGGGCAGTTTGCGGGTGACCTCGAAGACAATGCCCAGTTGTTCGTAGACCCCGAGCAGTTCCTCGGTGAGGCCGGCGTGCTCCTGCTGCACCTGGCGCAGGGCGTCCGACAGGCCGTTGAGGGCGGCGGAGAGATCGGGGCCGGCGGCGGGGGCCAGACATTGGCGTACGCGGTTCAGCCAGCCCGGGGCATCGAGGAGGCCGTTGTCCAAGGTCAAACCTGTTGAGTGTGGATCAGCCATGGGCGTTCTTCCGGCTCCTAGGTGGTGACGGGCTGCAATGCGCGTTCAATGTCTGCGACGAGGCGCGACGGCACGAACGGTTTGGGAAACAGTTGCACGTTGTACGGTTTGAGCTTTTCCGTGAGGTTGTCCCGGTCGCAGCGTGCGGAAAGGAGCAGGATGGGCACGTGAAGGTCCAGTTCCTGACGGACTTTGGCGATGAGGCCCATGCCGTCGAGGCGGGGCATGTTCATGTCGGTGATGATCAGGTCCACGGCGTGGGCGGCGAGCGTTTCCAGGGCGGCCAGGCCGTCACCGGCCATGACCACGTCGTGTCCGTGGCGTCCGAGCCACAGGGACATGACGCGGGCGATGTGTGTTTCGTCTTCGACAATCAGGATGCGTGCCATGGTGTTACACCTCCTGCATCGCGCCGTGCAGGCCCGGTACTGGCGGGGTGGCTGCGGTGCGGCTTTCGCGGTGGGGCAGGCGCACCATGAAGGTGGAGCCGACGCCTTTTTCGCTGATCAACTCGATGTCGCCGCCGTGTCGGCGGACGATTTCGCGGGCGGTGTAGAGTCCGATGCCGGTTCCGGTTTCGGCCTGCACCGCGGGGTCGCTGGCGCGTGCGAATTTTTCGAAGACGCGGGCCTGGTCGGCCGGGTCGATGCCGATGCCGTTGTCTTTGAAGGTGATGACCACGGCGTCGGGCGTGTACTGACAGCCGACCACGACGTTCCCGTCGCGCGGGGTGTACTTGATGGCATTGCCCAGGAGGTTATTGACGACGACGGCGAGTTTGTCGCGGTCGGCGCGGATGGGGTCCATCTTGGGGGGCAGGACCTGCTGGACATCGATGTTTTTTTCGTCGGCGAGTCCGCGGATGTCGCGCACCGCCTCGCTGAGCAGGGTCTTGAGGTTGACCTGATCGAGGTGGAGGTCGATGCTGCCGACTTCCAGTTGGGAGACGCTGAGAATGTCTTCGATGAGGCGCGAGAGCCGGCGTGTTTCCTTGGTGATGACGTTGTAGCATTCGGTGACCACTTTGGGGTCTTCGAACATGCCGCTGGAGAGGGTTTCGGCGTAGGCGCGGATGTTGGTGAGCGGGGTGCGCAATTCGTGGGTGACCTGGGTGACGAAGTCTTCGCGGGATTTTTCGGCGCGGATCTGCTGGCTGACGTCGCGAATGACGACCATGCATTCGCCGTTGCGATGGGCGCGGTGGAGGGGGATGATCCAGACGCGCAACGAGGAGTCGCCGGCGGCGAGGTCTTCGGCGGCGCCGGTTTCGATGATTTCCGAGCGTACTTCGTAGTTGCCGTCGGGCAGGTGGGCCGCTTTGATGACTTCGAGGATACGAGCGCCGGCGCCGGCCACGGCGCCGTCGGAAAGGGTGCGGCGGGAATCACCTGGTTTCCAACCCATCAAGTGACACGCAGTGGCATTGGCGAACGCGACGTTGACCTCGTCGGTGACGTAGAGCATGCCGTCGGGGACGGCGTTGAGGGCCTCGGCGAGTGCGCCGCCGCTGGCGCGCTGCAGCGCCTGGGCCAGTTCCTCCTGGGCGGAGCGGCGGTTCACGGCTTCGGAGAGTTCCTGGGCGAGGTCAACGAGTTCATTCCACGCGGCGCTGATGGCGTCGTCGGCATCCATGAGCCGCAGGGTCGCGAGGCTGTCGCGGATGCGGTCGCGATGGGCGCCGAGCCTGCCGGCGATGCGCACGGTTCCGCGCAACTGGCTGCGCAGGCGCCGGTAGAGCACGAACAGCACGCCAAGGGCCACCAGCACGATGACTGCGGAGTCGGCCTGTCCGGCGAGCGTTGACGTATAGAGGAACGGAGAGGGGAGCTGGGCGTCGACATACAGCGATGCGGCAAACGACTCTGCGGGTACGGCATCCGGTTCGGCGGCATCGCCCTTCCAGGCGGCATTGGGACCCGCGACGGCCGTTGTTACGGGTGTCTCCGAGGCTGCCAGGGGCACACGGATCCTGCGATCGGCCTGGTAGCCGGCCGGTTGTCGAACCTGGCCATATTCCAACGACCGGGGCGGTGGATGATCGGAGGCGGCGGGCGTCTTGCCGACTTCTGCCAACTGAATGGAGGCCACGACGAAGCCGTCGCGGCGGATCACGCGCAGGTGACGACAAGGATAGTGGGCGGCGAATTCGAACAGTTCGCGCTGAAACGGGGGCTTGGCGGTCTCGGGTGTTGAATGTGCAGCGGCGTGCGCGGCCAGGCGTTCGGCGAGCAAGCTCAACGCGAATCGGTCGTTGCGTTCGAGATGTTGCTCCGCCTCGCGGCGAACGGCATTGATTCCGGTGTAGGCTACGGCCCCGAGTCCCAGGAGGTACACGACCACCAAAGACAGTCCGAACCAGCGGGGGACTTCCTCCGCCATCCAGAACGACTTGAACGTCTCCCAGACTCGTTTTGACAAAGCCGGCTCGCTTTTTGCGCAGGGACAGACTGTTTGGATACCTGGAGGAGTTATCGTTACCACCAGCGGCGCGCTTAACTTGACGGCGTACGGAATGGGCGCTGAGCCCGATATCGTCGAGCATTTCGGCGCGAAGTGGGCGGCGGTCGTGGCGCGCTGCCGTCGAACCGACTGAGCATTTCACAGGCGTGCGGTCGAGGGTCGCTGGAGCGGCGGCACCCGCGGCGGCGCGATGCCATCAAGCGGTATCCGTGCCGCAGCCGATAACCCCCGATGCGGGAGCGCCCCGGGGGCGCTGCGTTGTGCATCGGGAATCGAGGTCGTTTCGTCGTGGGGCGTTGGTAGCATCCATGCGCGTGCTGGTTACCGGACATCGCGGTTATTTCGGGTCGGTGCTGTGCGGCGTGTTGCGTGCGGCGCGATTTGACGTGGTCGGTCTGGATGCGGGCTGGTTTGCAGGGTGCGAATTCGGCCGGGTGCGCGACGAAGTACCGAGTTTCGATTCCGATGTCCGGGATATCGAGTTTACGGACCTGCTTTCGTTTGATGCGGTGGTTCACCTGGCGGGCCTATCGGACGATGCCTGCGGTGCGGTGGCGCCCCGGTTGACCGAAGAGATCAACACGGAAACGACGGTGCGCCTGGCCGAGGCGTGCCGGCGGGCGGACGTGTCGCGGCTGGTGTTTGCCTCCTCGTGTGCGGTGTATGGCAGGTCGGGGAACGGCCTGGTGGATGAGTTTGCGCCGGCGCGTCCCTGTTCGGTGT
Organism: uncultured Phycisphaeraceae bacterium; assembly: GCA_964569425.1. Classification (GTDB taxonomy): domain Bacteria; phylum Planctomycetota; class Phycisphaerae; order UBA1845; family UBA1845; genus JACQXM01. The sequence goes on from CAZMVD010000005.1 coordinate 40,392, forward strand.
ATGCGGCGAGCAAGCTGCAGAGTGAACGCGCTGTGGCGCGGCTGGGTGATCGCACGTTTGCGCCGGTGATTCTGCGTCTGGCCACGATGTACGGCGTTTCGCCGCGGTTGCGGCTGGACACGGTGGTCAACGATTTTGTGGCGTCTGCGGTGACGACGGGGCGGATCACCATGCGGTCGGCCGGGGGCGAATGGCGCCCGCTGGTTCACGTCGAGGATGCGGCGCGGGTCATCGCGCTGGCATTGCAGGCGCCGGCGGATGCGTTGTGCGGGCAGATCATCAACGTGGCGCGGCGTGAAGAAAACTATCGTGTGATCGACATCGCGGACGCGGTGACGGACCTGGTGTCGCCCTGCGTGCGCTATGGTACGCGTGATGGTGTGGACGCGAGCAGCTACCGGGTGGATGGGCAGCAGTTGCGGCGGCTGTTCCCCGGGTTTGAGTTTCGCTGGAACCTGGAGCGCGGGATCAAACAGCTTCACCAGGCGATGCTGAGCAACGGTGTGACACCGGCGGACTGGCGGGGGGAGCGCTTTCGCCGGTTGCCGCACCTGCTGCGCTTGCAAGAACTGGGGCTGCTGAGTTCCACGTTGCGTGGCGCACCGATCGCGGCCTGAGGCGAGGCGGTGTGTTTACGCTCAACCGGGCGTGATTTCATGTCATTGCGCATTCTGCTGGTCCAGACTTTTTATCCCGAGTTTCTCCAGACGCTGTACGCGGCGGAGCCGGATCTCAGCCGGCAGGCATTCGCCGGGCAGCAGGGGCGCGTGTTCGAGACATTCTTTGGCGTGGGCGACGCCTACTCGCACCATCTTCGCGCGCTGGGATGGGAGGCGGCGGAGGTGATCTGCAATGCCGACGTGCTGCAGGAACGGTGGGCGTTGGAACACGATCTTGCGCTGGTCGGGAATGTGCACGATCGGCGCCGGCAGATCGTGGCGGCGCAGGTCGCGGCGTATCGACCGGACGTGTTATACGTTTTTGAATGGAGCCCGCTGGGCGACGGCTTTCTGGCAGACATGAGAGGGCGCGTCGGGCTGCTGGTGGGACAGATTGCTTCTCCGTTGCCGGTCAATCGAACGTTCGCGGCGTACCACCTGATGGTGTCTTCGTGGCCGCCGATCGTGGACCATTTTCGCGCGCAGGGGCAAGGGGGCGAGTACCTGCGCCTGGGCTTCGACGAGCGCGTGCTGAACTGGCTGGAAGCGCGCTGGCCGCGCGAGGGGGTCACGTTTGTGGGCGGGTTTGCGCCATCGCACCCGGACCGCGCGGCGTGGCTGGAGCACGTGCTGCGGACGCATGACGTCGACGTGTACGGTTACGGCGTGGCGCAGACGGCAACGGATTCGCCGATCCGGGCGCGGCATCGCGGGGAGGTGTGGGGCCGGCGGATGTACGAGGTGCTTGCGCAATCGCGCATTACCTTGAACCGCCATGCGCGGATCGACGTGCGCGGCCGGGTCAGCACGGCGTACGCCAACAACATGCGGCTGTATGAAGCGACGGGCGTGGGCACGTGCCTGGTGACGGAGCATCGTCCCCATCTGCGCGAGTTGTTTGAAGCCGGTGTCGAGGTGGTGGCTTATGAAGACGAGGCCGACTGTATCGAGAAGGTTCGCTATTACCTGGAGCACGACGACGAACGGGCGGCCGTCGCCCGGGCCGGGCAGCGGCGCACCCTGCGGGATCACACTTACGCGCAGAGGATGAGCGAGCTGGACGGCATTCTGCGGCGTCACCTGGCGGACCGGGCGTGCCACTCGCGTCGGGGCGACGTGGGGTTGGCGGGCACGGGGGACAATCGATTGTGGGCCGCGCCGCCGACCTGCCGATAACCCCTATGTATGGTTCCCTTGCGCCCAGCGGATGAACCCCTTTCGGAAATGCGTCGCCGGCTTTTCCAGGAGCCGTGCGCGCTCGATGAATCGCATTGGGAACCATGCGATGAGTTCACGGTTCGCATCAACGACGGGCCCAATTACTACATTCTGTACAAGGATATTTTTCGCCGGCGGATTTATCAGTTTGAGAGTTTGCGCAGTGACCCGCGCATTCTGGACTGCGGCAGCAACATCGGACTGTCGGTCCTTTTCTTCAAACAGGCCTACCCGGCGGCGCGGATCACGGCGTTTGAGCCGGATCCGGAAGTTCTGCCGCTACTGCGCGAAAACCTGTCACACAACGGCTTCGAAGACGTGGAGGTAGTTCCGGCGGCGCTGGCCACGCGGCGGCAGCGGGTGACGATGGTGGCCGACGGTAAGTATGCCAGCAGCCTGGTTCAGTATGCGGCGGGCGGGGACCTGCCCACGACGACGCGAACCGTGGAGGCGGTGCGGCTGCGCGACTACCTGACTGAGCCGATCGATTTTCTGAAGATGAACATCGAAGGGGCGGAGGCAGACGTGCTGGCGGACAGTGCGGATCGCCTGCACCGGGTGCGCGCCATGGCGGTGGAGTATCACCACCTGCCGGGTTTGAGGCGATCGCTGCACGAGATGCTGGCGCTGCTGGCGCGAACCGGATTCGACTATGTGATTCACGATTTCGACGCCGAGACCAACCCGCGCTCTCAGCCGCCGTTCCGGCTTCATGCGGATACGCGTTACTTCCTGCTCATTTATGCGCAGCAGCGGGACGATTGAGCCCACCGGCCGGTGAACTGGAGTACATGGCGATGACCGTCAAGGACCATCCACGGCGGCGCGTTTCCAGCGATTCCCGTCCGGCGGCGACGGAGGCGACTCCCCCGCCCGGCGCGGTGGACTTTGGGCAATTGCGCCGCGGCGCGCCGGTCAGCCGCGTGTTCGGGTTTGATCGCGGCTGCTGCATCGACCGCTATTACATCCATCGCTTTCTTTCGGAACACGCGGCGGATATTCGGGGGCGGGTGCTGGAAATCGCCGAGAACCACTACACGCACATCTACGGCGGCGACCGGGTGACACGCAGCGACGTGCTTCACGTGGCGGCGGGTCATCGTCGGGCCACGATTGTGGACGACCTGACCAGCGGCGCGACCATGGCCGACGATACTTTTGACTGCGTGATTCTCACGCAGACGCTGCAGCACATATTCGATACGCGGGCCGTGTTGCGGACCGTGCATCGGATTCTGCGGCCGGGGGGAGCGGCGCTGGTGACGGTGCCGGGCATCAGCCAGATCAGCCGGTACGACATGGATCGCTGGGGCGATTTCTGGCGTTTTACGACGCTGTCGCTGCAACGGCTGTTCGAGGAGGTTTTTGCGGCGGGGTCGTTGGACGTACAGGCACACGGCAACGTACTGGCGGCGGTGGCCTTTCTGCACGGCCTGTCGGCGGACGAATTGCGTGATGAAGAACTGGATGCGCGGGACCCGGATTACCAGGTTTTGTTGACGGTCCGCGCGGTGAAATCGGCGTCGGAGTCCCCTTGAATGTCCACGATGGTTGCAGCGCCTGCGTCGCTTGGTCCGTCGCGCCGGCGCAGCGAGCGCTTGGGCGCTACGATATTGCTCTATCACCGGGTGGCCGAGGCGGAGTCGGATCCGCAGTTGCTCTGCGTGGCGCCGGCGCGGTTCGCCGAACACTTGGACGCACTGCGCCGGAACTATCATCCGCTGTCGTTGGGCGCGCTGGTTGGCGGGCTGCGCGAGGGCGTGGTGCCGGCCAACGCGGTGGCGGTCACGTTTGACGACGGGTACGCGGACAACTACACGCACGCGCTTCCCCTGCTGAGGCGGTATGACGTCGGGGCGACGGTGTTCGTTGCCAGCGACTACCTCAGCGGGGCGCGGGAGTTCTGGTGGGACGAGCTGGAGCAGTTGCTTCTGGGCCCGGCCACGATGCCGCGCCGATGGCAATTGGATGTCGCGGGTGAGGCATTCGACTTTGAAGCCGGCGGAGCTTGTGATGAGGTCCGCGTTGAGGCCGCGGAGTACCGGGGGTGGTCGGTGGCGCGCAGAGACGACCCCACCCCGGCACACCGGGCTTATCGAGAGCTGTTTGCGCGGTTGCGGCCGCTCCGGGATGAGGTGCGCCGGGGCGTGTTAACTGCGCTGTCCAGCGCGCTGGGAAGGCGCCGCACGATTCGGCCGACGCATCGTCCGTTGACCGCCGGGGAACTGATCGACCTGGCCCAATGTGAACTGATCGAGATCGGCGGGCACACGGAGACGCATCCGGTCCTCTCGAGGCAATCGGCGGCGGCGCAGGCTCAGGAGATTCGCGGGTGCCGTGCGACGCTGGAGGGCATGGTGGGACGGAGCGTGCATGCGTTTTCCTATCCATTCGGGACGCGGCATGATTATGCACCGGCGACGACGGAGATGGTGCGCGACGCGGGCTTTCGCTATGCGTGCTCGAATTTCCCGGGGCTGGTTCCCGCCGGGTCGGATTGTTTTCAGCTTCCGCGCATGCTGGTTCGCGACTGGGACGGCGACACGTTGCTGAAGCGGCTGCGCGGAGAGCACGCTGTTGCCGGGCGATAAGCTCCAAATTCTGCAAGTGAACACGCGCGACGCGGGCGGCGGCGCAGAGCGTGTGGCCTTTGACCTTTTTCGATCCTATCGCGCGGGCGGGCAAACCTCTCAACTGGTCGTGGGGTTCAAGCGCAGCGGTGACCCCGACGTGCGGACCATGGGGCATGGGCTTGCGACGAACCGGTGGTCGGCGTGGTGGTGGCGATGGCATGAGCGTATGCAGCCGTGGTATGGCCGGTCGCGGACCGTGCGGCGGCTTTGTCGATGGGCTCAGGCGCTGGCGGCGCCGCGGGGCGTGGTCGATCGCTTTCGGGGAGTGGAGGATTTTCATTACCCGGGCGCGCGGCGGCTGCTCGCGAACGGCCAGCCGGACCTGGTACACCTCCACAACCTGCATGGCGGGTACTTCGACCTGCGCGTGCTGCCGGAACTGTGTCGCCGCGTTCCGGTTTTCCTGACGTTGCACGACGCGTGGCTGTTGAGCGGGCACTGTGCCCATTCGCTGGCGTGCGATCGGTGGCGCGGCGGCTGCGGCGATTGCCCCGATCTATCGCTGTATCCAGCGGTGCGGCGCGACGTCACGGCCTTCAACTGGGAGCGTAAGCGCGCAATCTTCTCGCAGTGCCGGCTCCGTGTCGCTACGCCCTGCCGGTGGCTGATGGACCGGGTGGCGGATTCCCTGCTTGCGCCGGCGATCGTGGAGCGGCGGGTGATTCCCTATGGGGTGGATCTGACGGTGTTTCGGCCCGGCCAGCGTGCGGCGGCGCGGAGCGCGCTGGGGCTCGACCCGGACGCGATTATCCTGCTGTTTGCCGCGGCAGGCATACGACGCAACCCGTGGAAGGACTACGAGATGCTCCGTGCGGCTGTGGCCCGTCTGGGGGCGCTGCGACGGGATCGCCCCATCATCTTCCTGGCGCTGGGGGAGGACGGAAAAAGTGAGTCCGTCGGGGGCGCCCGGGTTCAGTTCGTACCGTTTGAACTCGATCCGCGGCGGGTGGCGCATTATTACCAGGCCGCGGATGTGTACTTGCACGCCAGCCGGGCGGATACGTTTCCCAACGCCGTACTGGAGGCGCTGGCCTGTGGCACGCCGGTAGTGGCGACCGCGGTGGGCGGCATCGCCGAGCAGATTCGTTCGCCGGGCGATTATCTCGGCGGGGCGAGCGCGGTGACAGGTGCTTGCGCCGATGAGCCGCCGACCGGGTTTTTGGTTCCGGGGGGCGATGCTGGTGCGATGGCGCATGCCGTCGATCGGCTGATCGGTGACGGCGAGCTGCATCGACGGATGGCCGGGAATGCGGCGGCGGACGGTCGCGCGCGGTTCGATCTGAGGCGGCACGCCGGTGATTACTTGCGCTGGTACGCTGAGGTTCGGGGACGAAACGAGGGGAGGGCGTTGGGGGCGGGGGTTCGATCGGCGGCGGCGCCCGAGCCGGTCGCTGTGTAAGGGCGGCGACGGCGCCAATCTTCCGGTCCACTTTCCGAGATCCATTCGCTACGCGATCATGCCGGCATGGATGATCAAAGCACGTTGTTCCTGGATGCCTTGCGTGCAGCGCTGTCCCGCTGGGACGTGGCCATGGACAGTGCGCAGGCGCAACTGCTGTGGGCGCATTATTCGCGCATGATCGAAGTCAACCAGGTCATGAATCTGACGCGGGTGACGGAACCGGTGGAGGCCGCCATCAAGCACTATGCGGATTCGCTGGCGGTGTTGCCGTGTGTGCGGGAGCGTGAGTTCCGCGTGGAGAACGTGCTTGACGTGGGCACGGGGGCGGGTTTTCCGGCGGTTCCGATCGCGGTGCTGCGCCGGGATTGGGCCGTGACGGCGATCGACGGCACGGCCAAGAAGGCGCGGTTCGTGGCGTCGATGGCGGAGGAACTGTCGTTGCCCAACCTGCACGCGGTGCACGCGCACTCTGTCCACTGGTCGGCGGAGGAGCCTTTTACTTTGGTTCTGGCGCGGGCGACGGGGCCGCTGGGCAAGTGCCTGGCGCAGGTGGCGGGACACGCGGCGCGGGGGGGCGTGGTCATCGTTTTCAAAACGGCCCATGTGGATGCCAGCGAGCGGAAAGAGGCGCAGGCGCTGGCGCGGGAACTACGGTTGCGCGCCTTGGAGCCATTTGCATATACGTTGGAATTGCGGGACCAGCGGATCGAACGGCTGCTGTTTCTCTTTCGGCGATGACGCCATGGCGGGGCCAGCGACCAGATTCTGTGGGGAACGGCGGCGCAGAAGAACGCCCGACGTTTTCCAATGGCCAAGCCCGCTCCCTGACCTTTGACCCTGCGGGTAAAGGGCAGGCGGTCGCGTCTCGGATTCGTGGAGATTCGCGCACGCGTTGAGCCGCCTGCGCTGTCGTCGCACGATTCACGCTCGTTCGGTATATTGATTCCATGCCCCTGATTGTTCAGAAGTTCGGCGGCACCAGCCTGGCCAACGCGGAGAAAATCCACCGCGCGGCGCGGCGCGCCATACGCGCCAAGCTGGAGGGGTACCGGGTGGTGCTGGTGGTTTCGGCGATGGGCCACGCCACCGATGAACTCCTATCGCTGGCGCGGGCGGTGTGTGCCGACCCGCCGAAGCGGGAACTCGACATGCTCCTGACCACCGGCGAGCAGGTATCCATCGCGCTGATGGCGATGGCCATCGACGCCGCGGGGCACCATGCCATCAGCCTGACGGCGGCGCAACTGGGGTTGGTTTCCGACAGCGTACACACGCGGGCGCGCATCCAGCGGATCAGTCGCGACCGCATCGATCAGGAGCTGGGCGCCGGGCGCATCGTGATTGTCGCCGGTTTTCAAGGCATTGACGCGGCGGGGGAGATCACCACGCTGGGGCGCGGCGCGTCTGACACCACGGCGACGGCGCTGGCGGCCGTGCTGGGTGCGGAGGCGTGCGAGATTTATACCGACGTGGATGGCGTTTACACGGCCGACCCGCGGGTCGTGCCGCAGGCGCGGAAGCTGGAAGAGGTCAGTTACGATGTCATGCTGGAACTGGCCGCGACCGGTGCGGGAGTCATGCACTCGCGGGCGATTGAATTCGGCAAGAAGTTTTCCGTCCCCATTCACGTGCGCAGCTCGCTCACCGATGTGAAAGGAACGCTGATTATGGCCGAGACTCCGGGCATGGAAGCGATTGCAGTCCAGGGGGTGACACTGAAAGAGGAACTGGCGATGGTCTCGCTGACGGGGGTGCCCAACCGCGCGGGGGTGGCGGCGCGGGTGTTTGCGGAGGTGGCGCGCAATCACATTCTGGTGGACGATATCGTGCAGAATATTTATGACGAGGGCCGGCTGGCGAACCTGGCTTTTTCGACCAATGCCGGGGAGGCGCGCGAGGCGCGGGCGGTGTGCGAGCGGCTGGCCGCCGATCTGGGCATTCGCGCGGTGGCGGTGGACGAGGGCGTGTCCAAGGTCAGTGCGGTGGGGGTGGGCATGCGCACGCACACGGGCATTGCGGCCACCATGTTCGATGCGCTGGCGCGCGCGGAAGTGAACATCGAGAATATATCCACGAGCGAAATCGTGATCAGTTGCCTGATTCGGCGTGAGGACGGGCACCGGGCCCTGCGCTTTCTGCACGACGCGTTCGGTCTGGACAAAAGGCCCGGCGGATCGGCGGCGCCAGAGGCGTAGCATCGGAAACGAGCGAGGCACAAGATGGCCCGACGTCGTCTACCGACCACGATTGTATTGCCGCCGCGGTGGCGGCGGCTTGGTCCGACGGCGTTGGTTGTTGCGCTGCTGACTGCGTGCGTGGCCTATGACCGCATCGCCTGGGTACCGGCCGCGGGCGAGGAGGACGACTGGTCGCGCTATCACGATCAGACGTTTCCGGTCGTGCACGTGGTGGACGGGGACACGCTGGACATTGGCGTGGGCGACGGCGACAAGCCCAAGACGCGCATCCGCCTGTGGGGCGTGGATACGCCGGAGACGGGCGCCGGGGGTACGACGCGGATGTACTTCGGGCCCGAAGCGAAGGTTTTTGCAGAACAATCGCTGCGTGGAAAGTCGGTGCACGTGGTGCTGTCGCCGGATACCTCGCGCGACAAGTATGGACGCCTGCTGGCGTACGTACACCTGGAACGCGGCGGGCCGATGTTCAATGAGTTGCTCCTGGAGGAGGGCTACGCTTATGCCGATTTTCGCTTCCCACACCATTACGCGGACCGTTTCAAGTCGGCGGAGCAGGTAGCGCGGCGCGGCGGACGGGGGCTTTGGGCGGAGGTGACCTCGGAGAACATGCCTCCCTGGCGGCAGCGTTTCGAAAAGAACGCGAAGCGAAAGGACGCACGAGGGCCCTGACCGAGGCCGTTGATCGGAATGGTCAAGGTTCGGGGAGGGTCGTTGGCCGCGTTTGAACCTGGGGAACGGATGCTGCCAAAACGCTGAAGGAAACGGCGCCCTTCCGGACTTGCGGGATCGAAAGAAATTGCGTTGCCATGTTCAGGCGACGCCTTATAGTATCGCGACCAATTGGCCCGGAACCGTTCACCAGCGGGAGGCGCGGCGTATATGTCGAAACCGATTGAGCAATGGGGAACGCGATTGGGAGTCGTGCTCGCGGTGGCGGGTTCGGCCGTGGGGTTGGGCAACTTCCTGCGCTTTCCGGGCAACGCCGCGTCCAACGGCGGCGGGGCGTTCATGATTCCCTATTTCTGCGCGCTGCTTTTTCTCGGCATTCCGATCTGCTGGGCCGAGTGGACGATGGGCAAGTATGGCGGGCGGTTCGGGTTCAATTCGGCGCCGGCGATTTTCGGGCTGCTGGGTCGCCATAAGGTATGGCGGTTTCTGGGGGTGTTCGGGCTGATCGTGCCCATCATCATTTACATGTACTACGTACTCATCGAGTCGTGGTGCATGGGCTACGCGTGGATGTTCCTGACCAGCGGCATCGACCTGGGCAGCGACCCGGCCTTGTATGCCGAACGATGCCGGGAGTTTTTCAACGGGTTCGTGGGCGCCAATCAGGACGGATTGATGCTCGACGGCAAGATCCACAGCAGCGTGGTTATCTGGGCCATCGTTTTCGCGGTGAACTTCTTTTTCATCTACCGCGGTATTTCCAAGGGTATTGAACGCTTCTGCACGTTCGCCATGCCCCTGATGGCGATTTGCGCGTTTGCGGTGCTGATTCGGGTGCTCACGCTGGGCACGCCCAATCCGGATCAACCGGACCTTAACGTGGTGAACGGGCTGGGCTTCATGTGGAACCCCAAGCCGGTGGGCGAAACGGGAAGCTGGATCGCCGCGCTGGCCCAACCCAAAGTCTGGATGGCCGCGGCGGGGCAGATTTTCTTCAGCCTGTCCGTGGGTTTCGGCGTGATCATCAACTACGCGAGTTACTTGCGCAAGAAGGACGACGTGGTTCTGTCCGGGCTGACGGCGTCGGCGACGAATGAGTTTTTCGAGGTGTGCCTGGGCGGGTTAATTACAATTCCGGCGGCCTTCGTGTTTCTGGGGGTAGCGGGCGCCGCGGCCACCGGCACCTTCGACCTGGGATTCAAGACGCTGCCCATCGTGTTTCAGTACATGCCCGGGGGTCGGTTTTTCGGCTTCTTTTTCTTCTTCATGCTCTTCCTGGCGGCGATTACCAGTTCGCTGTCGATGCTTCAGCCGGCGATTGCCTTTCTGGAGGAGTCGCTCAACATCGGGCGGCGTGCATCGGTGGCGATTCTGGGTTTCATCACCGGCCTGGGCTCGCTGTTTGTGATTTTCTTCAGCGGCGATTTGAAGGTGCTCAACTTCCTTGATGAGACCATCGGGACCATCATGATCGTTGTGCTGGCGGCTGTTCAAACGATTCTGTTCGGATGGGTGTTCGGGGTGCGGCGGGGGGTGGCCTTCGCGCACGACGGCGCCGAGATGCACCTCCCGCGGTTCTTCCCGTTCGTTATCAAGTACGTCACCCCCGCGTACCTGCTGTTCATGCTCGGCATGTGGTGCTTCCACGGCGAAGCCGGACAGTCTTCCGAGCTGAGCAAATACATCGACAAGATCCGTACCGACGACACCGTGGCCCTGGCCTTCGGCATGGTGATGGTGGTGGCGGTGTTCCTGCTTGTGCTGATCAGCATCGGCGGCAAGCGCTGGAAGGCGGAATCCAAGGACACCGCACGGACCCTGGCGGCGGCGACGAAGCCCTGAGGGTGGCTCGAGCGGCCCCGAATGGCATGTGGAAAGGTGAAGGCGGATTTCGATGCCAGCCGCCGAAAACGAGGACGCGGAGACAGCGATTCGGAATGGCCGCCGGAACGGATGCTCGAATCACGGAGATTCTCTTCGTTTGTCGGTCGATGAGCTAATGCGCCGCCAAGGCGGCCGTTGAATTGAGGTGTGGGATGACCGCAGCCGGGTGGATTTTCATGATCTGCTCCATCGGCTTCGTGGTGGGGCTACTGGGTTATTGCTTCTACCGGGTGCTGACGAAGCCCGCCGCAGCCAATCACATGCAAGCGCCGATCGAGGTCAATACGCGCGACCGGGGCACGTAAGCGGCTGGGCACGCCGTTCGCGGCACCGTGGAGTCTTGGAAGTTGGCGTCGGAAGGCGAAACGCCGGCTGCCGGTAGAAGAAGCTGTGGGACGGACACGCCAACTCGTCAGACCGGCCGGAAAGCCGGTGCTACAGCGCCCCTGATGACGCTTACAGCAGGCAGCTAGGGTTCTTTTTTTTCGTCTTCTTTCTTTTTTCCGGGCAGCAGGCCCTTGAGCCCTTCGCCCACTTTTCTGCCGGCTTCCGATCCGGTGGTTCCTACGCCTTCGAGCAGATCCTTTCCGGCGGTCCCCAGTTGTTTGACTTCGCCGCCGACGGTAGCGGTGACATTGCCGACCACCGTGACGGCGCTGCCGCCGAGGCTGCGCAGGCCATCGAGCCCGGCGGATAGTTCTCCGGTGATCTCGGCCGGGAGCACGCCGCCCGCCTTGGACACCACGGCCGCGAGGATGGCCTTGGTGAGGATAGCGCTCAGTTCCGCAAGCTGTACGCCGCCGGCGGAGTCGGAACCGATGTCCTTCAATTCAATGCGTTCGATCTTCACGGGCATGCTGGTGGATCCGCCGCCGATGCCGAGCATGTCCACGGTCACGGTGACGTCGCTGATGACGGCCTGCGCGATGACAAACTTTTTGCCGCTTTCTTGTTTGGCAGCCGGTTTGGGGGCAGCTTCCGCAGACTCGAATTTCTTGAGTCCGTCGAGAATCGTCTGGTAGTTGGAACGGCCCTGCTTTCGCTCCAGGCTCATATCGATGCCGCTGAGGGTCAGCTCGGGCACCTCGACGCGGTCGCTCATGAGTGAGCCGAGTGTCACGGCCACGCGGCCATCGTCCATGCGCAGAAAGTGGGGCGAGGTGAACCCTTCGGGGTTGGCCACGTCGAGCGCGCTCATGCCGACGCGGCCGGAGAGCAGGCCTACATCCATCGAGCCGAGCGTGGTCTGGACGCCCAGGGCGTAGGTTCCTGCGGTTTCCACGCCGACGCGGGCGATGCGGTCGATGCCCAACAGGGCGGCGGCGACTAGCACGATCACGGCGATCACGCCGCCGATCAGAAACTTCTTAGCTTTTTTCATTGCGGTTCTCCCGTTGAATAGGGCTCCATGATACTCCACGGCCATGCGGGGGGTACAGAGCGCGCGGCAGGAGCCTTCGGTATCAAGTTTCGAAGGGGCCCAACCTTCTGCGATTACCGGGCACGGAACTGCGGATTCCGCCTTTCGCTGGGAAGGGTACGTCAACCATGATGGGATGAGTGCCAGGCGCCGCCTAGCAGGAACGGTCGGGGCCTCAGCCGCCGCCGCGATTGGCCACGATGAAGAAAACCGCCGCCGCGGCAAGTATTCCGAACAATATCGACGACCAGTCCATGGGCAACGCCTTTCTTTACAAGGGAACGGACCGGCCATGCGAACGACGCGGCGTGCCGGTATCCGATGCCGCGGGATTATAGGGGGCACGATCGGCTTCGACCGGTGGCGGTAAACCTGCCGCGTGGCGGGACTCTCGGCAATACTCCCGGGGTTCCAGTCGTGCGGTGCCTGATCTTGATGTCGGGGTCGCGCGGCTTGACCGTTGGGAATTCGCCGCTATCGATAGGGCTATTCCCAAGGGGACAGGTTGGATGGCGATTGTTGCGGGTATCGATGAAGCCGGGTACGGCCCGACGCTGGGGCCGCTGGTGGTGTGCGGCACGGCATTCCGCGTGCCCGACGACCGGCTCGACGCCTCGCTATGGGATGTGTTACGCGCTTCATGCACCGTGGACGTCTCGCGCCACGGGCACCGCCTGCCCATCGCCGACAGCAAGAAGCTGCACCGCGGGCGTGACGGGTTGGCGCTGCTGGAGCGCACGGCGCTGGTAATGCTGGCCGCGATCGGCCGGCGGCCGGCAACGATTAGGGAACTGGTGCAGGAAATGAGCCCGGCGGCGGAAGAGATGTTCCGCTCCTACGCATGGTACACTTTCGGCGACCTGCCGCTGCCCCTGTCGCCGGACACGGGCGATTTGGGCACGCGGGCCACGGCCGTGAAACGTGATTGCCGGCGCAATGGGGTCGAATGGTTGGGCGCGATTTCAGAGTTGCTTCCTGAGGGGCACTTCAACCGGTTGGTGAACCACACGCAGAACAAGGCGGTGGTGCTCCTGGGTCTGGTGCTGCGCGTGGCGGAGCGTTTGCGTGCCTTGGCTCCGCATGAGCCGATCCGCATCTGTGTCGATCGGCTGGGAGGGCGGCAGCATTATCGCGAGGCATTGTGCACATCCTGGCCGACGCATGAGTTGCGCATACTGGAGGAGACGGACGCGCGCAGCGCGTACCGACTGGACAGGCAAGGGTCGGTCTGGGAGGTGGAGTTTGCGGTAGGCGGGGAGTCGCGGCACCTGCCGGTTGCGTTGGCCAGTGTATTCGCCAAGTACCTGCGTGAGGCTTGCATGTACTTGTTCAACGCCTATTGGGGGCAACATGCGGATGCCCCGGGGCCGACTGCGGGTTACTACACCGATGCCCAACGCTGGTTGCGAGAAGCCGGTCCGCTGCTGGACCAGCTTGGGGTAGACCGCCGCATGTTGATCCGCGACCGCTGATCCGGGGCACCGGGGTCTGATCGGCTTGAGGGACACTTGACCGGGCGCTACAATCCCCCCTGACCAGGCGAGGCTGCGAACGCTGACCAGGGCGCATGACGTCGCGCCACGAATTGATGCGCAGGCCGACCCCTCGGGCAGCCCAGAAAGCGTTCAATCCTCGACTCTTCGTTTCGGGCCGATCTTGTTCTTAGAGGAGGTACGCCCATGCAAACGACAGCCGAAACCCTACTGTTGCAGGATGTATTGAAACATGCCGTGGACGGCATCCTGGTCATCGACCGCGAAAGGCGGTTTGTCGCCTTCTCGGACGCCTGTGAACGCATCACGGGCTTTGCCCGCGAAAGCGTTCTGGGCGCCCAGTGCCGCTGCCACGACCTCACCGATTGCCACGACCGGCATGGCCGTTCGCTGGCCGGGGCCTTGTGCCCCTCCCTCAAAATCTTCCGCGGGGATATCCCCTCGGCACGCCAGCGCATGAGCATCCGGCGCGATGACGGCACCCAGGTTTGGGTGGAGACCACCTATTCACCCGTTCCTGACGCCGCCGGCCGCATCACCGCCGTGCTCGGCGTCATGCGCGACATCACCGATCAGCACGAACGGGAAGAGGAACTCCGCGAAGCCGCGCTGAGGAATGGCAACGGCCAGCCTTCGCCGTCCGATGCTCGACATGGGCCGGCCGAATCGGTTTTGCAGCCGGCGGACGACCCCTTGACCAATTCGCAGTCCCTGGACGTCCGCCTCGCAGCACTGGAGCGACAGACCATTCTCTCCGCCCTGCAACAGGCGGGTGGGCAACGGACCGAGGCGGCCCGCCGGCTGGGCGTCTCGCGCAGTCGGCTTTATCGCCGCATGGAGGCCCTCGGCATCCTCACCCACAAGACACCGGGAGACGCCCCCGCGTGAACTCCCCGGCAACTGTCGGCCGTGCCGCGTCAGTGGGGCGGGCCTCCGTGCCCGCGCCCCAAGCCCACCACCCCGCCGCGCCGTGCGCGGACCGGCCGGCGCCCGACAACATCGTCTGCGGTGACAATCTCGAGGTCATGCGCCGCCTGCCGGACGGGGCGTGCGACCTCATCTACGCCGATCCGCCCTTCTTCTCCCGCCGGCTGCTGCGCGCGTCGGGCGACGATTCCTGGGCGTTTGATGATCGCTTTCCGGGCGGCGCCGAAGCCTACCTGGACGACCTCCGACCCCGCCTGGCCGAAATGCGCCGGCTCCTGTCCCCTGCGGGTTCAATGTACGTTCACCTCGACGCGCGGATTGTCCATTATGTGAAGGTCATGCTGGACGGTTTGTTCGGCGAGCGTTGCTTTCTCAACGAGATTATCTGGCAGTATCGCAGCGGCGGGCGGCCCGGGCGCTGGTTTCCGCGGAAACACGACACGCTGCTGTTGTACGTCAAACAGCCGGGCCGGCACACGTTTCACTGTCAGCGCGGGGGCGCGTATCGCACGCGTGACCTGTGTGTTTCCGCCGATGGACGACCCTACAAGTCCACGCGCCGCGGACCGATCTACTTTCACCCTGATGGTCCGGCGGTGTCGGACGTGTGGGATATTGCGTTCCTTTCTACCGTTTCGGCGCAGCGCACGGGGTATCCGACGCAGAAGCCCGAGGCGCTGCTGGAGCGGGTGATCGGCGCCAGCTCTTCGCCCGGCGACGTGGTGGGGGACTTCTATTGCGGCAGCGGAACGGCGCTGGCGGTAGCGCGGCGCCTGGGCCGCCGCTGGCTGGGGTGCGACATCAATTCCGCCGCCGTGGCGCTCGCGCAGCGCCGGGTAGACGCGGCCGCAATCGCAGAGTGACAACGTCATGGCACGACAGCGCAGCGACGATCCTCGCGCCTCGATGGAGTTTTGGGGCCTGCATTCGGGCACGCGAGCCTGGGTCGGCGGACACAACCACGAGGCCAAAGCAGCCCTCGAACCATTCCTCAACGGCGTGCAACGCCCCCCCGAAGGCCCCCTGGACATTGCCTTCATCGCTCCCCTCTCCGTCGACGAAGGACTCTACTTCGCCGGAAAGCTCGCCCTCCGCCTGACCCCCGCGGCCGCGGTCTGGATCGTGTATCCCCGAAGCCAGACCCCCCAGGCCGCCGCCTACTCCGGCACGCTCGACGACCTGGTGCTGGGCATGTTCCAGCGCGGCTATGTCGAACAGGGGACGGCGTCGGTCAGCGAGGCGTTTACTTCGCGCGGCTTTCGCCTGGAGGGGATGTTTTGAGTGGCAAGGGCGAACGGCCATCGATCAGATTGCGGTGCGCGGTTGGATGCCATCTGGGAATGATGATCGCCACCCGGCGGTTACGATCTTCGGAAGGCGATGATTCAGGATTCACTTGAGAGAGGAGAACACACATGGGCCGACCGGTTGTGAACTGGCAGATCGTCACCCGTAACCCCGACCGCCTGGCCGACTTCTATGGGAGGCTCTTCGGCTGGCGGATGACCACGGAGCCTTCGCTCGGGTGTCGAATGGTAGACACCTGCGCCGAGAGCGGTATTGGCGGAAGCATATGGCCGGCTCCGCCGGAGGCGAACAGCTTCGTCCAGCTCTTCGTCGAGGTCGACGACGTGGCCGACTATGTTCGAAGGGCCACAGATTCGGGCGCTAAAATCATCATTCGGCCGCAGCCGTTGCCCGACGGCGGCCAGTTGGCCATTTTGCACGATCCGGAGGGGATAGCCTTTGGGATGTACAAGCCACCGCCCGATTGACAAGTTGGTGCAGGCGAACAGCACTGGAAAGACGTTCCCGGGCTTCTGCCGAGCCCTTGATGAAAGGCAAGAGGTGTTGCCGTACGGCCCCGCTTGTCCCTTCGGTTGCCCACCTCCGAGGCCAACCGGCGCGGGAGTCGTGGCGAGAGATCGACCAAGAGGCCGGCACATGCCGGCTAAAGCGCTTTCATCCAGCCATACCCGCCGGGGCGGCGGCTGGATGCTTCCACTCACTGCGACTTAAGTCAGCAATTTCTTGATGTCTTCCTGGGTGATGCGGCTGGTTTTCTTGTCGAGCTTGCGGCTCGCCCAGCTCATGACCGCCGGCGTATAGGGGAATTTGCCGGTCTTGAGCTTTGCCATCATGAACAGGTCGCGTCGGTGGCGCTCGGCGGCCTTGAGTGCCGAGTTTTCCAGTTTGGTTTCCGCCGCATCGCTTCGTCGGCGGATTTGCTTTTCCATACGTCCTACGGCCATAGTCGTTTCACTCCTCGCAGATCACTCAAACGAAGCCGTCATTGTCGAGATCATCCGCCGGTCGGTCAAGGGATTGGAGGGAAAAATACGAAAACACCCAGAAGTGCCACGTTATTTGGAATGCCTATGCACCACCCCCAACGGGCCGCGCGTTTGTGCCCACCACGCCAGGTCGCACTCGAATCGGCCAATGGAAGCCTTGACGTATGGTGCCAGCCGCCGATCAGCCCCCAGCGGCACGCGGCGCCCGCTGGCGCAGCAGCCATCCCACTGCGCAAGACCCGAATAGCCCCATCACACCCATGGCCAGGTAGGCGGCCATGCGGATCGACCGCACAGTCTCGTTCAGCTCCCGTCCCAGCCCCGGCATCCACGCGGTGGACTCAGCCAGTGCCGCCGCCGCTGCATTTACCCGGTCCGCCGAATTCCGCAACTCCTGCACCGGCAATGCTGCCAGCGTGGACCGCACGTCCATAACCGCCGCAACGGTCTTCTCCGTGGCTTTGCCAATCGCCGGCTCCGCCTGCACGATCACCTCTTTGACCCGCTCGCTCACCGCCTCCGTCTGGGCGAGCACCCTGTTCAGCCGCTCCACTTCCAGCGAAGCCACGTGTCGTTCGATCTGCACCGCCGCCCGACCCAGCGCCGCCAGTATCTCTGTAGTGTCCATCGCTTCGGCGTTCTTCCGCAACGCTGCGCTGGCGGCCACCAGGTTCGCGCTCATGACCTTGAACTCACCCGGATCCAGCGCATCCAACCGCTCCGAGAGCTTCTCGACCGCGGTGGCCAGGTTAGATGTCAGCCGGTTCCACTCCTCCACGTCCACCTCGCGCAGCACCGACTGGGCCTGCTCCCACGTCTGCATGCGCCGTTCCGTTTCCGGGATGAGCCCGGTCGGGTCGACCTTACCCAACACAGTTCGCGTGGCCGTGCCGCCCCGCTCCACCACCTTCCCGGCGGTTTGGCAGCCGCCCGTCGCGCCCAGCATGACGATCGCCAGCGCGTGAATCTTCCAATTTGCCCTCCCTGCTCTCAGAACAAAACGTTGACCGAAACCAGCGCCACGCTCCCCCCGCCGCGCCGACCCGCCGCACGGCGCATCGCCGATTCGCCCCGCGTCGGCACCCCCTTTTCGTCCAATGGCTGTCTGCATCTCGCTTGACTCCATTCGAAATGGAACGGCCGCGCGGGCGGTCAGACCCCTGTCCCCGCGGCGGCCCATCCGATGGTTCATCGAATCCGTCAGGATTCTATAACGACAGAGGGCGGTCTGGCGACCGCCCTCCGGTGTTCCGAACCGTTTGTGTCGGGCCGGCTGGGGCTGTCGAAGTCGACAGGAGCCGGCACATTGTTTTATGGCGTGCAGTTGGGCAACGGGTCGTTGTCGCAGCCGCCGTCTTCCGGACGGCAGAAATCGAACGTACAGGGATTTCCGTCGTCACAACTTACGTTGGAGTAAAAGCAGAAACCGCCGTTGCAGCTGTCGATGGTGCAAAGGAAACCATCGTCGCAATCGGCATCTACGGAACAGGCCTGACCGACGGGGCAGTTGCCCGACACGCAGCCGATGGCGCGAAGTTCGTCGAAGGTGACGTTGCCGATTTCGCTGATGTTCCCATCCCAACGGTAAATGCGCACGGTGGGATTAAACTGGGTCAGGTCGGAACCGACGGCCGAGAACGACCAGTGGCCGTTGCCCGCAGGATTGGTGGTGATGGCCTGGGGATCGCTGACGCCCGGGTCGATTTGGACGCCGTATACCGTGTTGGGGAGGAAACCCATGATGTGGACTTTGATGTCGGTTCGCGCTTCATTGCCTTCTTTGTAATGCATCATGGCCATGCCGTCTGCGTCGGGGTTTTCGGCTACCCCGGGACCTGCGGGTGTCAGGGCCTTGACCTTGAGTGGTTTGGCATACAACGCACCCGCCAGTGCACACACTGCAAGAACGCCAAGCAAACGAAGGGTTTTCATGCGAATTTTCCTCCAGCCGATAAGCCGGCCGCCGAGCCGAGGGGACACGCCACAACCCGACCGCCGATTACTCCGCCCGTGATCCCGATAAGATATCACAGGGCACGGCAGATTACAAAGGAAAAATAGGACGTGCTAAATTTGCGCGGTTATCGGAAGTTGCCGAATCTGCGCGTCGCGTATGCCTTGGAGCGTAACGGCGAGCTAGGGCAAGCCGGCGCCTGGCACGAAGTGGTGCCACGAACTGGCACGGACCACCGACAGGGACCGTTCAATAGTCTGGCTCAGAACATGCTCGCCAATTAAGGCAACACAAGAGTGGCAGCCTCGTGTCAGCGAAGCAGTCCCTGTTCACAGGCTGGCGCGAAGATGGCGGAACTCTGTGGATCGCCCACAGCGCCCTTCGGTCAGGCCGCGGGCGTCTTGGGCACGTTGTTCCGGCTGTTGGGCGGTTCCGTCCGGCCCCGCGGGCGCGGCGTGTCATCGCGTTCCGGGCGGGGACGGAAGGGGCGTTCGATCATCGGGTTCGCTTCGGGCACTTCGGGTCGGTGATCGGCGCGGGGCCGAGGGGGGCTGGGATCGCCTGCGACCGGCCGGTTTCGCGGGCCAGTCTCCACGAGAAGTTCGACGGCCGGGGTTTGCCCGCCCGGGCCGCCGAAGACGAAGTACCAGGTGCCCAAGGTGGCAAACAACGCCAGCGGCGCGGCCCACAGCATCCTGCGATCTGTCAGGTGGTTCATGGTTGGCTCTCCCTGAAGTGTCTGGCCATGATTCTCGGATCGCTCATCGCGCACCAGCGCGAAGCGCCGATCCGCCGGGAGATTGGACGCGCCGCATTCCATTCGGTTCCGCAAGTTGGAGTAATCGCGGACGACGGGGTCCGGGAAAGCTCATGAACTCATCGGCGGGCAGAGACTGCTTGGGCAAGCGGGGCGTGAGCGCACGTAAAAACAACTGCGCCCGTGGGAACGGAGATGTTCCCACGGGCGCAGGCGATGATCGAATTCGCCCCCATTACTGATCGAGGACTCAGGCCGCCGGCGCGATTTCCTTTTTCTGCTTGCGCTCCGGCCCACGCGATTTAGAACGATCACGTGCGCGCTCTTCGCGTTCTGGCGCCTCGCGAACTCGCGGTGCGGTATCGGAATCGGTCTCTTCTCTTGCGGTCTGCCGGACTTGCCGCTTGACCGGCTCCTCGGCTGGACGATCTTCGAAGCGGGATCGCCGTTCTCCGGTGTCTTGCACTTGCGTTTGCGTTACGTCCGGTCCGGGGTCGCGAAATACGAAGTAGTACGTACCCATGCCGACGATCAGAACGCCCAGCACGCCGAGCATCACTTTCTGTTTCTTTTGTTCATCCATTGCGGTTTCTCCCGAACAGTCGTGCGCCCCACTCCTCGTCTCGACAACAGGCAATAGCGAGTCTGGCACACCAGCGCATATACGTCAAGCAAAAAAGGCCGTTCACCACTGGCAAGGCCGTTTCCTACCTGTTATGACGCGCCATCGTCGCGTTGGGTTCGCGCGAAATCCCGATTTTGCCAGATTGGGGACTCCCAATTGTTCATCGACCAGCGCCCGGCTCCTTCGCTGAGAATCCCCACTATTCAGGTGCCCCATGCCGGCGATTATTGACAGACGACAAATTAAGGTATATCTGCAATACCAGCGTACTTCCCTATGCTGGCCGGGCACCGCGGCGTCGTTGGTCGGTGGACGTTCCTGACGCCCGGGTTTCGCGTTTCTAACGTTGGGTGAGAAGTTGCCCGCATCCCGTGATCTGCTAATCTGCCTCACAGATCGGGAAATCGCCAACGCGGCACAACCAATTGGTTTTCACGAGCGTGTTTTTTGGCCTGAAGGGAACGAATGAAGACAGGATTCAGTTCTTTGTCCTGCCCGGGCTGGGATCTTGAGACGATCATCGCTCAGGCTTCCGCTCTGGGGTTCGACGGGTTCGAGCTGCGCGGGCTCCGCGGCGAATTGCACCTTCCGTTCGCCCCGGAGCTGGCACGGGCACCGGAGTTGGTTCGCCAGCGACTCGCGGCAGCCAAGGTGGAGTTAGTATGCCTGGGCACCTCGGTTTCGCTTGACTCGAAGCGAGCTGCCACGATTTCGGAACAGAAGGGGCGGCTGGTTGAAAACCTGGAACTGGCGGCGCGGGTGGGGTGTCCATTCGTGCGGATTTTCGTTGGCGAGGTGCAACGATGGGACAATCGCCGGGCGGCTCTGGGGCGCATCGCGGAGCAACTCATTGATGTGACTCCGCTGGCCGCGCGTCATGGCGTGACATTGTTGGTGGAAAACGGCGGCGATTTTCCGGGCAGCGACGATCTGTGGTTCCTGCTGGATGCCGTCGCGCATCCGTCGGTGAAAGCGTGCTGGAACCAGGTTTACGCGCTGACGGGGCGCGAGCGACCGACGACGTCCATCCCCCGATTGGGAACGAAGCTCGGACTGGTGCACCTATGTGACGCCTCGTTTAGCGAAGAAGGAACGTTGACCGACTATCGTCCGCTGGGCGAGGGAGACGCGGAAGTCCGGCGGCAGATCGAGCTGCTGCGCGGGATTGCCTATTCAGGCTATGTCCTGTTTGAGTGGCCCAAGCTGTGGGTTGAGTCGCTGCCCGGACCGGAAGCTGTGCTCGGCCCGGCGGCGAAGTTGATGCGCGAGTGCATCGACGCCAGGCAGGCCGTGCTCAGTGCCTATAAAGGGGACAAGCAGGCCCCCAAGTTCGCCAAGGCCGGCTGACGCGATCGGTTGGGAAGCAACCGGCACGTACCTCCGCTTCGGTCAGGATGAGAACGAGAACCGTTACGGGATCGGTTGTCACAGCGACGCAGGGGCAGATCGTGCGCGTCGTGTCTTACGGCGTCGCAGCCTGTTTGTTCGCCGGATGTGCGACGAGCGGCCGGCGTCCTTCGGCCGTTGAAGGAAACGGCCGGGCAAGCGGTGTGTCGGTACAGTTCTGCGCGGCGTCAACAACGCCGGTCGAAGGCTATCGTGAATTGGCGGACGCACAGGATCAGGTTTTCTATGTCGCGCCGGAGTGCGTGGTGACCGAGCGCGACATCGTCGACGCGAAGGTAACGGAGGATGGTCGTGGCCAACCGGCCGTGCTCGTTTCATTGAGCGCGACGGGGGCGGATCGCCTTGCCGCGTTCACCCGTGCTCACATCGGCAAGCCGATGGCGATTCTCGTGGACGACCAGTTGGTTACCGCGCCCATGATCCACTCTGAGTTCTCTGCCGCGGCGATGATATCCGGGGAGTTTACGCAGGCGCGCGCCGAGCGAATCGCGATGGCGCTTTCCCGGAAGCCCAAGGATCCCTGAATCTCACGGTTGGCATGGGGCCGGCTGCATGGTTCGGGGTGCCGCCGGTCCGCTCGCCACGAGTTTCGGCGACCGTCAGGCGCGCCCAGGTGCTGACCCGCCCCACGTTTTTGGACCGGTCGATCCGAGAGTCGGGGCTTTTCGTATGAGTCGGGAGAACGGAGTGGAGTCCCGGATTCCACCGGGCTGTTTCCCCGTTGCCAACTTCGGCTGCGCCCGGCGGCGGTCAATCCACGTCGCATGCGCATCGAGGCGGATGGTGTCAGGGTAGTGGGCAGGGCGACATCGAAGCCCAAGTCGAGCGATTCGCTATTTCGATCATCTGCCGATCTGGGCTTTGAAGTACTCCACTGTTTTGTTCAGGCCATCCGCCAACGGGGTCTTGGGAGACCAACCAAGGCGCTGCTGCGCGCGGGTGATGTCGGGTTTGCGGCGGACGGGGTCGTTCTGGGGGAGGGGATGGGATTCGACGGGGAGTTTGCGGCCGAGGACCTGGCCGATGGCGGCGACGAGGTCGTTCATGGAGCGTTCTTCGGTGCTGCCGACGTTGACGGGCTCGGCGGCGTCGGGGCCTTCGTACTGCATGAGGCGGACCAGCCCATCGATGAGGTCGTCGACGTAACAGAAGCACCGGGTCTGGGAGCCGTCACCGTAGATGGTGAGTTTGTCGCCGCGGAGGGCCTGGACGATGAAGTTGGAGACCACGCGGCCGTCGCCGACGGCCATGCGCGGGCCGTAGGTGTTGAAGATGCGGACGATGCGGGTGTCGACCTTGTTCTGGACGTGATAGTCCATCATAAGGGTTTCGGCGACGCGTTTGCCTTCGTCGTAACAGGCGCGGGGGCCGATGGGGTTGACGTGTCCCCAATAGGATTCGGGCTGGGGGTGGACCTGGGGGTCGCCGTAGACTTCGCTGGTGGAGGCCTGGAGGATGCGGGCGCGGACGCGCTTGGCGAGGCCGAGCATGTTGAGGGTACCCATCACGCTGGTCTTGACGGTCTTGACGGGGTTGTACTGGTAGTGGATGGGGGAGGCGGGGCAGGCGAGGTTGAAGATCCAGTCGACCTCGAGCAGGATGGGGTTGACCACGTCGTGGCGGATGAACTCGAAGTCGGGGCGGTTCAGCAGGTGGGCGATGTTGCGCTTGCTGCCGGTGAAGAGGTTGTCGACGGCGACGACCTCGTGGCCGTCGGCGAGGAGGCGCTCGCAGAGGTGGCTGCCGAGGAATCCTGCTCCGCCGGTGACGAGGGTACGCATGGACAACTCCTTAAGATTGCGGAATGGGGAATGCGGAACGCGGGAATCGAACGGAAGCGTGGTCGACGATCGACTTTCCCAATGGTCCGGTTTTGACGTTCACTGTTTCGCAGCCTTCCGGCGGTTACGAATGGTCGAACTCACTGATGCACTCGGCGACGTACGTAATGTCCTGCTCTTCGAGCATGGGGTGACAGGGCAAGGACAGTACGCGGGCGCAGGCGGACTCGGTCACTGGCAGCGCGCCGGCCTTGTATCCCAGATCGGCGAAACAGCGCTGGCGGTGCAGCGGCACGGGATAGTAAATGCCGGTGGTGATGCCGCGGGCCTTGAGGAATGCGGCCAACTCGTCGCGGCGGTCGCTCAGGATAGTGTACTGGTGGTACACGTGGGTACGGTCCGGGGCGGCGTAGGGGGTGACGACGTTCGCCTGGCGCAGCAGGGCGTCGTAACGGGCGGCGTTGGCCTGGCGGCGGCGGGTGAACTCATCGAGCTGTGCGAGTTTGACGAGCAGGATGGCGGCTTTCAGGGTGTCCAACCGGAAGTTGCCGCCGATGCGTTCGTGGACGTAGCGCTGCGATTCGCCGTGGACGCGGAGCCGGCGGACGGTTTGTGCCAATTCATTGTCACTGGTGAGGACCATGCCGCCTTCGCCGAAGCCGCCGAGGTTCTTGGTGGGGTAGAACGACAGGCATGCCAGGTCGCCGAGCGTGCAGGCGGGGCGGCTCTGATAGGTGGCGCCAATGGCCTGGGCGGCGTCTTCTATGATTCTAAGGTCGAGACGGCGGGCGAGGGCGCACAGCGGTTCCATGTCGGCGCACTGGCCGTAGAGGTGGACAGGCATGACGGCGCGGGTGCGCGGGGTAATGATCGCTTCGACGGAGCGGGGGTCGAGGTTGAAGGTGCGCGGATCGATATCCGCAAAGACCGGTTTGGCGCCGACGCGCGCCACGCAGCCGGCCGTCGCGAAAAACGTGAAAGCCGGGACAATGACCTCGTCCCCGGGGCCGATTTCCAGCGCCATCAATGCCAGGAGGATAGCATCGGTCCCGCTGCTGACGGCGATAGCGTGGGGCGCGGTGAGGCGGCGGGCGAGGGCGTGTTCGAGTTCCGCGACCGCAGGGCCGTTGATGAACTGCTGGCTTTCGAGGACGCCATCGACGGCGGCCTGGACCGCCTCGCGAAACAGGCGGTACTCGGCGTGGAGGTCGAGCATGGCTACCTGGCGAAGTTGTGCGTTCATGCGTGATGTACTGCTTTCAACCCGCTGACCGACAGGCCGCAGGGGTTTCCACGGGGGCTCCCGAAACAATCAGGCGACCGGCTGGAAAGCCGGTCCCACAGCGCGCCGATTCGGTCGTGTGGCAGGCCAAGAAGCCGCTCTTGAATCGCAGCATACATGGCGCGCACCAGGACGCACCCTAGGCCGAGGGCGGGCGGGGGTCGTGCGGTGGCAGCGCCTGGACGGAACCGCCCGCGCCATCTTCGGTCTGGTAATCATAATAGGCCCGGAACTGCTCGCGAAAGTAGCCGCCGCGGGTGACCTGGGCGGCGTTGAGCACCGCGCCGAACAGGTGGGCCCCCACGTTGGTGAGCATGCCGCAGGCGCGCTTGGCCACGCCGCGCGAGTTTTCTCGGGCTCGAACGACGAGCACCACGCCATCCACCAGCGACGATGCCACCAGCGCGTCACTGGCGAGAAGGACCGGGGCGATATCGATGACCACCTGGTCGTATTTTTCGGCCGCTTCGCGAAAAAGCCGACGGCAAACGTCGTTGCCGAGCAACTCCGCGGGATTGGGCGGCATGGGGCCGGCGCGAAGGACGTTCAGCGCCGGCAGGTTGGTGGGGGTAGTCAACTCCGCAAGCGTTCCCTCGCCGATGAGCAGGTTGCTCAGCCCCTTGGCGCCGGGGCCGGGAAAGAGCCGCTGCAATTGCGGGCGGCGGAAGTTGGCGTCGATCAGCAGGACGCGCCGTCCACCCTGGGCGAGTGCCCAGGCGAGGTTGCAGGCAACGGTGGTCTTGCCGTCGCCCGGCTGCGGACTGGTGATGAGGACCAGCCGCTGGCTCTCCGCGGGCGCCGCGAATTGCAGGCTGGTGCGAATGCGGCGGAACGCCTCGGCGACCATGGAGCGCGGCGCGTCTCGAACCGCGGTCTCGACCTGTTCGATGGGCACTTCCTCGTCGTCGGTATCGGGTACGGCGCCCAGCAGAGCGACGTCAAGGTGCCGGACAACGTCCTGCGAGGTGCGCAGCGACTTGTCGAGCAGTTCGACGGCGAGCCCGATGCTGACGCTGAGGGCGAGGGCGAGAAACACGCCCAGCGGCAGCAGGAGCAGGTTGGGACTGCTCAGTTCCAACGGCTCAATCGCGGGCTGAACGATATTGACGCGCACCGCCGTCTGCTGGCGAATGACTCGGCTGCGATCTTTGATGTAGTCTGCAAGTCGTTGCTTGTAGGCCAGGTCCAATTCGATTTCGGCGGCGAGGTTCTGATAATTGAACAGCAGGAGGTCCTGGTCCTGGAGTTCCGCCTCGGCGCGGGCGAGGTTTTCCTGGGCCAGAAACAGGGCGTGCTGAGAATTGGCATAGGCGGTATTGACCGCCTCGCGGTTGTTGTTGCGAAGCTGCTGGAGCTTCTCGGTGCGGAGCGCCGTGAGTTTGTCCAGGCCCGCGCCGAGCTGGCTGTTCAACTGTTTGACCACTCGGTGCTCGGGTCCGAAGACCTTCTGATCGGCGGCCAGCTGCTGCTCGAGCAGGAACACGGCGCGGGCGAGTTCGGCGACCTGCGGATCCTGTTCCACCAGCGCGCGATCCTCGGCGGTAACCGCGACGTTGGGATCGCTGTAGATCTCGCGGAATTTTTCGAGCTGCGCCAGTTCCAGAGTCAACTGCGCCACCTGCTGGCCGTATTGGGTGACCTGCTGGGCGGTGATGTTGTTGACCGGGTTCTGGCTGGCGCCGGCGGGGAGCCGCGCGGCGAGGCGCTTGAGTTCATTGCGCTTCGATTCGATGAGCAGGTCGAGGTCCTTCTCTTCCTTGCGGGCGTCCTCGAGGGCGCGGGCGGCGAAGTCCTCCGCGGAGCGACGGCGGACGGAGTCGTACCAGAGGCGGACCACTTCGTTTACGATCACCGCGGGGTCGGAGCGCTGGCGGCACTCCATGGAGACGCGCAGCAGGTTGGAACCGCGGATCGGCGAAGCGCCGAGTTGTTCGGTCAGCGCGAGGAGCGGGTTCTTGTTCTCCAGTGAACGAAACCAGTGCGTTTCCCGGACGGCGTTGACCTTCAGGGCCTCACCCAGGATGGTGGGGCTCTTGAGAATGAGTGCCTGGGTGAGAACGAACCGCTCATACTCTTCCTGGCGGAGGCGGGTCTGCTCGAGGGCCAGTTCCGCTTCCGGAATGTTCGAGATGCACTCGACCTGGCATTCGGCACGGTACCCCGGAAAGTAGGTGCGCCAGGCGATGAAGCCGCCCACGACGATGGCGGAAAACAGGACAAAAAGCACCACGATGAGGAGCGTGCGCCGCCGCAGCATGGCGTAGATTTCGGAGGCGGTGGGCGCGCTTCCCCCACTGCCGCCGGCACCGGTGGGCACCGCGGGAAGCATGATCCGTTCGGGCATGGTCGAAGGCAAGGTGCTCATACTGATCGCGGCATACTCCATCCCGGGCGCGTCGGCGGCCGATTCCGATTCACTCTCATGCCGGCAAACCTCGCGTATCGCAAACGCGCATATGGCCTCGGCGCCTCAGGCCGCGAGGTCTTCCGTTTCCTCGATGAACAGGCGGCTCAGTACCCGTCCGATGAGGAAATAACAACCCAGCGCCACCGCCAGCATGGCAATGCCCAACAGGGCGTGGGGGGTTCCCTTGGCCAGATCTTCGTGACCGTAAACGTACAGCAGCCCGGTCACCGTTACACGAATCGTGTTGCACAACAAGGCAATCGGCACACAGCTTAGCACCATGATCAGCCGCTGCCACGGGGGGCGTTCGCCGAGGTAGGCCATGGCCACGCCCAACGTCACGAAGGCCATCATCAGCCGCATGCCGCTGCACGCCTCTTCCACGTTAAGCTGGCCGGGCGGGCGACCGGGCATGATGTAATCGATGACCACGGTCTGGGCTTCGGTGTACAGTCCGGAAGCGAACAGCGGCATGATCGCCGCCGCCGCGGAGGAAGCAAACGCCTGCTGCGGCATGGTGAGGTTGACATAGACGCGGGTGGGCAGGGGGATGGCCAGCAGGAGAAAAGCGATGGGGAACCAGGCGATGCGCATGACCTCGAAGCCGCCCAGGAACAGGGTGACACCGAAAATGGCGCCCACCAGCGCGACGGCCTGGGGATAGCTCAACAACAGACGCCAGGCACATAGGAAATAGACGGCCAGCGAGAGGACGAGGATGACGGCGCCCCAGTAGTTGGCGCGAATTTGTGCGGCAAACAGGCGTTGCCGGTGGGTGTAGAGAAAATAGAGGCTGAACAGGGGAATCAGCCAGCCGTGCGACCAGTTGGGATCGACCATCCATCGTCGCCACAGGGCCTGGCGGATGGGGTCCCAGAAGACGAACGCCAGCAGGAGGGCGATGATCACGAGGCGAACGCGTGCCGCGGCGGGCAGGTACTCCGACCAGGTTCGAGGGGGCGCGTTGGGTGTCAACAAAGTGTCACTCACCGCGGGCTCCTAGGGGAAGAGACTGGGAAACCGGTTGGGCTGGTTGTGGGGGTTCTGGCGGACGGCGAACGAGTCAATATCCGCGTAGTTGCGCGCGTAGACGAAGCTGTACCCGACGTTGGAGGTGATGTTGGGCAGGGTCAAAGCGCGGATCTGCTGCAGGAACGGCGCAAAGGGGTGGGTGCCGACGTTGATGATATCGCTGCGTTTGATCAGAAAGTCCGGGTCCAGACCGGCAAAGATGCGGTCGAGATTCACCTGGATCATCTGTTCGCGCTGCCCCAGTCGGCGGTAAACGGTGCAGCGGTCGGGCCAGGCCAGCCCCGAAAGCCCGCCGGCTGCGGCAATGGCCGCTTTGAGCGTGATGGGCTCGGCATTGAAGGAGAAGGCGCCCACGCGATTGACCTGGCCCATGACGTAATAGAAGCCGATCTCGCCGGTGGAAATGCGAATCACATCGCCGGCGCGGACGAAGATGTTCCAGGCGGGATCGCCGGAGCGCAATGATTCGGCAGGGATGTGTATGACACGAAAGCTGGAGTCGCCGGCGAGGCGCGACCATTGGAACGCCGGGGCGGCGGTATCGAACGGGGGAGAATCGATGGTCGCCGTCGGCGGGGCAAACGCTTCGGCGCCCCGATACGCGGGGTTGGGGACGAATTCGTCATTGATGAAGATGTAGGGCTGGGACGGATCGGCCACAGTGGATTCGATGATGGCCGCGGCTTCGTCGGAAGGGGCCTGGTCCGGAGCTGGCTGCCTTGGCGGCCGGTCTTCGATGACGTCGAGCACGTCCTGGGCGGCGTCGTTGCCCGGCGGCGGCTGGCGCTCAGGTTCTGCGCGGTTCGGCTGGAGCGCGCCATTCATAGGTTGGGCGGCACTGTTTCCGGAAGGCTTCGCCGGTGCCGATCCCCACCCAGTCCCGTTGCCCGGTGCGAGCCAGGCTTCATCTTCGTCGAAGCGGAAAATAAACACGTCGGAGACGAACTCGTTGAGGCCGCCGACCTGGTTGATGGCTTCGAGTATGCGAAGATCGGGGCGGCGGATGGGAAAAGTTCCCGCACGCAGCGGAGCGTTATTCGCAGCGCTGACGCCGACACCGAAAATAGAGTAGGTCGCCTTCTGCAGGAACAGCGGATTGACCGTGACTTCCGGGTCTACCAGGATGTCGCGCGACCGGAGCGTCTCCTTGACCGCTTCTTCAAACTCAGGAACCGAAATTCCCGCGGCCGGCACCCGGCCGACGACGGGCAGATTGACATACCCCGTTGATGCCACCTGAACCTGGCTCAGGTAAGGTACCTGACGTTGCCGCAACTCGTTGATTTCAACTTCGAGCGTGTCGCCGGCGGTCAGGGCATACTCGACGACGTGCAGCTTGAGATCCTCGGCAGAGGGGTAGTTGGCCCCGGGAATGCCGGGTGGGGTGTCTTCCAGCGTCAGCGAGGTGCGGATTTCGGTGGTGGAAGTGC
The DNA here is from genome assembly GCA_964569425.1 of uncultured Phycisphaeraceae bacterium. Taxonomy (GTDB): domain Bacteria; phylum Planctomycetota; class Phycisphaerae; order UBA1845; family UBA1845; genus JACQXM01. Next base: position 69,864 of record CAZMVD010000005.1, read on the forward strand.
GATCGAACTTACCGAGCACGGTGGGATCGAGCCAGCCGTTCATGATCGAGTAGCAACCGGTCGACGCCAGCGCCGTGGCGGCCAGCGCGATCGTCAGGATTGACTGAAGCGATTTCATGCCGTGGCACCCACCCAAGATCGCCGCCCGCCGCTATTTCGGGCTCTCCGCTCGCGCGCCACACCGCACCCCCTTTGGAACGCAGGCTCGGATTCCAGCGAGAGCGCGCACCGCCATATTGTGCCGGCGCGGTGCGACCGCGACGGCATCATACACGCCCCCGGGAATCATCAATAGTTATCGGCACAAGATTCCGGTGCGGTTTAGGCATCGCGTCGTGATGCACGCGCGGCGGGCGCGGCTCTTACGCCATGGGCATCGTTCATGGTGAGGGGTCGCTCACGCGGGTGTAGCCTTCGGGAACGACCAGCCGGAAGGCATCCGGCCCCATGTTGGGGTTGACCTCTAGGTCGCTGACCACCCACCGAATGGTGCCGGGGACGCCCTGGTCATTGATGAACATTCGCTCCAGTTTTCTGGGAAGCAAGTCCTTTTTGGCGATGTGCCAGACGGCATCACCGCGTTCGTCGGCGTACTTGACGCGGATGACGTAACAATCCTCCCCGTGGATTTCCGCATCGTCCATGAAACCGAGGTGGCGGGCATTCAACTCGTCACCAAAGGGGTTGGGGTGCACGAAATATTCGAGCCCGACGGCCTGAGCCATGAGTCCACGGCGCCCGCCGACGGCGGCATCCGCGCCGACATGAACTTTCCGGGTGTCGGGATTGATGACGTAGAACAAGCTGCCGTCCGACCCGCTGGAATACTCGATGGGAGCAGTTTCCTGTAAGCCGTGCGCCTTGACGTCGTAGCGGAAGACCCTGATTCCGGCGCTTTTGCCCTGGAGGATGACGCGGCCTTCCACCACGGGAGAGAAATTCACCATGTAACCGGTGGCATCGAACTTGCCGTGGTAGCGGACGGTGCGGATTCTTTTCAGCGCGGCATCGGCCTGGGTGAAGACCTCGCGGGGGTCGTTGATGGAAGCGGCGGGCGGTTGAGCCGCCAATGGGGGGGTGGTCAAGGCGATCGTAAGAAGCCAGACAGACCGTTGCACGGTGTAGCGTGTCAGCATGGGTTGCTCCTTTCTCTCTAGTGCGTGCGGGATGCGGGCGGTTCGTTGCGCTCGCTCAAGCCCGCCGGTAAAGTGACGTTCATGTGTCACTCGCTTCGGCGGCGTTGCTCCAGTTGCTCTTCGATCAAACGGCCGACCAATGCGGGGTCGGCCTGGCCGCCGGACAGTTTCATGACCTGGCCGCGCAGGAAACCCGCGGCCGCCTTGGCTTTCCTGGGGTTGGCCAGTGCATCGGATACCGCCTGCTCGTTCTGGGCGAATGCCTGGGCCACCCAGGCGGCGGAAGCGGCGCTATCCTTCACCTGCACAAGGCCCCATTCCTGGGCCAGCTCGTGGGGAGGCTCGACGCGGGCGAGCATGACCTCGGCAAGCTGGTTGGCGGCGGTGCGGTTGACCGCCCCCTCGGACACCAATCGTGCGAGCTGGGCCATTCGTTCGGCGGAAATCCCCAGCTCGGGGACGGACACGCTGCGATCGTTGGCCAGCTTGAGCCACACATTGACGAACTGTTTGGCGGCCACTTCGGCGGGCGCCTGTGCAGCTTGCACGGCCTCGAACAGATCGGCGGTTTCCCGATGGGCGATGATCGTCTCTGCGTCCTTTGCCGACAACCCCCACGTCGCGACGAACCGCGCCTGCCGCTGTCGGGGCAGCTCGGGCAGGCGGTCGCGGAGTCGGGTGATTTCCTGTTCGTTCAGCTCGACCGGGACCAGGTCGGGGTCGGGGAAATATCGGTAATCGTGTGCGGCCTCTTTGCCACGTTGGAATTCGGTGACGCCGCGTTCGTCGTTCCATCCGCGGTTTTCGTTGGGGGCGCGTCCGAGGACGTAATCCGGATTGGTACGCCAGGCGGCCAGCTGCCGCTCCGCTTCAAAGGCGATGGCGCCGCGAACCGAACGGAAGCTGTTGAGATTCTTGATTTCCGCAATGGGCGTGCGCACCGTGGCGGCGCCGGCGTGGATTTCGAGGTTGACGTTGGGCTCGAAGCGCATCTGGCCCTTCTTCATGTTGCCCTCGCTGACGCCCAGGTAGGTCACCAGTCGCTGCAATTCGGTGCAGAAAGCGTAGGCTTCCTCGGGCGAGGCGATGTCGGGTTCGGTCACGATTTCCAGGAGCGGGGTGCCCGCGCGGTTCAGGTCGACGAGGGTACCGAAGTGCGCGTCGTGGATGTTCTTCCCGGCGTCTTCTTCCAGATGGGCGCGGCGAATGCGCACGGACTTTTCGGCGCCGTCCACCGCGAAGTCGAATCGACCGGCGGCGGCCAGCGGCAGATCGTACTGACTGATCTGGTAGTTCTTGGGCATGTCGGGGTAATAATAGCTCTTGCGGTCCCACTTGGTGAACGGCGCGAGGCGGCACTGGAGCGCGAGCCCGGTGAGATGGGCGAGTTCCAGGGCGCGGCGGTTCATAACCGGCAACGCACCCGGATGCCCCAGGCAGACGGCGCAGGTGCACGAATTCGGCAGCGCCTCGAACTGAACGGGGCAGTCGCAAAAGAGCTTGGTGTTCGTCTGGAGCTGAACGTGAATTTCCAGTCCAACGATCAATCTGGCGCAAGGGTCCGTGGTCATGATCAGTCGGTGATGCCCCCATCGTGGCCCGGAGGGCGCACCACGGCGGTGTACGGACTTGCCGGACCCACCGCGTCATCGCTGCCGCGGCGATGCGCTTCCGGCACTGAACCGCTACGATCGGCTGGCGATGGCCGCGGCCAGCGGGTTCACGAAATGCGGCACTACCTTGTACGTCGCCAACTCGTTGGCGATTTCGTACAACGAATTGAGGCCATCGGCAAGTGACTTGGGCGGGTCCACGCCCCAATATTTGCGTACCGAAAGCAAGACGCTGATGGGCTGGGGCATATAACCTTCGCCACGGACCTCAAATGTGGTGGTCCGCGAGCGGACCTCGACGTAAGCCTGCAAGTCACATTCCGGAGTGAGGGCGATTCCGAAGTAGGGTTGGGCGTCGATGATGTGCGCGGCGCGCTCTGCGAACAGGAAACCGGCGCCGCTGTGCTCGCCGAGCAGGGTTTCGGCTACCAGTTGATCGTGGTTTCCGCGGTAATGGAGATCGAAACTAAAGACGACTTCCAGATGGTCGTAGTCGAGTTCGCTGAAGGTGAGGTGATACGGCGCCTGGGTGAAGACGAACTCACTGAATTGGCGGAAATCTTCGATGGAGGAGGGTACGTGGGCGCCGATGCGCAGGCTTCGCGGATCGACGCGAACCGTACGGCGGCTGCCTTGTTCGTCCGCACCTTCCTCGAGCAACACGCCGCCATCGTCACGCCGGCGCATCTTGTTCAGGCGAGGATACTCCCGGCGAAGGCGATCAAAGAAATGAAGCAGTGCCTCGCGCTGGGGAGACAGTTCGAGCTTCAGGTACAGCCGGCTGCTCGCGGTGAACTCGTCGCACACCGCACCGATGCCGTCGTTCATGCAAGTCCTCCGCTTGCCCGGACGTGAAAGGTCCCGGATATGCCTATTATTGGAAGTTCCGCCGGAAATATCAAGTGAAATCTTGCCGCGTAGTGCCAATGGGTTGTGGCAATGGCCGGGGTTGGTCCTACATATAGGGGGTTCTTGCCAATTCACATGCTCCGAACGCCCGTTTCCTGCCGCCAGGTTCCGATCGTGCGTTTGGTCACTTGGTGGTTGCCGATTACAAATGCGCTATGCAAGAGATTCATTCTCCGAGTTCCACAGGGCGGCGCGTTCGTGCGGTGTTTTTCCTGCTGTTCATCGCGGCGTTTGCCGTGGCCTACCTTTGGGATGGGTACCGCGGCTATCCGCACAAGAACGCCGTCACCTTGTGGCGAACGCTGGGCCAAAGCGAGTTGGCTGTGCCGGCCGTCGACCCGTCCCTGTCCGCCGCCACGGCGGAACAATTGCGGCAAGAACTCGCCGGAACCGGCACGCGCGCCCTGGTCCGCGAACGGCTCGGCACCCCCGCGCTCATGCAGGATGGTCACGAATACTACCTGGGCCCCGGCGGGCACTTGCGGATTCAATATGACGGGGAGCGGGTGCGCGAAGCGGAATGGAAGAATGGAGTGCATTCGGATGCGGATCTGGCGTGGCAGAAGGGAATCGGCGCCGCGCTCGCCTTGGTGGCCGTGGTCATGTTGGTTCATCTGGTTCGCGTCCTGAGAACCAGGGCGACGCTGACGGAGGCGGGGCTGCGGGTTACGGGGAGATCGTTAATCGGTTTCGATGCCATCACCGGCGTGCGTTTGCTGGAGAATGACCGTTATGGGCGGATCGCGGTGGAGTACACGCTGGACGGCCGGAAGGGCCGGGTGCTGATGGATGATTATGTGTACCGCGATTCGGACAAGATCGTCGCCGCGATTTGTGAGCGAAAGGGGCTGGCGAATCCGTCGGCGTCGTAGGTTCCGAATTGCGCCGATGCCGCATCGGCAGGGCGGGGAGAGTACAGCGGGTTGCGTTGCGGGGCATGACGGGCGTCACGTCTGTTGTTCCGATTCACTTCGAGGAAACGGGTTGGCCAGACAAGCCAGGATTTCTTCCACAACTTCGTCCACCGACTTACCCCCGGTAGCTACGACCAGATGGGCCGCGCGTTCATAGTAGGGAGTACGTCGCGCGAAAACCGACTCCAATTCCTCTACCGTGTCTGAATCGGTCAGCGGAGGGCGCGAATGCCGCGTGGCGGCATCAGCGCGCAATCGCGCGCGCAACTCCGCGGGCGGCGCCGTGAGCCAGACGACGATCCCTGCGCGGCGCAGGTCGGCGACGTTGCGTTCGTCGAGAACGGCGCCGCCGCCGACGCTGAGGACCGCGGAGAGTCGGGCCGCGCATTGGGCGATGACTTCCCGTTCGCGGCGGCGGAAGGCCGACTCGCCCTCTTCGATGAAGATCTGCGCGATCGATTCGCCTGCGAGCTGCTCAATGAGTTGGTCGGTGTCTTCATGGCGGGTTCCCAGGCGCTGAGCCAGTGCGCGGCCCACGGTCGATTTTCCGGCGCCGCGAACGCCGATGAGCACTATGCAACGATCGAAGGGCGAAGGCGAATTGGTCTTGTTCATGGGCGGGCATCCCGCATTTGCAGCGCTTGTCGGGCCCGTTCCCGGCCGCGGTCCAGGTCGGGGAAGCGTTGGGTCCATAGGGCGAACTGCATGGCGGCCTGGCGGAGGAACATCTCCAGTCCGTTGACCGTACATGCGCCGGCGTCCCTGGCCAGGCGCAGCAGCTTCGTTTCCGCGGGATTGTAGATAAGGTCGAACACCAGTCGGGCGTTGCGAAGGCCGTCGGCCGAAAGTGGGGAATCGTCGACGTGGGGCCACATGCCGACGGTGGTGCCATTGATGATGACCTGGCCGTTACAGGCAGGGAGTGATTCCCATGGGGCCGCGGCGGCGTGGAAGGCGTGGGCGAGGGCTTGTGTCCGGTCCGGGGAGCGACCATACACCGTCACGCGGGCGCCGAAGTCGGTAAGTCCGTCGACCACGGCGCGAGCGGCGCCGCCGGTGCCAAGCACGTCCACGGTGATGCCCGCCAGTTCCGTTTTGCGGCATTTCAGCGCCGCGGCGATCACGTCGACGGCGGCGTGAACGTCGGTGTTGTGCCCGACGGCGCTTCCGCCGTTTATCACGATCGTATTGACGGCGCCGACGCCTTGGGCGGTTCGATCCGCACGATCGCCCAGCCAATGGAGCGCGGCCTGCTTATGCGGGACGGTGACGCTGAATCCCGCAAAGTCGAGCCAGGGGCGGCGCAGGGCTTCACCAAGGAAACGGCGGAGTCCTTCCTCTCCCGTGGTGACCGGCAACGGTACATAGACCGCGTCCATCCCCTCGTCGGCAAACCAGGCGTTGAACAGGCGCGGGCTGAGTGAATGGGCCACGGGATCGCCGAGCAGGCCGTAGACCTTGGTTTCCGGCCCAATGTTCCGCCAGCGGAACTCCTGAATCATGCGGTGCACGTCGATTTGTCCGGGCGCGGTCGGGGATTGGGTTTCGGCTGCGGCGTACGTCGCCCACGCACCCAGCTTTTTCGCCAGGACTCGCGTCCAGAGTCCCGATTCGCCCATGGCGACGGCCGTGAGGCGCGGGGCGGATGGGCGCAACACGTCGAGCGCCGCGAAACCGTCCTCGGCGCTGCGGGCGGCATAGGCGATTTTGGCAATGCCGCTGGGCGAATCGGCGAGCAGGCGTCGGGTCAGGTCGTCCGGGTTCGCTGGCATCTTGGTAAAATCGTGGTGCGACACGATGACCCTGCCATTGTTGGGGTCGTCCGCGGCGGCGTTTTCGTGCCGCGCTTCGCGAAGCACCGCGAGGTCGGCCGCATCCAGATCGATCCATGAGGATGTCCCGGCCGTGGCAGCATGAAGCGTTTCGACGCGCCGTCGGGTATCCTCGATACTGGAACTCGTCCCCTCACCTTCACGGCAGGTGACGATCCAGTGACGCCCGCCGTGGCGGCGGAGGAAGGCGGCGAGCGGCTCGGGCGGGCCGAGGTAACGGTCGATGCGCAGCTCAATGGCGTCGGCTCCCGCGGACCAGGCAAGGGCGCAGCGATCCTCCAGGGCGTCCAACTCGGAAACGAACATGGAGGCGACGAGCAGCGTCATAGGTCGATCGCGGGCGGGGCTCCCGCCATTCAGACGTTTCTCGGCGGCTTGCCGGCCATGGTGGCTGGGCGCGCCCTGCATGATGATGCGGGCATCATAGCGCAATCTCCGAAAATGGGGTATCACATGACTGACAGTCGCACAACCGGTCCGCTGGGGGTGATTTTCGATCTCGACGGGACGCTGGTTGATACGTTGGATGATATTACCGACGCCATCAACGCGGTGTTTGCGCGGCGGGGGCTGGCGGCGGTGACGCGGGAGCGCATCCGTGATTTGATCGGGGAGGGGCTGGCGAATCTGCTCCAGCGCGCTTCGGGGATCGACGATGCGTTTGAGGTGGCGGCGCTGGTGAGCGAATACCGGCCCGAGTATCGCGCCCGCCTGCTGGCCAATACCCGGCTGTACGGGGGCATCGACGCGGTTCTCGACGGACTGGTCGAGGCGCGCCGGCCGTTTTGCGTGCTCTCGAACAAGCACCACGAGTTTACGGCGCCGATCTGTGCTGCGTTGCTGGCGCGCTGGCCGGTGGCGGCGGTGCGGGGTTTTGCGGAGGGGGCGGCGCGCAAGCCCGATCCGACCGTGGCTTTGGAACTGGCGAGCCTCATGGGCGTGGCGGTTGGGCGGGTCGCGTTTGTGGGCGACTCGTCCATCGACGTGGAGACCGCCCGCGCCGCGGGGATGGTCGCGGTGGCGGTTACCTGGGGGTATCGCAGTCTGGCGCACGTGCACGCGACCGGCGCGGATTTCGTCGTGGGAACGCCGACGGAGTTGATGGCGGTGCTCTGCGCGCCCTGACGCGGCTCGCGCCAGGCACCGGGGTCAGTTGTGCCTCGCGGACCGGGAGTGACCACTCAGCCGCCGATGCGTTTGGCCTGGATGCGGTTGGGTTTGAGGTCGATGATCTCGATGATTCTTTCCCAGTCGCCCTCGACGAGGTGTTCGGCGAGTTCCTCGCCGGTCATTTTGGCCTTGATGCGGAAGCGGGCGATGCCCTTGGTGACGTCCATGTTGACGTTGAGGACTTTGTCGGGATTGATTTCGCGGAGGTGCTTGCGGAGCTTGATGGCATCACCCATGGACAGACCTTCAATCTCGAGGAGCAGTTCGCCGCCGGAGCTGATGCGGGTGGCCCAGTTTTTCATGACGGTGACGTAGCAGCGTTCGACGACTTCCTGGCCGGCGCTTTCCAGGGCTTTCTTGCCGGCCTGAGGGGAATGGGTGTGCAGGCCGCGCGCCCCGCCGCGCCAGTTGGGCACTGATTCGCTGGCGAGTAGCTGGCCGGTATCGGTGTAGTACATCTTGATCATGGCGTCGCCGTTGTACATGGCGAGTGCTTCGCCGTAGACCTCGCGGACGCCGGCGGAGTTGGCTTGGGCGGTGCCGGTGATGAAGATCTGGGTGCCGAAGTCCTTGGCGATGGCCTGCATTTTGGCGACGTTGCCCTCGGCCGCGGCGTCGGCGCCTTCCTTTTCGGCGATCTGGCGGATCTGTTCGCCCGCGTAGACGGTGAATCCCTTGGCGAGCAGGCGGCTTTCGATCTGCGATTCGAGGATGCTGCTGTCCTGGACAACGCCGTCGATGCGTTCGAGGATGTACACGGCAATGCCGGGCCGGCCGATCTGGTCGAGTACGTTCTGCACTTCACCCCAGGTGGAAGCGATGGCGCTCTTGCTGACCTTGGCGAGTATCTTGCAGTAGTAGACGCCGCCGGCGCCTTCGCCCTGTTCGAGGATCTTGTAATCGGTGACCAGGCCGTCGGCGCGGGCGTAGATGCTGTCGCGGATGAGTTCGAAGTTCTCCACGTTGCTATGCGAGCTGATTTCCACCTGTCCGCCCTGTTCGAGGGCTTTGCGCAGCGCGTCGTTGCGTGCGGAATCCTCGCTGATCCCCTGGCCGGTGACCGTGACTTCGACGATATCCTGTTGTGCGGAAACTGGGGCGTTCCAGACCACCGCGACCACCCCGGCGAGGAAACCCAACGAAACGTGACGACGCATGTCGATTTCTCCCAAGTGCTCTTGCGAGCCGTATGAACTTCGCACGCCGATGGCGACCATCGGTACCGGTCACGCTGCGCATCTGGCGCGGCGCGCGGGACTATTATCCGCCTCCGGCGGGTACCGACAATAGACCCGACGTCGGGGGTTGCGGTTAGACGCTTTCTGGTGGAATCCGCCGAGGGCTGGCACGTGGTGGCCATGGCGGTAGTTGAGGTACAATGGGGCCACAAGTACCGGGGTTTTCTGGAAATTGTCGGGGGGCGTCGGCAGGATTTCGAGGAATAGGCATGGCCGTTTCGGTGGATTGGTTTTACTTCCGGCGCGGGTGAGAGACCTCGGCCAGGGCGCAAGAGTTTCTTGCGCAGCACGGGCTGCAGCCCAGGGAGGCGGTCGAGGCAAAGGCGAAGCTCGGTCCGGTGGCCGCCTTGCGCCTGGCGCGGGAGGTTTCGTCGATCCTGGCGACACGGGGTCGGAAGGTGTTTGAACTCAAGGTGTCCAATCGTGCGCCGGACGACGCCGAGCTATTGCGCCACCTGTTGGGGCCGACCGGTAAACTGCGCGCGCCGGTATTGCGACACGGCAAGAAGTTGATTGTCGGTTTTGATGCCGAAGCGTGGGCTTCGGTGCTCGCCCGCCCGGTGCCGAAGGGCTCCTGACTGCGCAGTCGAAGGATTATCACATTGGTGGCGTGCGCTTCAGGATGTGAAAAGAGCCTCGAGCAGTCGCAACGTCTCGCCCTTCTTCTTCACCACGAGCACGGGAACGGGGGACGCGGCGAGCAGTCGTTCGGCGAAACTGCCGATCAGGGCGGCCGCGGTGTGCGATAGTCCGCGACTGCCCACGGCGATGAGATCGAGGTTCTTGGAGGCAACCAGGTCATACACGGCCGCGTTAGGATGGTTGGAGCAGGTGCAGATGGTGTTGAACAGGACGCCGGCATGGTCCACGTCCGCCAGAAAGTCGTCGAGCCGCTTGCGTGCGGAATCCTCGCGCGAACGAACGGCGTCGGCGAAGCTCTGGTCGGAATATTGGTAGCCGTAGCCCACTTCGTAAATGGACTGCACGATGACCTGCGGATTGGGCTCCTGGGAACGGCGCGCCAGCGCGATGGCGGCGGTCAATGCAAGCATGGAGTGGTCGGAGCCGTCCACGGGGACGACGATGCGCCCGAAATGAGGGTGCGCCTGGTCGGGAACGACCAGCACGCTGCACGGCGCCTTGCGTGCCAGGCGGGAAAAGGCGGAGCCCACGGCCAACTGGTCGTGCGGGAGCCGGCGGCCCACGACGATGAGGTCGAGCGACTGGTCGCGGGCGCTGCGCAGGATATCCTCGACGCCGGTGTTGTGATGCACCTCGATGATCGTTTTCCTGGCGATCGCCTCGGGAAGGCGCGTCTGAACAAATTCGCGGACGGAACCGTCGGAGGGGGGGGGAGCGCCCGGGCGGGACTCCATCCCGCGCACGTGCACGCACAACACACTCTGCACGTCGAGGGCCAGGCCGATTTTGCCGGCGAATGCCAGTGCTTCGTCGTCGCCGGGTTCGTCGTTCAGAAACACGCCGAGTTTGTGGATATCGTGCATGAGCCGTTCCTCTCGCATGGTCTGCTGATCATCGTCATTCCTGTCGCCAAGCACCGGGACGTCGGTGGTCGCGCATAGTACATACGGCTTCAGGCATCATCGGGTGCGGCGGGGGCCTGACTTTCGAGGGAATGCGTTTCTGCGTTGTAGCGCCCGCGCAACTCATCGACCACGGTGCCCTTCCAGAGGTTCGCACCCGTGAGGTAGGCGGCGCGTCCGATCATGTGTGCGGCCACCGGGGCGGTCAGGAAATAAAACGCGATGACGAGCAACGCGCGGATGCTCACGCCGACCTGCTGAAAATGGACCAGCACGGCGAGCAGCAGACAGCCGACGCCAAGGGTCATGGACTTCGTCGTGGCCTGCATGCGGGAGAAAAGGTCGGGCATGCGCAACAGCCCCACGGCGCCGAGCAGCGTGAACATGGCTCCGAGAATCAGGAGCAAACCGGTGATCAGGTCTTTCATGGTGCGCCCCGCTTCTCCACATAGCGGGCGAAAGCCACGGTGCCCAGGAAGATAATCAGGGCGAGGACGATGGCCGTTCGCAGCACTTCCGGGCGCTGCGAGGCGATCGAATAGACCGCGATGACGCCCACGACCACCGTCGCGAACATATCCAATGCCACCACGCGGTCGGGGGTGCTCGGTCCGAGCAGCAGGCGAACCAGGGTCAGCACCAGCGAAGCGGCAAGCACCACCATGACACCGGTGACGACCCACGACAGTATGGATGGCAGACCGTCCATCATCGCAGCAGCTCCAGTATTGGTTTCTCCAGGCTCATCTTGATGTCGCGCACCAGCGACTCACGGTCATCGGTGAACATGGTGTAGATGTACAACACGCGGCGGTCGGTGGAAATATCCAGACTCAGCGTGCCCGGCGTCAGGCTGATGAGGTTGGCCAGCGAAGTGATTTCGAGATCCGTTTCGGCGTCCAGGGGGATGGCCAGGATGCCCGGCCGCATGTAGTAGGTGGGGGTAAGAACGTCGTGTGCGACGCGGAAATTAGCGCGGAACAACTCCACGGTAAAGTGGCCGACAAACGCGACAAACCGCGGCAACTTGGCAATGAAGCCGCTGACGCCGAGGACGTGTTGCGACGCATAAAGGATGGTATAGCCGATACCGAAGCCGATCACCAGATTGGCGAGCGTGAACGTCTCGGTCATGCACATCCACAGAATCGAAAGCAGCAGAATCCAGACAAAGGCGACCATCAGGACTTCTCCATCACGGCGTTGATGTACTGGTTGGGATCCATCAACTCGCTGGCGGCGCGGTGGGCCAGTTCAAGCATCGGGCCGGCGCCCAGGCCGATGCCCACGGTGAGCAACGCCAGGCCGACCATCGGGGCGAGCATGGTCCAGGGAATCGGTGGCAGGGGCTTGCCAGTTGCTTCGTCCAACTGGCCGACCGATGCCGGTTTCCAGAACGCCTCGGCCCAGATCTTGGTCATCGAGAACAGGGTGAGCAATCCCACGATCAGCGCGGCGGCCACGATGGCGTACTGCCCGACATCAATACCGGACCGGATCAGGGCGAACTTGGCGAAAAAGCCGGAAAGCGGCGGCACGCCGGCGAGCGACATGGCGGGAATCATGAATAACAGCGCCAGAAAAGGGCGTGCGCGGTATAGCCCGCCGAGCCGCGCCAGCTCATACGTGCCCAGCAGGCGATAAGCCACCCCGCTGACCAGGAACAGATTGGCCTTCACGATGATGTGATGCATGATGTAAAACACCGACCCGGTGATCGCGGCGGTGGTGAACAGCCCCAGACCCATGATCATGTACCCGATCTGACTGACGATGTGAAAAGAGAGTATGCGACGAAATTCTCCTTGGGCCGCGGCGCCCAGCACGCCGGTGACCATGGTCAGGCCGGCGATCCAGATGATCAACTGGTGCGTAAACGCGGTGTCGTGAACAAAAAGGAGCGTGAAGACGCGAATCATGGCGTACACGCCGACCTTGGTCAGCAACCCCGCAAAAATCGCGGATACCGCGGCCGGCGGCGTGTGGTAGGACGCGGGCAGCCAGAAGAACAGCGGAAACACGGCCGACTTGATTCCGAACGCGACGAGAAACAACATGGCCACGGCCGTGAGGGCGCCTTCGGCCTGAAACGCGGGGAGCTTGCCGGCCAGGTCGGCCATGTTGAGCGTTCCGGTCAGCCCATAGAGTATGCCCACGGCGGCCAGCAGAAACGCGGATGACATCAGGTTGAGGGTCACGTATTTGATGGCGCCTTCGAGCTGAGCGCGCTCCGAACCCAGAACCATCAGCACGAACGAGGCGATGAGCATGACCTCGAACCAGACGTAAAGGTTGAAGAGGTCGCCGGTCAGAAACGCGCCGCACACCCCCATCAGCAACACGTTTAACAGGGCGTAGTACCCGAAGGTTTCGCGAATCGGGTCGATGGACGCGACCGAATACACCGCAACGGCGAATCCGGTCAGTCCGGCGAGCACGACCATGATGGCGCCGAAGGTGTCGGCCACGAGTGTAATGCCGAACGGTGCCGGCCAGTTGCCGACCTGCATCGACAGAATGCCGTGCATCCCCACGGAGTAGAGCAGGCAGATCGACGCCGCCAACAGGGCGCCGGCGCCCACCAGCCCCAGGGCGCGCTGCAGCCCGCGCCGCCGTCGCGCCAGCACCGAAGCCGCCGCCGTGGCCAGGGGGATCAACATGGGCAGAACAAGCAGGAGCTTCACGCGTCGGTCGCTTTCATCTGGTCCAGATCGTCGGTTCCCACGACCTGATAGGCGCGGTGCACCATCACAAGTGCGAACGCCAGCACGCCGAAGCCGATCACAATGGCCGTCAGAATCAGGGCCTGGGGTAGCGGGTCGGCATAGGGTGCGACCAGCGCGTCCATGCCCTTGGGCACCAGAGGGGGCTTGGCGCGGGTCAGCCCGCCGGCGGAAAAAATGAGCAGGTTGCTGGCGTGGCTGAGCAGCGCCAGGCCGATGATCAGCTTGACGATGCTGCGGCGCATCATGAGGTAGAGACCGGCGGCGTAAAGCCCACCCACGACAATGGCCAGGATGATGTTCATGTCAAGCCTCCACCAGGCTGAGCACAATGAGCATGGTCATGCCGACGACGACGAGATAGACGCCCACGTCAAAGAGCAGCGGGGTTCCCAACGACCATTCGCCCAGCCCGGGCACGGGGAGGTCGATCCACGCGCCGGTCAGGAAGGGCTCGCCGGCCAGTACCGAAATCAACCCGCTGGACAGCGCCAACAGCAACCCGATTCCCATCAACCAATGCGGACTGGCGCGTAGCGCGCGCCTGGCGGTGCGCGCGTCATGTGCCATGGCGTAAAGGGCGAAGGCGGAAGCGGCGACCAGCCCGCCGGCAAAGCCTCCACCCGGCTCATTGTGCCCGCGCAGCAGCAAGAACACGGAAAACATCAACAGCAGCGGGTGCACGAACTGGGTAATGGTCGTCAGAATGATCGACTTCATCCCGCGTCTCCGCCACGATTCCGCCGAAAGCGCATCAGCGCGTACACGCCGACGGCGGCGATCGCCAATACGGTGATTTCGCCCAGGGTGTCCAGGGCGCGGAAGTCCACGAGTATGACGTTCACCACGTTGCGTCCATGCGCCTCGGGAACGCTGTGTTCAGCGAAATAGGACGAAATCCGCGGGTGCGATTGAATGGCGCCGGCCGCCAGGATCAGAAAGGTCATCAGCGCGCCGAATGCGCCGGCCACGACCACGTCGCGCACCCGGGCGGCGGGCGTCGTGAGCACCGCAAACGGCGGAAGATAGTAGAAGACCAGCACGAAGAGAATGACGATGAGCGTCTCGATGAGTACCTGGGTCATCGCCAGATCGGGGGCGCCGAAGAACACATAGATCAGCGACACGCCGTAGCCGACCACCCCCAGCGCGGCGATCGCCCCGAGGCGGGATCGGGAACGCACCGCGGCCACTGCGCCGATCAGGATAAGCGCCGCGACAACCACTTCGTGAATGAGCAGATCGGACGCTGCCAACAGGCTGGTCTTCTCCGCACGAAAGAGGAGCGGATAGCCCACCAGCGCTACCGCGGTGCCCAGGGTAATCAGCAGGTACGTTCGGAGATACCCGTTTTGCAGAATTCGCGTCTGGTACTTCGCAACCAGGTTGAGGAGCACCAACGCGGTATCGTAGCCGGCGGCGGGTCCCCATCGTGCCAGCTTTCCCAAAGGCGCAAGCATTCCCACCACAGGCAGGCGCGCCGCGAAGAGGATCAACCCGCCAGTCAGGGTCACCGCACTTAAGCCCAGGGCCGGCGTCAGCCCGTGCCACAGGGCCAACGTGATGGAGTCGGCCGTGCCGGCCCGGATGGCGGCCACGGCGCGCGCCACCAGGTACGCCCCG
>CAZMVD010000006.1:0-70685 GCA_964569425.1 uncultured Phycisphaeraceae bacterium
AGCGGTACTGGCAAACTCGAAAAACAGCCTGATGCCAGAATCCGTTGCCAGACCCTCCTGCCTCTGTAGGCCCGGCTTTCCTGCCGGTCAACGTGTGCCCGGTCGCACAAGTCGAACCCACCCCTATTTCCCCGCCTGCGCCCGAATCTTGGCCAGCACCGCCTCGTCGTCCGGCAACAGCCCGGCAGTGACAAGTCGTGGCACCAGCTCCGCCCACACCGGCTCGCGCGCGAACACCTGCTTGAAGATCGGCAGCGCCTCGTCCAGCCGCCCCGCCGAAACCAACGACACCGCGTGCCAGAAGGGAATCTCCACGATGTGCGGCGCCAGCTTCTCGGCCGCGGCATATTCCTTTCCCGAGGTCTCGAAGTCGCCTTTTTCGATCGCCGCATCCCCCGCGTTCATGTGCAAGTACGCCCGCTGAAGCTGCACCAGCCGCCGCAGCTCCTTGATCGGCTCCGCGTGATCCTCCACCCGCAGGTCGAACCGCCGGTCCTGCCACGGCCTGCCGCTCGGGTGCGCCGCCACGACCAGCAGCGCCGCCGACTGCCGCCCGCGAATGTCGCCGCCTTCTGCTTCCGCCGCCTCCAGCGCCGCCAGCATCCGCTCGGCCAGGTCGCCCCTGGCCTCCCGAAACGCCTTGGCCATCGCCGGCCAGACCGTCTCTTTGGCCATCAGGTTCGCCTGCACGGAAAACTGCCCCGCTTCATCGACGACGTGCCCCGCCGCCGCAATGCACCGCTGGCCGGTGTGCGCCGCGACCGTGCCGGCCGCGTCGATCATGGCCACCTGGCGCACCTCGCGCCCCTCGTCGCCCGCGAGCACCGAGGCGAGCGCCTCCGGAGCCGAGCGGCCCAGGCGCATGTGCTCCAGCCCCAACGGCCCGTAGGCCGGATCGACCAACGACTGCGTGGCCACCGCCCCCACCCCGGCCTCGGCCCACGGCACCACGCTGCCCACCGAGAACCAGTGCGACTGCACCGCCACGCCAAGTTCCCCCGTAGCCGCGTCCCGCGCGACGATGGAGTAGGTGCTGACAGGTCGAATGGCGACGGGGCGATGCTCGCGCCCAGTAGTTAAAGCGGTTTGTGCGTGTGCCGAAACGGACAGGGCCATCACGGACAATATGGCGGCCAGAGAAATCAGAAACCACCGAACCGTTCTATTTCGCTGTTTTCGCATCAAGTACCTCAATCTTCCCGCACTTCTTGAACCGAAATGGACCTAGGCGGATGGTGCCATTCCATACACGAAACATGTCTACCGTAGACCGGGCAACGTCTTTGCTGCCTTCAAGCACAATGTACACATCGTCGGACTCGCTCCAATTACGAACTCCGGCGCTGCCGGGCCAATCTCCATCTTGTCCGCTGAGGATTCCGACAGTTGGCCTGCGGCCGATCGCAGGGTCAAGGCTCCACCCCCATGCATCATGCAAGTGCCCATTGATTTCGAGTTTCACGCTAAACGCTATCGGAACGGAAACGGAATCGCAAAGTTCGATCGTAAACCGCAGATACCACCGCGGTGGATCGAATGGATACGACGAACCGCCTCCCCTTGACCAGTCTCCGCAGCCTGGCTTTACGATGAAGACTTGCGCCAACTCTCCGCTGAGGTGCGGTGCGTCGACCCATTGCACGGGGTCCGGCGCGTCGCGATCAAGCACGATTACCTTGGCCTGAGCCGATACGGGATAAGTAATAGTGCCGATGGAAGACGATAACTCGTTCTCACCGAAGTATTCGATCCTGTGTTCTCCCGGCCGCAAACCCATCCTCAGAACAACCGGTCCGTAGTCCAGCGACGCTGCCTTCCCTGGTGCAATAGCGCGCCAGGCGATATACTCTGGAAAGAAATAACTTACGGATTCGTCGTCGCACCAAAGCTCTGTAGAGCTATGTGAAAAATCTGCATAGTCTATCCCCTGATGCAATGGCACCCACTTGCGCCTCATGGGCAATGGGTCGTCCTCTCGAATCACCGGCCGCAAGAGCAACTGAAGGTATGAGTAGTCCGGCAACGCCACGCGCATTTGCGCCTGCGTCAGGACGTTCTGGCGCATGACCAGACTCACATAGGTTCGCCAATTGGAGCGCGTCAGGGGTGGCACCTGCTTTCGCAGCATCGCACAGGAATGGCCATACAATTGAACGATCTCGGCATTGGTCAATTCGCCGCCGCTCACCCGCCGGTGCAATTCGCTGCCCGCGCGTAACGATCCACGGTCGACCAGCTCGCGCAGCACGCGCAAGGGCAGCACGGCATACCAGTTAGAGCGCGCCTTCCCGATGAGCGTCCATGTCGGTGGGAAGGCCAGCGGCATCACCACGGCCAGGGCCACCAGCCCCCAGCTCCGCTTCCGCACGCCGTGGACGATCGCCCGTTCGTTCAGTTCAGTCCCACATTCCGGACAGCGGGCGGATTGAATCCCCGTAAGCTGATACTCACACTTTCGGCAGAACGGCTCGCTGCCGATCCGCCGCCCGCGCAGCCCGGCGCGCACCAGCAGCGCCGCCAACGCCAGCATCCCCACCACCGGCAGCCACACCGTCATCGCCGCCTCCACCCACGACCACGCCCATTGCGCCCGTCATTCGTCGCGCTCATCGCGGACCTCGCTCTCAGGCTCGATTGACGTGCGAAACGGCCCCAGCCGCACCGATCCGCGCCACACCTCGAAAATATCCACCGTCTCGCGCGCCACGTCCCGGCTGGATTCGAGGATGAGATAAACTTTCTCGGCGCGAGGCACTGACCACCATTCAACGTTGCTAATCCATGGGCCGGTTGTACCAGCTTTCCACGCGAAAGTGCTGCACTCGCCCTCGCTCCACAAGGGATTGATCGAACCGGGAATTAGCCGCCCGTCGGCTTCCAGTTGTAACGAGAATGCAAGGTTAGAAGGCACCGGCTGGCGCAACGTCAGGGTGAGGCCGAAGCTCGCGGCGGCACAATCGCGTAGTGTACACCCCCCACAGTCAAAGTAAAGCACAACATCGTCAAACTGACGATGGAACCCCTCGGAAGAAACGGTGAACAATGAAGGCAGCTTGTTCGGCAGAATGGGATCATCCGCCCATTGCACCGGATCCGGGGCATCTCGGTTGAGAACGGTGACTTCGGCAGTTGCCGTGAGATCCTTCCGTCGTGAACCAACGGAACGGCTCACGTGGTAACTGCCCGTAAACTGGATCGTGTGACTTCCCGCCGGAAGTCCATGATTGCGCCATATGTAGTGTGTACCTACGGGCGTGCTCAGATGAGGCACAATAGACACCCAGTCATTGTCAACCCTCTCCAGCAAGACGCTATCCTGGACTTTCCCATTGACATGAAGCGCCTCGAAGTTGACGCCCCACGCGTACTGATCGACTCCTGGGCGGGTTATGGGCAGTTGCAGCATCAGCGGCAGCGGATCGCCCTCTCGTATGATTGGTCGAACGACCAGAATGGGCTCCGAGAACCGGGGGAAGAACCGGTCCTCCTGCTCCTGGCTCAACAGGCGCGCGTTGAACATGACGTCAACGTATCGCGTCCACCGCGCTCGTACCGTTGCAGAAACCGGTAGCCTCAGCGTTGAAACGGCCTCTTCGTATACCGACAACACCTCTCTCGAGGAGAGCTCCCACGCACCAAGTCGACGCATGAACTCGAAACTCGCTCGAGCGGAACCGCGCGATTCCATGTGACGCACCACGGCAAACGGCAAGATCGTGTAATAGTCCAGCAGGTACCAGCGAATTGTCGCTATCTGCGAGGTAGGCACGAAGAGCGCGAGAGCGATTGCCGCCGCCACCAGCCCCCAGCGCCGCTTCCGCACGCCGTGGACGATCGCCCGTTCGTTCAGTTCGCTGCCGCACTCCGGACAGCGGGCGGATTGAATCCCCGTAAGCTGATACTCACACTTTCGGCAGAACGGCTCCGTGCCGATCCGCCGACCGCGCAGCCCGGCGCGCAGCAGCAGCGCCGCCAGCGCCAGCATCCCCACGACCGGCAGCCACACCGTCATCGCCGCCTCCGCTCCTTTTGACCGGCCGACGACCAGAATGGTTCCGACTATTTTCCCCGCGGGACGACCGGAATTCCAGGAAAAATCCCCCGATGCCCTTCCTGGAAACACGTCCCCCGGCAACGCCCTCCCCGGGAACCCGCCCTAGTCGCCGGTCCCGCCATTCGGCGTTCCCCGTTCAGAATTCCTACAGCAGCGTCCCGCGGAGCATCATCGCGGCAATCGAGAAGTAGATAATCACCCCGCACACGTCTACCAGCGTGGCCACGAAGGGCGCGGAAGACACGGCCGGGTCCAGCCCCAACTTGCGCAGAATCAGCGGCAGCATCGAACCCGCCAAGGTGCCATACGTCACCACCCCGATCAGCGAAACCGCCACCGTAAAGGCGATCCAGAGATAGTACTCCCCGTACATCTCCAGCCGCCACGGCCACAAGGTGATCCGCACCAGCGCAATCAACCCCAGCACCAGCCCCAGCACCAACCCCGAGGCCAATTCGCGATAAAGCACCCGCCGCCAGTCGTGCACATGAAGCTGCCCCACGGCCAGCGCCCGAATGATCAGCGAGGTGGCCTGCGAACCGCTGTTGCCCCCGCTGCTGATGATCAGCGGCAGAAACAGCACCAGCACCACGGCACTGGCGATTTCATTCTCGTAGTACCCCATCGCCGTGGCGGTGAACATCTGCCCCACAAAAAGCACCGCGAGCCAGATGACCCGTTTGCGCACCATGGTGAACAGCCCCACGTCGAGATAGGGCGCCTCCAACGCCTGCACGGCGGCCATCTTCTGGATATCCTCCGTGGCCTCCTCTTCGGCGACGTCCATCACGTCGTCCACCGTAACCATGCCCACCAGCACCCCGGCCGTGTCGACCACCGGCAGCGCCACCCGGTCCAGCCGCTTGAACGCGCGGACCGCCTCTTCCTGGTCCTGGTCGGCGCGCAGGGCGAAGAACTGGCGGTCCATTTTGTCTGCCAGCACGGCCGTCGGATCGGCCAGCACCAGCTCGCGCAGGCGAATGTCGTCGACCAGCCGGCCGCGCTCGTCGATGACGTAGATAACGTTGAGCGTCTCCTTGTCGTGCCCCACCCGCCGGATGTGCTCCATCACCTGGCCGACGGTCCAATCGGCATAGACCGCGACGTAGTCGGGCGTCATCCGCCGGCCGATGGACTCCGACGGATACCCGAGCAGTTGCGTCGCAATGCGGCGCTCGCCGGGGGTCAGCAGACTCAGCAGTCGCTTGGTCGCTTCGGCGGGCAGCTCCTCGAGCAGCGCCGTGCGGTCGTCGGGGTCCATGGCGTTGACCACCGCGGCGACGTGTTCGGTGCCCAGGCTCTTGAGCAGCGCCTCTTGCGACTCGAAGGGAAGGTATTCGAAAATGTCCGCGGCGAACTCGCGCGGCAGCACGCGGAAGACCACCGCTACGTCCTCAGGCGACATGTCCGTGAAAATCTCCGCCACCGTCACCGGCGTGAGCCGGCGCAGCGAGGAGCGCAGCGCGGTGAAGTTGCGCTGTTGAATCATCTCTACAATATCGGGGCCGACCAGTTTGCCGAGCATGGTGCCGAATCCATTCGCGTGGCGTGGAGAATACCGCAGATGTGACTGGAACCAAAGCAGCACAGGTGAGGCTCAGCCCGCTGTGCGCCGCCCAACCCTCAATCAAACACGATCGTCTTGTTCTGGCTGACCAGAATCTTATCCTCGACGTGGTAGCGCACCGCCGTCGCCAGCACTACCCGTTCCAGGTCGCGCCCCTTGCGGATCATGTCCTCCACGCTGTCGCGATGGCCGACCGGCAGCGTGGACTGCGCGATGATCGGCCCCTGGTCCAGCTCGTCGGTCACGTAGTGGCTGGTGGCGCCGATGATCTTGACCCCGCGGTCGTACGCTTGCTGATACGGCCGCGGACCCGCAAACGCAGGCAGGAAGCTGTGATGAATGTTGATGATCCGTTCCGGGTACGCCGCCACGAACGCCGGCGACAGCACCTGCATGTAACGGGCGAGCACCACAAAATCCACGCGTGCCGCACGCAGCAGGTCCAGCAGTCCCGCCTCCTGTGCGGCCTTGTTCTCCGCCGAGACGGGCACATGGTGAAACGCCACGCCGCAAGTCTCCACCGCCGCGCGATGCCCGTCGTGATTGCCCGCCACAAACACCAGCTCCACCGGCAACTCGCCCGTCTTCCAGCGCCACAGCAGGTCATTCAGGCAGTGGCTCTCGCGGCTGACCAGCACCGCCATGCGTTTGATTTCGTTGCCCCAGTAGACCCGCCAGCGCATCTGGAAGCGGTTCGCGACCGCCGACCACGCCTCGTGGAAGTTCTCGCGATGCAGGCGGAAGCCGTCGAGTTCCACCTCCACGCGCATGAAGAACTCGCCGTGCTGTGGATCGGTGTGCTGGTCGGCCTCGAGGATGTTGCCGCTGTGCTCCGCGATAAACCCCGCCACCGCGGCGATAATCCCGCGGCTATCCGGGCAAAAAATGAGCAAACGTGCGGTTTGTGGAGTCATGATGCCTCTAGAAATCCGAAACGCCGAAACGCCGAAAACCAAAACGCGGAGAGCCGGATGAGCGAATACGCCGGAAGGCGGCACATAAAGACGTCAATGAATTGTCCCAAGGCCGTGTTCCCGACGAGTACGCCGACAATATTTCTAACGATTCCTGGTACTACTGCGCTGTAACAGCTTCAACGCTTTTTTCGGCGTTTCGGCTTTCGGCGTTTCGGCTTTCGGCTTTCGGCGTTTCCGAGTTTCTCACAGCGGTTCGATGCGCAGGCGCAGCACGCCGTCAGTAGCGGCGACGCCCGCGATCCTATACGGGCGACGACCGTTGGGCCAGACGAACCGGTTGCGCAGACTCACCCCGCGAAAGGCATCATCCAGGGTTTGCACGGCGCGCACCGCATCCTGCCACGACGATGAAGCGCCCCCCGTGCCGTCGGTCATCGACGTTCTCGCCCATTCCACGCCCCCCAGCATTCGCTCAACCGCCGCGCGGGGCAACCGCAGCGAACCGCCGCGTACATCCACCAGCCGCACGCGAATCTCATCGCCGTTGGCTATGACCTCGACCACCACGCCCAGATTCGCAATTACCTTCCAGCCGTTTCGCTCCAGGTGCGCGCCGACCCGTATGGCCCCCTCCTCAAACCCCACCGCAAAGTCGCAGAGTTCCGGCGGCAGCTCCGCCTGAAGCTCGGGCCACAATACCGGCAACGCCGCCAGCCACTCCGTCACCGAGCGCGCCCTGATCGAAAGGTCAAAGGACCGACCGTCCACCAGGTGATCGCTGATGTAATCGAACACCGCGGCGGAGTCGGCCTGCGCGCGGCGCGTCGTCGCCGCCGAAGGCGCAACCGGTCGATACCAGCCCGGTTTGTGTTGAAACGTAAACCACCCTATGGTGGCCGCCAGCAGCGCGCCGCCTGCCAGGCCCAGCGCAACCCGCCGAACCCATCGGCGTTTGAACTGATCACTTGCATGGCGGAGCAGGGCTGCCCAATCCGACCTATCCGGCGCCAACCCATATCCGACCCGGCTGCGGGCGGACGCACGATGCTTTCCCATGCCGCATATTCCCTTTGACGAGGCCGCGGTGACTCGCACGCGCCGGGTTTGACGCTCCGCGCGACGCTACCCTAGAATCAACCGCTCGTCCATGAGCAGGCGACCGGCGACGCACCGGCGACGCGCCCGAAGGGGGAAATCAGGTGTTCACGCGCACAACCGGCTGGCTGATCATACCCCTTTGGATCGCTGCCATGGCCTGGCTGATCGCCCACGACGTCTGGCCGGCGCTCTCCGCCGTCGATCCGCCCACCATGACTTCGGTCGAGTGGCTCGAACGCGACGGGCTCAAGACCCAATACACCGTGATGGACGATGCCCATCTCCGGCTGGGAACGATCTGGACGACCTACCTGGTGGACAAGGCGGCCGTACGCCGCGAGGACATCATCGCCATCGACGACTTCCCGCTGAACATCGGCCCGTTACGAATGATGATTGATTCCGTTTTCACCGCGGATGGCGACCTGGACGAGTTCTCCGTGGAACTCGATAGTCCGGCAGGCGAAGTCATGCTCCACGGCGAGCGGTTTCACGCCGATTTCTCCTTTTCGCTCCGCATCGGGCGGGAGGAGCGGCTGTTCAAGGTGCCGCTGACCGATGGGAAACTCATTTCCGGCTCCTTCCACTCGTTCGGACAACTGGGCGAGTTGCGCGTGGGCCAGCGCTGGCGCATGCAGGTGTTCAATCCGGTGGCCGCCCTGACCGGACTCGGCGAACGCTTCACCTCTGTGGTCGTGGAAGTCACGGGCGAGGAGCGCATCGAGTTGCCCGAAGGAAGCGTCAATTGCCTGACCGTGGAAGCGCCGGGCGCTCGCGCCTGGGTGGACGCGCAGGGCAACGTTCGCTTGCAGGAAGTCAGTGTGCCGTTGGTCGGCAAACTGCGCATCCGCCGCGAATCGACCTTTGACGAAGACGCCCGCTGGGAGATCGCACGCGGCCGTCGCGGCGCCCGCCGACCCGGGAGCCGATCATGAGCGACCTCATGCCCGACCCCGCCATTCTGATCACCGGCGTCCGCAAGACCTATGGAAAAAAGGTCGCGGTGCGCTCGCTGACGGTGTCGGTGCCGCGCGGGGAGCTGTTCGCCTTCCTCGGACCCAACGGCGCCGGTAAGACCACGACCATCAAGATGATCGTCGGACTCCTTCAGCCGGACGAGGGATCGGTGACCGTCTGCGGTCACCGGATCGGCGTCAACGGTCTGGCGGCCAAGGCGCAGATTGCCTACGTACCCGACATGCCCTTCCTGTACGAGAAACTCACCGGACGTGAATTCCTGTACTTCGTCGCGGAAATGTACGGACTGTCGGTGGAACACCGCGAGCGTGCCCTGGCTCCTTTGATGGCCGCCCTGGACATCGGCGAATTCCTCGACCAGCTCACCGAAAGCTACAGTCACGGCATGAAACAACGCGTGGTGTTGGCCGCCGCGCTGCTCCACGAACCGGCCGTGCTGGTCATCGACGAACCGATGGTCGGCCTCGACCCGCGCACCATCCGCTCGGTCAAGAACCTCTTTGTTCAACACGTTCGCAAGGGCGGCACTGTTTTCATGAGCACCCACACCCTGGACATCGCCGAAGCCGTCGCCGACCGAATTGCCATCATCAACCGCGGCGAACTCATCGCCATGGGCACGCTCGACGAACTCCGCGCCCTGGCACGCCGCGAGCATTCGCTCGAGGAAATCTTCCTGCAATTGACGGAACCCGCCGATGCCTGAACCGCCCGTGATGCAGACCGGCGGCCGCACGATGCTCGGCCTGCTCTTTCGCATCAAGGCCCGCACGGTAGGTAATCGTATCGCGCAGGCGGTCGAAACGGCGCCCCTGCGGATCACCGCGGCCGTGGTGCTCATTTCGATGATCTGGGTCGGATTGTACTGGATGTTTCATCTGGTCTTCGACCAGCTCAAGCGTTCGCCGCTCGAATCCACCGTGGCCATTCCCCTGGTCTTCAACTTCTTTTTCGTCGCCATGCTCGTGCTGCTGACTTTTTCCAACGCGATTATCGCGTATGGCGCGCTGTTCGGAAAAGACGAGTCTTCCTACCTGCTGGCCGCACCGCTGACTGCGCTCGACGTCGTCACCCTCAAGTACACCGAGAGTCTGTTTATGGCCAGTTGGGCGCTCGTACTGCTCGGCTTCCCTCTGATGATGTCCATGGCCGAGCTGGCCGACGATCGCCTGTTCTATTTTCTTTTTCTCGCCTTTTTCATAGCCTTCATTCCCATTCCCGGCGCTCTGGGGATGCTGCTCGCCTGGGCGGCCGCGCGGTTTTTCCCGCAGCGGCTGCTCCGCGCGCTGGCGGTCGTCGCGGGGATCATTATCGCCGCCTTGATACTCGCGGGCCTGCGCTCGCTGCACCTGGGCGAAACCGCCGCCGAGCAATGGCTCAAATCGTTTCACGCGCGCATGGGTTTCGTGCAATCCGCTTTCCTGCCCAACAACTGGGTCGCCGCCGGAATCGACTGCGCCATGAATCATCGGCTCGCAGAATCCGCGCTCTATCTGGGCGTCACCGTCGCCAACGCGCTGTTTCTCAGTTGGCTGACGGTGACGCTGGTCTCCCGGTATTTCGCCGCCGCGCTCGATCGCGCCTCCACCGGCAAGGCCACCGGCCGCCGTCCGGCGTCGGAAGCGTCCGGTGGATTCTCCGGCTCCGTTTTCTTCTACCTGCCGCGGCCGCTGCGGCTGATTGCGGCCAAGGACCTCCGCACGTTTCTGCGCGATCCGCTGCAATGGAGCCAACTGGCGATTCTCTTCGGTCTGCTCGCCTTGTATTTGTCGAACATGCCCACGTTGCGCTTGCAGCTTTCCGGGTTGCGCTGGTACCTCATCATTCCCTACCTCAACCTGTGCGCCGTCAGCCTGATCCTGGCGACCTTCACCTGCCGTTTCGTGTTCCCGCTGATGTCCCTGGAGGGCGGCAAGCTGTGGCTCATCGGACTGTTGCCCTTGCCGCGCGGAGACGTGCTTTATGCCAAGTTTGCCTTCGCCATGACCGTGACGCTGCTCGTCGCCCTGGCGACCATGATCCTGGCGATCGTGATTCTGCAGCTTTCCCTGGTGTGGTCGGTCATCCATCTGAGCGTGATTGTCGCGGTGTGCTTCGGGCTCTGCAGTTTCTCGGTGGGGTTGGGCGCCCGCCTGCCGCTCTTTGGCGAGACCAACGCGGCGCGGATCGCCAACGGTTTGGGTGGAACCACCAACCTGCTCGCATCGGTGGCGTTGGTGGCGGCCGTACTGACCGCGGTGGGCATCGCCACCTGGCGATCGCGCTTTTTGCCCGAGGACCAGCTCCCCGACCGCGGAGCGCTCCTGCTGTGCGCCGCGGCGATCGTCGGCAGCCTTGCCGCCGGGGTGATCGCCCTGTCGCTGGGCCGACGGCATTTCGAGCGCGTCGAGGTGTAACCTCGCCCGAATTCAATCCGTCCCAATCGAAGCGTCCAATGATGCCGTTGCCGGCGGAGGTCGCACAGGCGGAGCGCCGACTATTCCCGCGTCCAGGTGTGAATGGTGCCGCCGTCCTGGATAAGCAATGCGTCGTCAGCGATGCGCACGGCGCGCAGGTCGGACAGGCGCCCGAGGTCGATGCGCCCGCCGGGCACCGCGATGCGTCCGCTGCCCTCGCGGTGCGTGTAAAGATACGCCTGCGCCGGCTCGTCGCCTTCGTCGGGCACGTGCAACGCCACCACATAGGCGTCGGTGAGCAGCCGGCGCGTGAAATTCGCGTCCTCCGGTGTGATCGCGTGCCAAAGCGTGGCACCACTCGTTTCCGCGAACGCGGCCACCGCCCCGGTGTGGCTCGCGATCACGCTCTCCCGCTCGCGCTGGATGGTCAGGCCCTCGCCCGGTGTGCCCAGCGGCTCCGAACGCCACAGTGTGCGCCCGTCCTCCAAGCTGATCTTGCGCACGCTGCGCCCGTCCTCCGAAAAATAGAGTGCGTCGATATCCGGCAGCAACGACGACATGCGCAATGGCGCCTCCAGCGCCACCCGCCAGCGCCGCGTTCCGCCCTCCAGATCGTACGCCGCGATGGACTGCGCCGTAACTGTAACCACCTGACCGTCCACCGCCACAAAGAACTCCTCCAGCGTTCGCGGTTCCTCCAGCGGCAGCGCGCCCAGCCACTCGCCGGTGGCGATATCCAGGTAGCACAGCATCGGCCGGCCGTCCTGAATCACGTGAAACACCACCCACGGGTCGGCCACGATCACACGCCCCGCGGGCAACGGACGCTGCGCCCGGGTCCAGCGAACCTCCCCGGTGTCCAGGGAAAGGGCCGACATGTCTCCCGTATCGCGCACGCTGACCAGCGTGTCGTCCTGCCACGCATGGGTACGAAACGCGCCGCCGTTCTCCCAGTCGCCCTCCGGGTCGCCCAGCCCTCGAGGATAGCCGCCGTGCGTCCAGAGGCGCGCCCCGGCACGCACGTCCACCGCGAACAGTTCATGCGACGTGGTGAACACCGCACGCCGCGGGGTGGCCAGCAGCAACTCGGCCGCGGCGCGCACCGCCAGCGGTTCAGCCCAGAGTTCGACGTTGGTTCGCGCCGCCAAAGCACGCAATCCGTCGGGCGTATAAACGTATACGCGCGAGCCGTCGCTGCGCGGCGCCTCGGCGAACCAGGGCTCCAGCAGTTGCGAGCCCTCGACATAGGGCTGGCTCAGGCGGGTGGAAAGCGGCGGTTCGAGCCGGGGCCGCTGCGGTTCAACCTCGCCGCGCAGGTCGGCCAGCTCATCACGGTACTCGCGAAAAGTGAGTCGGCGCCCGTTCACGTCGATGCGCAGCGTGCTGAACTCTCGCGCCGCGCGGGTGAGCCAGCGGTAGGCCGGCACACCGCGCCCCGCCTGGGCATAGGCTTCGGCGATGCGGCGCATGAGTTCGGCGCGCTGCCCGGCGTCGGTGGTCCGCTGGTAGGCACGGGCCAACTGCCGCGCCGCTTCCTCAAAACGCCCTGCCGCGACCAGCACTTCGCCCTGCGCGCCAAGTGCCTTCGTGGCGGCGCTGCTGTTGGGAAATGCCTCGACGACCCGCGCCAGCCCTGCCGGATCGCGCGCCGCCCAGGCCGCATCGAGCCAGCGCTGCGCTTCCACCTCGTACGGTACATAAATCACCGAGCCGTGCTGTTCCAGCAGTTTCGTCACCCGTTGTTGCGCCACGACGCCCGCCCCCGGACCGGCGACGTCGCCCCCGGTCCCCATGTCGCGTAACGTGCGATCACGGAGAATCTGCTGGTACAGCCGCAGGGCGTCCTCGGGCAGCGAATAGCGCTCGAACAGTTCGCCGAACCGGAGGCGATAACGCAGGTGGGCCGCGGCGTCCGGCGGACACCGCGCCGCATAATCGTGCAGTCGCGACAGATCCGCCGGACGCAGCGCCGAACGCGCCGCCATCGTTTCGGCAAAGAGCAGTACATCATCGAAAAAACGCCGCTTGAGCGAAACCTCGACCGTCTCCAGGAGCCCGCCCGCACGGGCGAAGGCATCGTCCAGTTGTTCGAGTGCCATCGCATCGTCACCACCGCGCAACGCCACCTCGGCGAACTCCAGCGCAGGCACCGGGTCGTGCGGCGCGGCCGCAAGCCGGGCGCGCAACGACGCCCACAATTCCGTCTTGCGCACGAACACGGCCAATCCCCGGCCGCCCGCGACCACCAGTTGCTCCGGCAATGCAAGCAGGTTTCCGCCGTGCCCCTCGGCATCCCAGAGCAAGTCACGCCGCGTGCCATCGCGTTGCGCATACACGCTCAGCGCCGAGCGCGCCGGGATCAGCAGCCGATCGTCCGCCCACGCACCCCGCCCCCAAAGCCCCCCTTCCGGCAGCGGAGCGTCCCACGCCGGCGTCCCGGCAGCCAGATCCCAGCAGAACACTCGCTCGCCCGCGCCGCAAAGCAGTCCGTCGCGTACGCCCAGAATGGTTGTCACACCGTACAGGTCCGAGGCTTCGAGGACCTGAGTCAGCGCGCCGTCCTCCGGCTCGATGATGAACACTTGCGCGGCATCAAGCGGCCGAACCACCA
Organism: uncultured Phycisphaeraceae bacterium; assembly: GCA_964569425.1. Classification (GTDB taxonomy): domain Bacteria; phylum Planctomycetota; class Phycisphaerae; order UBA1845; family UBA1845; genus JACQXM01. The sequence goes on from CAZMVD010000006.1 coordinate 13,622, forward strand.
GACGGCCGTTCCAGACATAAACGGGATTGTGCGCCCACGAAGGGACACTGCGCATGGACCACGCGCTGGAAGTCGCCTCGGTGGCGTCGCGCGGGTAGACACGCAGCCAGCGCACCGCGCCGGTGGCGGCGGTCACCGCCGCCACGGTGCCCAGGTTGGTCGCGACGAAGAGCGAATCGCCATGCAGCGCCGCCAGCGCAATGGTCGGCCGGCGATTGCCGAACGAACCGGTCGAAGCGCTGCCCACGTGCGTGCGAAAGTCGATTGTGCCCGTCGTCGCGTTCACCCGATACACGTACGCATCCTCGAACCCGAAGGTGCGCCGGCGACGCGCGATCGCCCAGAGTGCGTTGCGCTCCACGATCGGAGAAGGATCAAAGTGCACTTGCGCGAATGATTCGCCGATCTGCTCCTGCCCCAACCGCCACAGCAGTGCGCCGGTGGCCATGTCCAGACAGACCAGCTCCGGAGCAATGGGCGTGGATTCATAACCATAGTAGGGCTCGCGGTCGCCCGGAATCGCGGCGTACACGCGACCTTCGTGTACGGTCACCGCTTCCCAGGTCGACGCGGACTCATCCGAGTCCGAAGTCGTCGGAAAGGTGGCGCCGCTGGAAGGATAGCGCCAGACCACCGCGCCGGTATTGCGGTGCACGGCAAAGACCTCGCGCCCGCGCTGAAGAAATATCGAATCGCCTTGCGTCACGGGCTGGATGGACATCAGGCTGGCGTCGTCGCGCTGCTCGCCGGGCGGTCCTTCACGAGAACCCTCCCTCTGCCGGGGCGGCGCAAACACCGCGGGCGAAATCCGCCACAACAGACCAAGCTCGTCGACGCGCGAGACCGACCGACGGCTCCGATCGCTGGCGCCGCCGAACACGGGCCAATCGTCGCCCCGCGGCAGGGGACGCAGACGGAACGGCGATTCGCGCAGCACCGCCAGAATGTCCGCGGCAGGTCGCTCCTCGCCCATCCAGCGAAGGCGGACGCCGGCTTCCTCGTCCGTAAGTGGCGGGACCAAAGCGCCGCCCATCGCCGCCAGAACGGCACGCAACGCCCGGTAGCGCGCAGCCGACGGCGCAGCGGTGCTTCGCATGGCGAGCAGCCGCTCCAGCAAACGGTCTGCCGTGCTGAGATCGCCCGACTCGATGGCACGCAGCGCAACCTGCTCCGCGCTCTCAGCCGCGGAGGTGGTGCAGAAAAAGCGATCTAGCGCCGCAAGGTCGTCTTCCAGAGCGGCGGTCAGCTCGGCCTCGCTCATCAGCGCGCGCATGTCGCGGTCGTAAAGCTGGCGATAGGCCTCCAGCCCCTCGGTCGGCCAATCGGCGATAAGATCAGTAATGTGCTTTCGCACCCCCCTGTATCGGCCGTCGCCGAGATGCACGAGCTTGTCGCCCGCGGTATCCATGGTGTGTTGAAGGAGTTCGGCCGCCTGCGTCCATTGGCGAGCGGCGGCGAGGCGCTGCGCGCGGGAGACCGCGTCGGATGCCTCGAAGCTGTCATCAACATACACGCCGTGCGCAGCGGGGGCCTTCGGCGGCGCCGGCGGAGCGGCCTGCCCGGCCGAGGCGATGTTGATCGCGCTGCTGTACCCGAGAATCGTCGCCCAGATGATTCGGAAGAAGCACGACCCAATGCGGCCGTGCCCGGCACCGCCGACCACTCTGCTGCAAATCCGCGCGGACCCCCGTTCCTTCCGCTCACGAGACAACTCGAGTCCACGGGCTGCATGACTCATGGAATGCGCTTCCGGCCGCAAGGCGCTATGCGTCTTTGGCGGCGGTGTCGTTCAGGTATCGGCCTGCCAGCAATTCTATTCTATCACGCACCGCCTTGGTCAGTCGTGTGCGATCAGTCCAGATCGCCATCCGGAGGGCATCGCCGCAACCGCATGTCCCCTGGTGAGCGCCGTAACCGCGAACCGCCGCGCGGACCAGGGCCACAGCGTTGTCCGTGGCACGCTTCAGATTGGCGAGGATCTCGCGGAGCAGTTCATCCTGTCCGCGGGCGGCGTCGTGGGGGCGCCAGCAATCATAATCGGTGGGCAGCGCAATAAGGGAATAGCACAACTCAGCCTCCCGTGCGAGTTTGGCTTCCGGCATCGCGGTCATGCCGATCAGGTCGCCGCCCCATTGGCGATGAATGTGCGACTCGGCGCGGGTGGAAAACTGCGGACCTTCCATGCAAACGTATGTGCCTGCGTGGTGCACGGTGGTTTGCACCGCGCCGCCGCATTGAGCGAGCAGCGCGCGGAGCCGCGGGCAAAAAGGCTCGGCGAACTCCACGTGCACGGCCATTCCCTCATCAAAGAACGTGCCTGCGCGGCGAAACGTCTTGTCGATCACCTGATCGCACAGAACGAGATGACCCGGTTCGATGTCCTCGCGCAAGCTGCCGGTCGCCCCGCTGGCAAGTATGGCGCCGACGCCTAGTTTCTTGAGCGCCCAGATGTTCGCACGGTAAGGAACCGCCGATGGCGGCAGCACGTGTCCCGGTCCGTGCCGCGCGATAAAGGCCACGTCCATGCCTTCCCAACGGGCCACGATGGGCGGACTGCTGGGCGGCCCGAACGGCGTGTCCAACGACAACGGCGCGCCCCCGGCCTGGCGGAGCAGCGCATCGCCCAGCCCGGTGCCGCCGATGATGCCGATCTGTGCCTGCTTCACATGTACCTCCGCCATAGTTGGCAATCAGGGATTGCGTTGAACGGTCACCGTGTCTCCGGCGCGAATCCCGCGCCGCGCCAACTCGCCGGCCGGCACCTCCAGCGCATACAGCGCCGGCCCGTTCGAGTAATGTGGGTTGGTCGTTTCCGGCCCCATCGTCTCAATGTTGGCGATGGTCAGATCTTCGCGAATGAAGGCAATGTCCAGCGGGATCAGCGTGTTGAGCATCCAGAAGGAGAGTACTTCCGGCTGATCGAAAACGAAGAACATGCCGGCGTCGGCGGCCAGGGTGCGGCGAAACATCAAACCCCGGACGCGGGTCGCAAACGTCTCCGCGAACTCGACGCGAAAAGTATGTGCGCCGATGGTGACGGTCCCCACGGGCAACCCCGCCGGACTGACCAGCGGGGCTGATCCTCCGGGGTCGGATTCCGCCCCCGCTCCGCCCGATCCACCGGTACGCGCCGGCGAATTCAGCGAAACGCAGCCACCTACCAACAGCCATACCATCCCGAGGTATGTGCAGCGCGTTAGCCGTCGTTTCAATCGCATCAGAGATCGGTCGTCGCCTTTCATTGGTCCGTCATTCTGCCTTGGTCTCTGCGTTTGCACAAACATCGGTGATTCTCTACTTCGTCCGGGGTCGATAATAAAAGTATTTTTATCGGATTCTTGTTGAGTCTTCGAAGCACAAACCGCTAGAATGCACCTCGCGTCGAGCGGGCCCCTTGAAGCCGGTGTTGGGGCTGCGCTACATGGTTCCACCGGAAATGCTGGACAACTTTCAACCGGCTTGACGATCCGGAAGACGGCGGGCGTACGGCCGGCCGATGTTGAGCGTACGCACGGGTTTCCGCGTACCAATCGCGCCATCATTCGTCAGGTCCAAAGAGAACTGTATTCGAATCGAAGCAGAGTGAATGGTCTGCCGTATCGGAACAACGGGTTGTGATGGCGGCGCGACCCCATTGCACCCTGAAGCCCTTTGGGGCGAGGGCCGACTCGATTTCATATTCGCGTGTCAGTCCATTGCACGAGGCGCATGGGTCGCCTCGAAATGGGAAAGGTTGATTACCAGAAGGAGATCAGCGGATGACCAAGGCAAGACAGAGGGGGCGGGAGAGGCAAGGGGTCGTCGGTTCAGGTGCTGCCAGGTTTCGCGTCACAACCTCCGGATTGGCCGCCGTGCTCCTGATGAGCGCACTCGTCGCCGCCGCGCCGCAGTTCATTGCAGTGGAGCGGCCGCCGGCCATCGAGTTTCCGGAAATGTTCGTCCCGGATGAATTCGTGGTGGAATTAAGCCTCAACGCACGGCGACAGGTGACCGTAGCGCAGAACGCGGATCGTCCGCGGGTCAGTATCGCCGGTTTGCAGCGTGCCCTCGACGACGCAGGCGTCGTGGGGTTCCGGCAGCAGTTCGTGGGCGCCAAACCGCAGCCGGTAGGTGGGAAGTATCCGGACTTGACCGGCTACTACACCGTCAAGATCGGCGCCGGGGTAGACCTGAAGGCGGCGATGGATACCTTTGCGCGGAACCCGCATGTCGCCCGCGTCGAGCCGATCGGGATCCACCCCATTCACGCAGAGCCCAACGATCCGTACTACCGCGACTCGCCGAATCCGAACTTCCCCTTCGACCAGTGGCATTATTTCGACCGTGGGTCGGAGGCCCACAGCATTCAGGCAGACCAGGCGTGGGACCTCAACGCGGGAAGCCCGACGGTGTATGTGGGCATTCTCGATTCGGGCGTGCGGTATTATCACTGGGATCTGGGGGGATCGAATCCGCCGGGTCCTTCAGACAACGTGACCAACGGCAACATCTTCATCAACCTGGGTGAAATCCCTGGAAACGGCATCGACGACGACGGCAACGGCTTCGTGGATGACGTGGTGGGCTACGACTTCGTGGCGTCTGCCTCCGGCGGCGCTGGTTGTCAGTGCAGTGATTCGGACTGCGGAACTGTCGATAACGATCCGCGCGACCACAACGGCCACGGCACGCACGTAGCGGGCACCGTCGGCGCGATCACCAACAACAACGTCCTGGTGGCGGGTGTGGCCGGCGGTTTGGCCGGGGGCACGTCCACCAGCACAGCGAACGGCATCAAGATCATTCCACTGCGAATCGGCTGGAACGCCAAGTGCTTCGGAGCAGACGGGTACGGTTTCGTCAACATGGCTTATGCCGCATCGGCCATGAACTACGTGGCCAACCTGGTGGACCAGGGGTACAAAGTGGCGTCGATCAACTGTTCATGGGGCTCGTCCAATTCGGGCGGCATCGACGCGGCGGTCAATGCGCTGTTGGCGCGCAATGTGTCCGTGATTCACGCCGCGGGCAACAGCAACTCGAGCAGCTCGGACTACTTGGGCACCAAGGCCGGGGTCATCAGTGTGGCAGCAACCACCCGCACAGGCACCGGGGCCAGCTTCACCAATCATGGATCGTGGGTGGAGGTCGCTGCTCCGGGCGTGGAAATCCTGAGCACCTATCACCACTTCCCCGATCCGGCCAACGATTACATCGCGCTTCTGGACGGAACGTCGATGGCGGCGCCGCACGTCGCGGGCATCGCTGCGCTGCTCGATTCTTGCGTTCCAAACCTCAGCGGGACGGATAAGCGCAACCTGATCATGAACAACGTTCGTCCGTACAGCGACAGCCGTAACCTCGGCACGGGCATCGCCAACGCCAAGTTGGCGCTCCAGGCCGCCGGATGTTCGTCCGCGCCGCAGTGTTCGACCAATGCCGACTGTAATGACGGGGACGCCTGCACGACGGACGTCTGCTCGAACGGACAGTGCTCCAATACGCCCATCAATTGCAACGACGGCAACGCCTGCACGACCGATAGCTGTTCAGGCGGGGCGTGTTTCAATGATCCCATCACTTGCAATGACGGCAACGCCTGCACGACGGATAGCTGCAACTCGTCGAGCGGATGCGTGTTCACGCCGATCAACTGTGATGACGGCAGTTTGTGCACGACCGATTCGTGCAGCAACGGGGTGTGCTCGAACACGCCGATCAACTGCAACGACGGCGATCCGTGCACGAGCGATAGCTGCAATCCCAGCACCGGTTGCGTGAACACTCCGCCTGCCTGCGGCCCGTCCGACGGCTGCTGCCCGTCGGGGTGTTCTTCCGGAAGCGATCCGGACTGCGCCGCCGGACCGGTGTGCGGAAATGACATCTGTGAAATCAGCGGCGGCGAAAACTGCACCAATTGCCCGGCGGACTGCAATGGTGTTACGACTGGTCGCCCGACCAATCGGTACTGCTGCGGAACGGACGTCAATTGCAGCGATCCGCGCTGCACCGGAAACGGCAATACTTGCCAGCCGTAATCCGGATGGTGTGGATGTAACGTAGTTCGATCCTCCAACGCTGTTGTTCAAGGCAGGCCGGCGGTGAATCCTCACCGCCGGCCTGCGGTGTTATCGCCCGCGTACTAAAAGCGGGAATCCCAATCGGCTCGTCGCCTTCAGTCTCGCAGCGGCAGCCCCTCCCCGCCGATCCTGGAACCGGATTGCGCTTGAATTCCGGCGGGCGACCGGCGACAATGCGCCATCATGTCTCGGGCTGATTCAACTCGGGTGTCGCTTCTGCTGCGTCTGCGCGACCGCGCCGACACACTGAGCTGGTCCGAATTCCACGACCGCTACGGTGAGTTGCTCTATCGCTATGCGCGCGGCCGTGGCGCCTCCCATGCCGACGCCGAAGACGCGGTACAGGAGGTGGAAATGTACCTGTTCAAGGCGATGGACAATTTCGAGTACGACGCGCGCAAAGGCCGTTTCCGCAGTTACTTGCGCTCCGCAGTGATCCACGCACTCGGTCGGCGGGCATCCCGCCAGGCGCGCGAGCCGGCCGGGTACGACCCGGCCACGCTGGGCGAGCTGGCCGAAAGCCAACAGGCGCCTGAGGACGCCCAGTGGGAGCGCGAGTGGCAGCTTCACCGATTGCGCTGGGCCCTGCGGTCAGTCGCCGGAGAGTTTGAAGAGAAGACCCTTCAGGCGTTTGAATTGCACGTTCTGGGTGGGTTATCGGTGGATGAAACGGCTGACCAGCTTGCAATGGGTAAAGCCAGTGTATATCAGGCAAAGTCACGCCTGCTGAAGCGAGTGCGAGAGCGGCTGGAGGCCCTGGATCCGGATGCGGATATCTGAGTTGGGAGCCGACCCGAACCGCCCGCCGACCCGCAACGTGGGTGTTTGTTGCATGATCAGTTAGATCCGCATGTGGTGTCAAGTTGGGCAGCACGACGTCTATCTTCCTTCTGAAGTAGTGCTGTGTCAGGGGGCGACTTCAAGGTACATACCGCGCCGGGGTGCCCGGTCCGCCCCGCGTGTGAACGGAATGCCGTACCCAAAGGCAACCCCGATGCCGTTCCCGCGTTACCTGAATGGAATGTCACACTGTGTCACCTGAACCCCTGATCGAAGGAAACGACGACCCGCTGGTGGCGGAGTTGCGCGCCGCCTTCGGGTTTGGGACTCGCGGGCTGGGGCCGGAGGGCTCCCAGACGGATGGCGCGTCCAGCCGGTTATCGCCCTTCGGAACCGCCGCGCCGGAGCTATCCGCCCTGGCGCCGGCAAGCCGGCTCGGCGACTTTGAGATTCTTGGCGAGATCGGTCGCGGCGGCATGGGGGTCGTGTACCGGGCTCGGCAGGTGTCGCTGGATCGCCTCGTCGCGTTGAAGGTCCTGCCCGCGTCGCGGCAGCGACATGGCGCCTCCCTGGAACGTTTCCTGCGCGAAGCCCGCGCAGCGGCAAGGCTCAACCACGAAAACGTCGTACCCGTGTACTCCCACGGCGAGTGCGACGGATTCTATTACTACGCCATGAAGCTGGTCGAAGGCGTAACGCTCGACCTGGCGATCCGCTCCCACCCGGAACTGCTCAGTGCCACACATGCGTCATCGGCAGCGGCACGCCGCTTCAGCCGAACGAGGCCGGTGACAAAATCACTCACCGTTTCCGTGCCCGGGGCCGCCACCCCGCCCGCGCCCCACCCCGCCACCGCGGCGCCGGATGGGGAAGCCACCGTCACCTGCGACCACACCGCGCAAGACTACCGCCACATGGCGAACCTCCTCATCGGCGTCGCCGAAGGATTGGCCCACGCCCATGCCAACGGCGTCGTGCATCGTGATATCAAGCCTCACAACCTGATCCTCGGGCACGAACAGCGTCTCTACATCACCGATTTCGGACTTGCCTACCTGGTCAGCGAACCGCACGTCACCGTAAGCGGCGAAGTCATGGGCACCCCTGCCTATTTGTCGCCCGAACAGGTGCGCGGCCATATCCGCGAAATCGACCACCGCACCGACATCTACTCGCTCGGCGTCACGCTCTACGAAATGCTCACCAACACGCGACCCTTTCAGGGAGAAACGCGCGACCAGGTGCTGCACTCCATCAGCGCCAAGGACCCCGCACCGCCGCGGCGGCGAAACCCGCGCGTGCCCGTCGATCTCGAAACCATCTGCCTGCGCGCCATCGAAAAAGACCCCGCCCGCCGCTACCCCGGCGCGGCCGACTTCGCCGAAGACCTGCGGCGCTTCGTCGACGGACGCCCCATCCTAAGCCGCCGCGCCGGACCGATGGAACGCGCCGTCAAGTTTGCCCGGCGCAATCGTGCCGCTTCCACAGCCCTGGTGGCCGCAGTCATCATCGCCGCGGTGACCTCCGGATGGGGGCTCACGGCCTGGGCCGCCAAACGCGCGGAGGGGCAGCGCCTGGTACGAAAGGCGTACGAGCAACTGGTATACAACGACTATCGCCGGCCGGAGCGCATCGCCGCCGAGTTGCGGACCGCGGAAGAATTGAAAGCGCCGGCTACCGCGATGCACTTCGTCCGCGCGCTGGTCGCCATGGGTGAATCCAACGTAGAAAAAACGCACGCCGAACTGGCGCCCGTGCTCGCAGAAGATCCCGGTAATCGACAGGCGTTATACGTCCTGGCGTGGGCGCGGTGGCGGGCGGGCGATCCGGAAGGGTCGCGTGAGGCGTTCGCACAGGCCGAGGCGCTCGGCGGGGCGCAAGGCCCCGAAGAGTATTTCTTCCGCGGACTGGCCGCCCACTTTAATGATCCGCCGCTGGCCATGGAATCCTATCGCCGCGCCAACCTGCTCCGCGCCCTCAACCACCAGTTCTTCCCGCAGGCCATGCTGCACCTGGCCCGTGCGCAAAATCAGCAAATGTACGCCCGACGCACCGCCGATTCATTCGCCGAAACCGAATCCAGCCTGCGCACGCTCATCACCAACCAGTATTACGAGGCCTATCCCTATTATCTGCTCTCCATCGCCCATCGCCTCCGCGCCGAAGTGTACGAAAACAGCGCCGGAACGCGCGGCGCTTCGGATTCGCAGAACCATTTCGACGAAGCACTCCGCTGGGCCCGTGCCGGGCAGCAGGTCGATCCGGCAGACGATCGACCGGTCACCGCGGAAGCCGAATGCCTGGAACGGCTGGGCCGCTTCGACGAAGCACTGGCCGCGCGGAACCGCGCCATCGCCCTGGCCGACACCGCGCAAAAACGCTGCGAAGGTCTGCACTTCCGCTGGCGGCTGCATTACTGGCTGGGCGACTTCCCCGCCGCGCTGCAGGATATCGAGGCGCATTCCGCATGTATGCCCGATAATCTCTTCTACCGCCATGTGTATCCCGCGCTCGTCGCGGCGGAAATGGGTGACATGGCCACGGCACAACAACACGCCGCGGCGCTCGCCGGTGCCCCCGACGCCGCGCACAGCCCCACCGCGTTGTTCACCATGCCGCGAACGATTCTCGCCGCCGGCGTGTGGCGGCTGCTGGGCCGGCCTGCGGAGGCGGCAGAATTGCTGGCGGCGTCCGATCCCGCCGGTTCCGAGAACAACGCGGAATCAACCGCCTGGTTGCGTGCGCTGTGGAGCTATTCTGCGGATCGAATGACCTTGGACGAGTTGGAGGCGATCGCCGCGGAATCTCCCCGGCCCTGGAAACTGATGGGAGAAGCCTGGTTTCACGCAGGCTTGAAATCGCTGGCGGCGGGCGATCGCGCGGCGGCGACCGCCGCCCTGCAACAGTCCTATCAGTCCTTCGATAGTGCCTTGGATTTCTCGTTTCATTCTCGTATACTGTTGGTCAAACTGGCCGCGGATCCGCAATGGCCAATGTGGATTCCTCCCGTGCCACCCACGGAGCAGTTGCCTGTCCGGCTCCCGGTGCACAGCGGCAACGCGCCTGACCTGTCGTCCGCAGAAGGGGAAGAATAACATGACCGTTCTCGTCGTTGCCTTTCGGGCTCGTTTTGCACTGGTCTTGGCCGGCGTCTTGTTGGGCGTGGCCGCCGTTACGACCTGGCTGCCGCGGGCCGCCGCCGCGCCCCCGGTAGCGCCGATCCCCACGCCCTTCTATTCCTTCGATGGCCAATCGCCCAAGGTTATGTCGGGTTCGTTCACCGCCGCGGATATCCTGCAACTCGGCCAGCCCGATCCAACGGTCGTGGTCGCGGGCACCGCCCTGGGCTTTACCTCACCCAACGACGAACTTGACGGCCTCTCCGCCGCCAACCAGGACCTCGGGTTGACCACCTCCTTTGTAATCATGTTCTCGGTCGATCGCGGCACCCAGGGAAATGTCGCACCCGAGCCATCGAATGTCGCCGCCGCCGTCCCCTACAACGTGCAGGACCAGGCGGCCAAGGGCCAGGCAGCGGGCGACCTGTTCATGTCCGCGGCATTGTTCGATCGCGCCGGCATTATTCCCAACCAACTCGCCGCAGTGCTGCAGAACAACGTGCTGGCCATCAACAACTACGACGAAGGCGGCACCGACTACGCCGCCAATCCCGAAACCAGCGCCGCACAGTCCTCCACCGATCCCCAGGACAACGTCACATCCAGCACCCCCCTGCCCATCGCATTGGGGCGCGCGGCCGGCGGAGTGGTCCGGGTTTACTATTCCGCCACGGCGGCTTCGCCCTCGTTATTGAGCCTCAGTGCGCCCCAAATGCCCAGCGGCGCGAACATCTTCTTCCACCCCGACCCCACCGATCCCGTGCTGATGCCCACGATCTTCGCCAGTTTCCAGCAACTGGGGCTGCTCCCGCAGGACGACATCAACGCCATGATCGTCATCGACGCCAACAACAATGGCCAGTTCGACGGCAATGACCAGGTCATCTACTCGCTCGCGGGCGAATCTCCCTCGCTGGAGATGATCCCCGGAACCAACCCCATTACCGGCCGAACCGATCTGTTCAGCTCCTCACCCGGAATGGGGGCGCGGCTGTATGCTTCCGGTGCGGACCTCGGCCTCGGCGCCATGTCCGACAACATCGACGCACTGATGTTCCTGCCCTGTAACAATGCCGCCCAATGCGCGGCGCAGCACGGCATCCGCTCCCCGAAAGGCGACTTCAACGACGACGGACAGGTGGACGCAACCGATTTTGAGGACCTCGAGCAGTGCTACACCGGCCCGGGCATTGCCTACGGTCCGGGCTGCGAAAAGGGCGACTTCGACGGCGACGGAGATATCGATTGTGCCGACTGGCTTCAATTCCGCGATGCCTGGACCGCCGGTCCGCCGCTGCCGGATCTGGCGCAGTGCCCCAACAACGTGCCCGCCGCCTCCCAATGGGGCCTGCTGACCCTCGCGCTGCTGATGCTGGCAGCAGGATCAGCCATGCTCCGCCGGCGCCTTTCGCGCCCGGCCGCTTGATCCGCTCCGCGGAACATGCGATTTTTCGGTCGAATGTCCGAGGCGTTGCGAAAGCTGGTCAATCTTGGAATCGGTTCAGCTTTCATGTTCCGCCGCGTGACTGTTGGATTCGAACGCGCTCTATGCTTGGGCGCTGCTTGCGCCATTTCCCTGACCATTCCCTGCCCGGCCGGTGAACCCGGCCCGCCGGTTTCCCCGTGTGCGTTTGACCACACGCACGAGGAATACGTCGTCAACGCCAAGGCCATGGTGGACGCCGGCGCGGACCTGGGCGAAATGCTTGATACGCTGGCGTGCATCGGAAGGACAAAGAAGCAGACGGGTTATTGGGTAGACCCACAAAGCGCCGCCTTTGGCGCCTGGTTCGCGCTCGCACCCTCCGACGAAGTGCGGCGGCGGCGGTTGCTGGCGATTGTCGAAGACCCCGAAACGACTTATGGCTTCTTCATGCAGGCGACCGAGCTGCTGCTCTATGTCGCGGATGAACACGCCAGAAACGTACTGCTCGCGCAGTTTCAACAGTCGTGGCCCGTGGACCAGTTTGCGCCGTCGAATCCGCGATGGCGCGCATGCCTCACCTTTTTTCTGGAGGATGACGACCCAAGGATCACTCCGTTAATAGAGAAGTTCATCGCGTATCACGAACCGAGCCATCCCATGCGCGGGCACTTCGAATCGTACTTGAGGGACCTGCGAATGGGGAATAGCAAAGAAGACTTGCTCGGGGAGATTGAATCGTGCAGAAAGGGCGGCGCTCGCCCGTGGGCCATTCGGCGGGCGCTGCGCCTGACGGACGACGCCGAGGAAGTGCGCGCGGCCGTTCGGCGTTGGATGGCGGAAGAGGTGCAGATCAACGGCAGCTTCTTGACCATCGCAGACGTGTTCGCATTCACCGAACAACTCAGATTGTTCGATGAGAATGAGGAGGGGCTTGTGGCCAAATGCCGCGAGTTCTTGCGCATCTCCGAGCGAATGGGGTGTCGAGCCGGCCCAGAGTCAACCGTGCCATGGGCGGACGAGATCATCCGGACGAAGCGCGCAGCGTATTATGGTACAACGTCGAAGTAGGACCACCGGCCGAATGCGGCACTCGCCGGACTTGTCGGCCCGCCTGAGTATCGGCGGCTCTGCCTCAGCATGGATTGTGGTGGCGACCGCGGGCGCGGAATCGCCAATCGATGCGTCGGCAGCGCTTGTTGCGGTCCACGCCCCAGTTCACGACGCGCGATCGTAATCCCGTCTCGTCATCCACCCTGGCTCCCAACGCCTGTTCTTCCAATACGTTCGGTGCGCAATCGGCCATGTTCAGCCAGCTTCCGTGCTTGGGCGCATGAGTCACTTCGATCCGTTGGATGAGCCGCCGCGCTTCGGCCGACTCGAACGCCTCAAATGGCGTCGCGAACAGTCGTTGGCTGTACTCCAATTGCTGCTCCGCCAGTTACTGGACCGAAACTGAGAGGCCATTCGGCCACCGTTCCAGCGCCGATTGTCCAGCTACGTTGGTCGACCCGAAAGCACACCACTCGTTGGCCCGCCTTGTTGACACCTTGATCGATCGCGTGATCGAACTTCGGAAACGCCCGAAGACTGCGAAAGGCCGGACTTCCTTCGAACCAGGTTCGCGTTACATCCGGGGTGCGAACGTAACCGTCCTGTTAACCAATTCGGGTTGTTAACCGCGAGAGGCCGAGAGTTTGAGAGTTTTCCGCGGGGGCGCGAACGTAACCGTCACGGTTACAACCGGGGTGGCGAATGTCGGGTTGCAAACAGAGAGCGCGGGCGATCGGCGGTACGGCCGTAACGTGCCGTGGCTGCGCGACTTACGGCGCGCCGACGAAAACCACGAAACCCCCCTGAGCCGCTAACCAACAAGCCACCGAAGTTCTCGGTGGCCCGTCGATCTCCCCGACTAGGATTCGAACCTAGAACCTAGCGGTTAACAGCCGCTCGCTCTACCATTGAGCTATCGGGGATGGGTGGAAACGAGTTCCTCGTTCGGACGGATCAGTCTAGCCCTCCAAGGGGTCAAGTCAAGCTGCGCCGCACCACTCACACGCCGCAAACCGGCGCATTCACCGCCGACCCGGCCGCACGATTCACTTGCCGAAAACGGGCGCATTCGCCGCCGATACAGCCCCCACCTGCCCGAACGTCCCGAAAAACCCATCGTATCGGCCCGTGGAAAACGCCCATCGATCATCGCCGAGCTTCCCGCGTCCCAACCGTTGAACCGCGTGCAAGCTGCCTTCTGATATCGGCCACCGCACCGTTGTGGGCATTCGACAACATCTAGCCGCCAAGACAATCCCCGGTCGCCCAGCCGCATGGGAGCGCGGCGGCGATTCCACGAACCGCTTTGCAAAGGAATAGACGAAGCATCGGTTCACAACCAAACGCCAACGCTCGTCAGGGTTTTTCAACAGGTCGATCGGACGTGGTTTCGCCGTTCTCGTGTTCCGTGTCGCCCAGCTTGCGGAGCAGCCAGGTGCGGACTTCTTTCGGCGCCCGGGTCAGCCGCCACCCATCCGCTTCCGCGACAATGAGCACCACCGCCGTTCGCTTGGGCTCGCTGCGACCCGCCAGGCGCTGCGGATCCAGCAGCACTTCCGCACACACCGCGAAGGCGGCTTCAGGTTCTCCGTCGTTCGGTTTGGACTTCTCCGCAGATGCCAGCATGACTTTTTCCACGGCGCGAATACGTACCCGCGTCACCGCGTGCCAGCCTTGTTCGTAATCGCCACGCGGCAGCGGTTCCTCGCGGGCGCTCCACAATAAGCGGAAATTGTCGTAATTGCCCGCGGCGCAAACCCGCATGGCCCGATCGATGAATTCGTTGACGGCCGTGCTGTCCGTGCGAAGGTCCGGGGGAAACTCCAGCAAATCCGCCGCCTCCACAGCGCGCTCGCCGCTGGGTGGACTCGTGTCGGGCGCTTCCCCGCGCCGACATCCCGGGACGGCAAGAATCAGTGCCAGTGGAAGCAACCACCCGGGTGATGGACGGCGATGTGCAAAACGCATTCGTACGACCAATCCCCGAAATCTTCGCGGCGGGCCCAAACTCGAGGCCGCCCGGGCCGTCGCGGCGCGCACCGCATTCGCTATTCTCGATTCGCCATTCGCCATTCGCGGCCGTTCGGCGGAGTCTCCCATTTTGATGGCGGCTTCGAGGCCGCGTTGTGGGTTCATGGCGCTCGCCAGCGTATCGACAGGCGGCCATTCTGACAACGCGTTCGCGGCCTCGCACTTCTTCTTCCCTGACTGTCAAGTTCTCCCGCGGGCGGTCTATGAATGGATAGAGTCGCAAACCCTGAGCGCGGCCGCGGTCCTGCCTGAAGACACGATCCGCCGCGGCTCAGCCTCGTGCCCGCTACTTTCCCTTTCGTAGCGACTCCCAGGCGGCATCGGGGGTATGACCCTCGCCCCGGGGAATGTTGCGCGCACGTCGGATTCGGTTGGATCAACGGAGGCCAGATCATGAACCCTCACCATCACTTTTGCTCAAGGCACCATCATCGTCACGCTGCCCGCGGTTTGCTACTCTTTTCCTTTGCCGCCGCGCTGGGCGCAAGCCTTGCACTTGCCCGGCCGGGCGATGTGCGCGCCGGCACCGAAGTGGCGCCGTGGCTTCCGCCCGACACGCCGCGCTGGGCGACCGCCCCCCTACCGCGCGATGGGGCCAGTTTCAGCCTCGCGGATGCGCCAACCATCAATCTCGACGACCCCCAGGCCGTCTTCGATCACGTCATCGCCTCGTTGCCCGACTCGGTGGACGTCATCCCCACCGAAAACTACACCTATTGGCGCTTCCACACGGCCGACAAGTACGTTTGGGGCAACCTGCGCCTCGAACCCGACACCCGCGATCAGGGCATCATCCACATCGGCTATTACGAATTCCGCGAAGAACTCACCGGCCCCGAAGAAGCCAATCCGCGCTATCGGCAGCTTGACGTGGGCGACGCACTCCGGCGCGTCGACGACTTCACCTACGACCTCACTTACGGAGGCCGCACGGTCCGTTTTCTGCTCAACCGCGTCGACCAGCATGAACCGCTGGCCTTCAGGCTCGGCGAAGGCGAACGCTTCGTCATGCGCACCGAGGACGAATCGCGCATTCGCTTTCACCTGATCTTCCACGAAGCCACCCGGAACTTCTTCTTCGTGGCCGATGAAGACCGCGCCCCTCTCGACGGCGCCCTCATGGTCAGCGACGATCTCGCCCTCGACACCGGCACCGGCTTCCTGTTCTTCGTCGATAAGGCGCGCAACAACCGCAAGATCCTCGTCGGCGTCTATCGCCGCAACATCGCCCAGAACAACTATTACGACGGACCCGCCGACCAGCTTGCCGACAACTACATCCCGAACGTACCCCAATACAAGTCGTATCTGGAGCAGGCCTACCCATTCACCCGCGGCGTGATCGACCAGTTCGGCTTCTACGTTCACGACCCCGGCAGCCGCGTGGCCGTCGCCCCCTACCACTCCTACCAGACCATTACCGAAATGCAGGGCATGGTCGACGTGTGCAAAAACTACGGCGGCGTCCCAGAGATGATGGCCTGCATCATGCCCGGCGGCATGCGCCAGGAAACGCCCGACGACCCCTCCGCAAACGACCCGTGGGGCGACACCTCCGCGCTGCTCAACCCCCAGGTCGTGTTCTCCGAGGACTGGGAGGGCGACCCCCTCGGCGCCGGCGGCTGGACGGCGTCAGGCCTTTGGCACCTCACCACCGACAGCCCCGCCACCTGCTCCCCGCCCGACGACTTCGTGTCGCCGGTAACCGCCGCCTACTACGGCATCGAAGGAGCCTGCAACTACGACAATGGCGGCCCCAACTGGGGAACCCTGACCTCACCCGTCATTCCCAACCTCCCCGATGGTTCGTTCCTGTACGTGCACTCGCGCCGCGTGTCCGAGGGACGCTGCGGCCAGCGCGACCTGAGCTTCATCGAAGTCTCCGTCAGCGGTGAGATCGATCCGCTCACCGGCTACAAATTCCCCATCGGCAAGCGCTGGCAGTTCCTCTTTGAGAACTGCGACAACTCCAACGCCTGGCAGGAACTCGGCCCGCTGAGTCTGGAGCGCTTCGCGGGGCGCGACATCCAGATCCGCTTCCTCTTCGACGCCATCGACTTTCAGAACAATGGTTTCCTCGGCTGGATGGTCGACGACGTCGCCATTCTCACCGGCGAAAACGCCGCCGGACCAGACTATTCCGCGCCCCGCCACATGGGCGGCGTCTCCTGGCACTTGCCTGGTGCCACCTTCCTGCCACCAGGACATCGCCACCTCACCGGTATGACCTGGCACCAGATCACTTCGACTTGGAACCACCTGGCCGGCCTCTCCTGGCCCGAAAACCCCAATCCCGGCGGTGGCAATCTACACATGTCGGGAACGACCTTCGTGCCGCGGCCTCGTCCGCGCCCCCGCCCCGGTGGTGGAGGTGGTGGCGCGCCCCCGCCGCGCAAGCCGCCGCACATGGCCGGTACCACCTGGCACCTTGCCGGCGTTACCGCGCCGCCCCCCGGAGCCAAGCACGCGGCGGGAATCACCTGGCACCTGGAGAACATCACCTTCATCCCGCCCTGGGCCAAGCATAACTCCGGTTTCACCTGGCACGTCTGGGGCGTGTCCTTCATACCGAAAGACGCCAAGCACGCCGCCGGCATCACCTGGCATCTGGAAGGCATCACCTTCATCCCCGGCGGCACCAAGCACATCGCCGGTACCACATGGCACCTGCCCGGAATCACTTTCGTACCTCCCGGCTCCAAGCACGCCGCGGGCATCACCTGGCACCTGCCCGGAATCACTTTCATCCCGCCGGGAACCAAGCACAATTCCGGCACCACGTGGCACGTGGCCGGCGTCACCTTCATCCCGAAGGACTCCAAGCACGCCGCAGGAACCACCTGGCACATCGCCGGCGCGACCTTCATCCCCAAGGGCTCCAAGCATAACAGCGGCTCCACGTGGCACGTCGGCGGTGTGAGCTTCATTCCACCCGGAACCAAGCACAACTCCGGCTCCACCTGGCACTTCGGCGGCCAGACCTTCATCCCACCCGGCACCAAGCACAACAGCGGTTCCACGTGGCACGTCGGCGGCGTGAGCTTCATACCGCCCGGAACCAAGCACAACTCCGGTTCCACGTGGCATGTCGGCGGCCAGACCTTTATCCCGCCCGGAACCAAACACAACTCCGGTGTCACCTGGCACGTGGCGGGCGCCAGCTTCATTCCGCCCGACGCGAAGCACAATTCCGGCTTCACCTGGCACTACAACGGACAGACCTTCATTCCCGCCGGCACGATCCACAACTCCGGGATCACCTGGCACTACAACGGCCAGTCCTTCATCCCGCCGGGAACGATCCACAATTCCGGCTTCACCTGGCACTACAACGGCCAGTCGTTCATCCCACCGGGAACGATCCACAACTCGGGCATTACCTGGCACTTCAATGGGGAGTCGTTCATTCCGGCGGGTACCAGGCACAACTCCGGCATCACCTGGCACGTGAACGGCGTGTCGTTCATTCCGCCGGGTGCCAAGCACGTGGCAGGCACCACGTGGCATATGGCCGGGGCCACGTTCATGTTCCCGGTCATCGGACCGGAAGTCCCGACCGTCGATCCCGAGCAAGAAGGCTCCGGCGATGCGCGCGGCACAGAAGATCCGGCGACCCTGGTCTACCCGAGCTGCACCGTCCCCGCCGATTGCCCGCCGCTCGAGTGCCACAGCGCGGCATGCAATCCGGAGGACAATCTCTGCGAGTACACCGCCACGCCCGGCGACCCCTGCGACGACGGCGACCCGGCGTCGACCGGCGATACCTGCAATCAGTTCGGTGATTGCATCGGTGTACTCGTGCCCGGCAATCCGTGCGATGACTTCAACCCTTGCACGGGCGGGGACACGATCAACAACATGGGTCAGTGCGTGGGTGCGCCGACCCCGTTCGTACCTTGCGATCCGGGGAACCCCTGCATCATCCCCGGCTCCGCCTCCTGCGATCCCATGGGGAATTGTGTCGGTATGTTTGCCGGCGGCATGCCCTGCGACGACGGCGACGAAACCACCCTGGGAGACATGTGCGATCCATTCCTGGGGACGTGCGCCGGCAGCTTCGATCTTGACTGCGACGACCTTATGGAATGCAACGGACAGGAGGAGTGCGATCCGCTGATCGGAGTCATCGCGGGCACACCGCCCGACTGTCTGTTCCCCTGCCAGGGGCTGCACGGCGTGTGCGTCGATAACGACCCGGCCAACTCCGGTTGCGTCGGTCAGGGCGCCGACGAAAACTTCGACCTGCCCAACGACTGCGCAGAGTCCGAGTGCGACGACTTCCCCGAGCCCGACGTTCCGGTCGATTGCGACGACGACAACCCCTGCACCGTCGACGATTGCGATCCGTCCACCGGCGATTGCGTCAACACGCCCGTGCCCGACGGAACCACCTGCGACAGCGGCGACGACTGCGCCATCGGCACCTGCCAGAGCGGCATCTGCGAACGCAGCGTGATCGTCGACTGTACCGGCCTGGACTGCAACCAGAACGGGTTGGAAGACGGCCAGGAAACCGCCGGCGGCCTGGCCCCCGACTGCAACAACAACCGTCAGCCCGACGAGTGCGACGTCGCGCCCGAAGGTCCGTCGCAAGACCTCAACAACAACGGCGTCCCCGACGAGTGCGAAGGGCTGGTGAACCCGGCCGCAGTCGCTCCGGCCCCGCACGATCGTCAGAAGAACCGTTACATCTCTTTCGCGCCCAACAACCTCGGCTCCGTCGCCTTCAAGGTCCGACGCGTTTCGCCCGGACCTGCGGTCGACGTCGGGTGGGTGAGTGCCCCCGATGCCAACGGTTTGGCCAAGATCGAACCGGGACCGGTTACCCGGGTCTGGAACGAGGCGACCATTCACGGCGGCGATTGCGAGATCGTCCCCGTGGCCGAGTTCGAAGTGCTGGCCACCGCCGACGGCGTCACGTTCGCGCCGGGGCTGATCGTGCCGACCATCGACCTGCCCAGCGGCGGCAAGTTCTGGGGCGACACGGTGGGCAGCTTCGACGGCATACAGTGGACGGCGCCGAACAACATCGTGAACGCCAACGACTTCCTGGCGGCCTTGCAGAAGTTCCAGAACCTGCCCACAGCGCCGCACATCACCGTGGTGGATGTGCAGTCGGTCAGTTCCATCGATCCGTGCCTCAACCGGATCGCCAACATCGCCGACGTGTTCCTGCTGCTCCAGGCGTTCCAAGGCAACGCCTACCCCTTCACCACCAACCCGGCGACCTGTCCGCCCTGTCCGTAGGGTAACGAGCCGGCAGGACCGCTTTCTCGACTCGAGGGCCGCTCGGCAACGAGCGGCCCTTTTCATTACGTGCCGTCCCTCGAAGTGGAGGGCGCCGAACCGGTCACGATGGGCAAGGTCAGTTCCCACGGATCAGCATTGGATCGGCCGCCTGTGATTCCGGGTAGCCGCCCTGGTGCGGTTCAACAAATGGTGGTTCCTGAAACAATGCCCGCCACAAGATGATCGAGTGGAAAGACAACTGCGCGATCCCGGCTGCTGATGCGATGAACAGCGCGCGCCCCGCCCCATGCTGGCCGTTCGCGGTCCTCGCCGCGGCCGCGCTGCTGCTCATCTACTTCCGCCTGCACGCCTTCGACCTCCCCCTCGAAACCGACGAGTGCAACTACATCTACATTGCCGGTCGCCTGCTGGCCGGCGACCGACTCTACGTGGACGTGTGGGATCACCAGCCCTTCGGGGTGTTCGTGCTGTTCGCGGGCGTCAGCGCCCTGTTCGGCGATGCCCCGTCCGTGTTCCGCTCGTTGGCGCTCGCGTTCTCGCTGGTCTCGCTGGGACTTATCTTCCAGATCGTGCGGCGTTGCGCAGGCCCCCTCGCCGCCGCGGCGGCGACACTGATGTTCGCGCTCTGCTCCTCCGATCCCGGAACGGCCGGAGAGGGGTGCAACCGCGAAATCTACATGAACACGCTGGTGCTCGCGGCGTGGTACGGCGCGCTGGGCGCCGGCCCGCGCCGTCGTTGGCCGTGGCTGGCGGCAGGGGCGGCACTGGCCGCGGGTTCAACGATCAAAACCATCCTCGCGGTGCACTGGCTGGCCCTGGCGGCGTGGGCGGTCTATTCCGACAAGGCGTCGCGCTCGACCGTGCAGGAACCGCGCTCGGCGGCAGCGCGGGCGCCGTCGCGCTGGGGCCGGTTGGCGTATCTGGCGGCCGGGCCGGCACTGGTGTGGGCCGGGGCCTTCGCCTGGTTCGCGGTGACAAATCGATGGCACGAATTCTACGACGCGGTGTTCGGCTTCAACCTCAGCTACAGCGGGCGGAATGAGTCGTTCTGGGTTCGCTTCATCGACTTTTTTCGGCCGGGCAGCCGCCAACAGCCGTTTGTGTTCCACAGCGCCTGGCCGCTGTGGCTGGCGGCCGTCCCCGCGCTCGCCTGGCTGGCGCTCGAGGTCCTCCGCCGCCGGCGCCGCGACGCCGCGGCCATCGTGCTTCTCGCCGCCGCCAATTACGCAGCCGTGTGCCTGCCCGCGCAGTTCTGGCCGCACTATTACCACCTGATGATTCCTTCGCTGGTCGTCGCCGTGGCGGTCGCCGCGGAGCGACTCTGGAGTGCCAATTACATGGCACTCTCGAACGGGCGGGCGCGCCGCGCCGCGGGCGCCACCCTCCTGGTCGCACTGGCCGCCTGGCTGGCGGTGACACAATATCGGCACTATCTCAGCCAGCCGCCTTTCGGCATCACCGTGCAGCGTTACAACTCGCGCGATTTCTGGGGCCGCGCCCACGGGGAGAACATCGCCCGGGTCACCGATCCGGAGGATAATATCTTCGTCTACGGCAACGAAGCGTCGTTCTATTACTACGCGCGGCGCCCCTGCGCCTCCCGCTTCACCATGATTACCGCCCTGCGCAGCGGCTATGCAGGCCACGAAGCGCGCCGCCGCATCTTGCTGGAGGAGATTCGCACGCGCCGCCCCCGCCTCATTCTCGTGGTGCTTGGCGAGGAGGCGTTTCCCGCATGGGCCGATTTTCTGCCCACCCGCTACGACGCGGTGGGCTGGGATTTTCGCGACCGCCCCCCACACGACCCCATCCTCATGATCCTCTGCGACCGCGATCGCCCCATCGCCAACCTCGACTGGAACTGGGACCGATCGAGCGTGGGAGGCTGGAACCTGGGGGAACAGCGCTGAGCCCCCCTGTCACGGACTGGTTTGAGAAGACGTAAGGCGGGTGGCGTGAGGCGAGAGGAGGGGCGCAAACATGTTTCGCGCGAAACAATCTTGCGCGCGGAGCGTGGAACTCGAAAATGGGGGTGTTAATCTGGGAATGTTTCGCGCGAAACAAGTTTGCGCTGGGTCCGCGTCAGTTATTTTATGCGTGGAGCCTGGAGTTATCGGACGAACTATTATAGGACCAAGAAATTTCGGATTGCGGAGTGACGAGACTTGGCGAAGCGAGCGCTGCGATTAGATACGGAAGAGGCGGATGGCGAGAATTGCGAATTGGGGATTGCCAATTGCCGATTGAGCGTTAAGACGTTTCGGCGTTCTCTCGCCACTCGCCTGCCCATTCGCCATTCTCCTTTCGCCATTCTCGTTTGATCCGTTCCCGTCCATGGCCAAGCGCGCGTACCTGATGTTCTGTTGACCGGCGACTCGGTGCCTCCCCACTGCCTTCCCGGCCGAACCAACAGTGGCAGCGGCACCTTGTTGACGCAACGACGGGCAGTTATACCACGCACGCCATGGGAAACGCGGTTCCATCCTTTCCCGCTGTCATGCTCGCGGTCATGGCGTTATTCCAGGGCATGGCTGCGTTCGCAACCTTCCTCCCTTCCTTTGTGCACGACCGCGTGCCCGAGCAATTCGTTCCGGTGTGGAGGTTCCTCACCCGGCCCTTCTATGGCGAAACGCCGAACGAGGCAGTCATTCAGACATTGGCAGTGGCATCTCAATGGATCATCGGTGCCAGCGAAGCCGTCATCAGCATCGCCCTGGGTCTCGCGGTCTTCTGGCCGCGGCGTCGCAGGGCGCTGGCCAGTTTCGGCCTTGGCTATGCCGCCGGGTTGTTCAGCGTTTTCATGTTCACCATGTTTGCCATGCACGACAAAAAGCTGCCCGCGTGGAACCAGTATCCCGCCATTCTCGCCTGGATCGCCGCTATCTGGCTGGTGGTGGCGCTGACGGATCGGTCAGACAAAGCAACCTCCATTCGCTCGGCGGATTGACCGCGCACACGTGGGCAGCGGCCGCTTCGACATGTCCCCTCCAAAGAAAAACCGCGGGTGGTCTGCAGTAGACCACCCGCGGCGTTCTTCATGTTCGGTTCATCGGCGGCGCTGTCGCCGTTGCGGATCGATCCGCCCAAACATGCAGCGCGTGCCGTGAACTAACTCAACGCCTCGCGGCGGGTGAAGGCGAGCTTCCCGGCCACAAGCAGCATCAGCCCCAGCACCACCAGTCCCCACTCCGAAACCGTGGGGATGGCGCCGACGCACCCGGGTGCAAAGACCGCGTCATCCACGCCGGGACACAGATCGTTGCAGTCGTCGATCCCGTCGCCGTCGCTGTCGCCGGTTTCAGCTACGCCGCAACCGCAGTTGCCCGGCGCGATCTTGTTGGGATCGTTGGGGCAGCCGTCGTTGCAGTCGGCGGTGCCGTCGCCGTCGGAGTCGTCGTCGGGCGCGCCGCAGCCGCACTGGCCCGGGTTGATCTTGTTCGGATCATTCGGACAGCCGTCCTCGCAGTCGGCGGTGCCGTCACCGTCGATGTCGTCGTCCGGCGTGCCGCAACCGCAAATGCCCGGGTCGATCTTGCCCGGGTCGTTGGGGCAGCCGTCGTTGCAATCGGCAGTGCCGTCGCCGTCGGTGTCGGTATCGGGCGTGCCGCAGCCGCACTGCCCGGGAGCGAGCTTGTTCGGATCCTGCGGACATTCATCGCCGCAGGTCTCGTCCGTGCCGTCGCCGTCGGCATCCCCCTCGCAGGTGGTGCCGTCGCCGACATAGGTTCCTCCGCCGGCGGTGCAATCGGTCGGCGTCACATCCGCGGTGCAGGCGCCGTTCGTGCAGCAGGCGCCGATGCAATGAAACTCGGCATAGAAGCCGGGGCTTCCGATGTCGCCGTTGGCCGAGGCATAGGAATTCTGCGAATCACCTACGCTCGCCAGCCGCCACAGGAAGATGTTGTCGGCGCCCACCGCATCGCGGCACGGCCAGCCGGCAAACCCGTTGGTGCGGATGGTGCCGGGGAAGACCTGGTCCCCGTAGGTGAGCCGATCCTTGAGTACGCCGTTGCCATCGTAAAGGTTGATCTGATCTGCGCGGCCGAGGTTCACCGTGTTGGAGCCGATGACCACGATGCCCGCAAGGCTCCAGTCGGCGATGAAGGTGGCGTCGGGGTCCTCTGCCAGGATGACGGATTGACCGGGCAGGACGACGCCGAACGCGGAAAGGTCCACGGCGCCCGGGAGGTTACTGTCGTCGTCGTAGCTCCAGCCGGTCATGTCCACCGGATTCGCGTCGAGATTGGTAAACTCGACGTATTCGCCCCCGGTGCCGGTGTACATGTATTCGGTGATTCGCACGTCGCCGTCGGCGGGCGCTGGACAGTTGGTGCTGCCGCAGTCCGTTCCGTCCCCCTGGTAGCTTCCCCCCGCCTGCGTGCATTGGGTGTATGTGACATCACTGCACAGCCCCACCGAGCAGCACGCGCCGGTGGGGATGGCGTTGCAAGATACGGCCACGTAAACGCCAGGGCTGCCAACGTCACCTTGCGACGAAGCCACCGAGCCCTGGCTGTCGCCCACGTGCGAGAATTGCCATTGGAAGATGTCGTTGGCGCCGGCCGCCTCGTCGCACGGCCAGCCGCTGATGTTCTGCGTGCGAATCGTGCCCGGAAAGTTCTGATCGCCGTAGGTGAGGCGGTCCTTGAGCGTGCCCGAGGCGTTGTAGAGGTTGATCTCGTCGTTGCGTCCCAGCCCCGCTCCGTTATTGCCAACCACCGGCACACCGACCAGTCCCCAGTCCGCGATGAAGCTCGCCGCGGGCCCTTCGACCAGCAGGCCCGACTGGCCGGGCAGCAGCGTGCCGAGTCCGCTGAGGCTGACCGTTCCGGGAATCTGGCTGTCGTCGTCGAAGCTCCAGCCGGTCATGTTGACGGGCACGTTGTCGAAGTTGGTGAACTCGATGAATTCCGCGCCGGAGCCGGAATACATGTACTCGGTGATGCGGACGTCGCCATCCGTGGGTGCCGGGCACGAAGTCGTTAGACAGTCGGTACCGTCGCCCTCGTAGACGCCGCCGCCGTTCTCGCAATCAACCTGGGTCACCGGGTCGGAGCATACGCCCGTGGTGCAGCACGCGCCGGTCGGCGTCGCGCCGCAATTGAACAGGACGAACGCTCCGGGGCTGCCTACCGCACCCCCGGCCGACAGGAAGGAATTCTGCACATCGGCGACGGCGGAAAGCACCCACTCATACGCATCGTTCGCGCCCAGCCCCGCGGCGCACACCCACCCGCTGGGATTCTGCGTGCGTATGGACCCGGGGAAGTCCTGATCGCCGAACTGAAGCTGATCGACCAGCACGTTGGAGGCATCCCAGATATTGATGGTGTCGTTTCGTCCCAGCGCGGCCACGCCGCCGGAGCCGCCGATGATCTTGACGCTCAGCGCCAGCCCCCACGCCGTACGAAAGGCGGCTTCCGTCGCATCGGTGATGATCACCGATTCGCCAGGCGCGACGCTGCCGAAGGCGCTCAGATCGAACGAGCCCGGCGTGTTGGAGTTGTCGTCATAACTCCAGCCGGTCATGTCGACGGCCGCGCCGCCCACGTTGGTCAGCTCGACGAACTCGCCGTCCGGCCCGGTGTACATGTACTCGGTGATGCGAATCTGCGCGACGGCACTCGACGCGCACAAGCCAAGCAGCCCCACGGCCGCCGCCAAACTCGCCCTCTTCCCTACCATCATGGTGCAGTCCCTCCTCGTTGTTTGCTGGGTTGTTTCACGGCTTCGAAGAACGCGCCCGGCCACGGGCCGCGGCCTCAACAAGCGCTTCCACACAAGAGGCGAGACGGTAACGTGTCGACGTTGGGCCTACGTCAGCGCGAAGTTAAGAAACTGTGAATTCGTGGGCGCCGCGAGACTTATTCCGCCGTCGCATAATCGGAAATGTACGCTTCGGCCTCAGCCAGCAGCGCCTGTGCCTGGGAATCGGCCTTCAGTTGCCGGTACGCGTCGCGCAGGAACAGTTCCATTTCGGCGCTTTGCTCCACCAGTTCGGAAAGAAAGTCCCGGCCTTGAGTCAATCGAACTACTTCCAGGCGCGCTTCATCTCTTCGCTCCATGGCCAGCGCCGTGCGATGGGCGGCGCCGATCACCTGACCGAGGAGAGTCGACAGCGCCCGAAGTGACTCGCGCGAACGAAAGTCGGTGGAATCAAGATCCTCGCCCCAGGGGTCCTTGGTGCGGACCAGAAAGGGCCGATCGCCCATGGTCGTGTACCCCACCAGCCATTCAGGCTTGTCCGTGATGCTGGCGTGGGCATCGGCGACGAAAGCAGCCCGATTACCTTGCGGGTCGGGAATCAGCCCGGCTCGCACCGCCGCGGGCAAGGGTTGTTCCTTGAGTTGGATGATCAACGGCTCGTCGAAACCCTTCAGCGGGCGGTCGAGCAGCACCAGGTATTTATGCACTCCTTGGCTGCCACTGCTGCCCAAGCGCGTCCAGCGCGCGACATCAAGCACGGACTGCGACCACTCTTCTTCGGTGGAGGCGCGCCAGCGGTCGCGCGTGGTCGGCGAGCAACCGACCCGATAATAGTTCCACAGCGCCTCCACGATCTGCTTGCGAACGTCTGCGGTCACCGGGTCCATCAGGTCGGCCGGCTTGCCTCCTTTGATGCGGGCAAGGCGAAACCGCGGCGGTGACTGGTGAATGTATTTCTCTGCATACGACCTCGCGCGGCTCTTGCGCGCTTTTTTGAACAAGGCCGCGACAGCGCTGGAGCCGCTGATTCCCGCCGCAGCACCCCCGTCGGTGCTCACCGCCTCGACGTATCCGCCGCAAAGGTCGCGGGTCAGGATGTTCCAGAGATCCGCGTCCAGCGAAACGCCATTGTCGGACGCGGCAAAACGCAATGCGGTGGCGGCGCGCAGCAGATCCAGGCAGAAAGGCCCTTCGAAGACTTCGTCGAGATCAACGACGCCGAAGGCGAGGTCTTCACCCGGCGCTCCGATGGACTGATAGACCCCCACATTGCCGACGTGCACATCGCCGTGCAGCAGCAGCCGGGCGGCGGGCAGGGTCATGCGTGCCGCCGACCACCTGGCGGCACGGGCGTAAAACAGATCGGCGCTCCCGCGGAAAAAAGTATACTCATCACGCATCAGACTGCGGATTTTCATGGGCAATTCACGCGGGTCCGCGGCGGAAAGGTGGGGATTCATGCCGCGAAGCCGCGCGAGGACAGACACGGTGGAGTCGGTCGTGGCGAATGGCGGCGGTGCCGGCTGCCCTACGGTCGATGGTGTGAAGGCCCCGACGAATACCGCTGCCGTCGCCAGAAACGCTGCCTTGACCAGGGTGCGAGCACGCTTGACAGCCGTATTGGCCTTCGCCGCCTGAAGGGCGCCGCGAGACCGACGAGCTGGAATCTGATTGTTCGTTGTCATGGCATCACACTCCGGCGTCGCGAGTCCTTTCGAAGAAACATGCGGCGATTGGTCGGGCAGAATATCCAGGGTATGTAAACGTTTGATGAATGTGGTGGACGGCGCGGCTCGGAGACCGCGGTGGTTCGCGGGCGGTCGCTGCGCGCCGAATGTTCCGTCGGCCTTTTCAGGCTGGTAGTTCCCTCCAATCCTTATTCACGAAAACTTAACAACCGCTTAAGCGAACTCTCACTTGAGGCGGGTACAAACCCAGCCGTTGGAGGAGGAGCGGCGGCGTACCGGGCGCCGAAGCGCTGTGCCGCGGCGCCCCTGGCATCGTAGGGCGGCGGAACGAGCGGCGAGCGTTGCGGTGAATAGCGGCGATGGGCGGCATGTTCCGACAGCGCGATTGCCACGGATCGACTCACCGAAGCCATACTGACAAGGAAGGAACCTGACTTGCGCCACAAACATTCGGCGTTCACCCTCATCGAGTTGCTCGTGGTGATTTCCATCATCGCCCTTCTCATTGCGATGCTGCTGCCCTCGCTGAACAAGGCGCGGGACAAGGCACGCGAAGTCGTTTGTGCATCCAGCCTGAGCGGCTTCGGCAAGGGCTTCCTGCTCTATGCCAATGCCAACCGGGACTACCTGTCCAGTGGTTCCTTTGATCCCGAAGTTTCCAATGGGCGCGACGGCCCGGTGGACAAGGTGGGCTGGATTCGCGACCTGGTGAAATTCCAGTATGCCGAGCCCGCCCGGCAGCTCTGTCCGGCCAACCTTGCCAAATACAACCAGAAACTCCGGCCCGGAGCCGCGGGGCAGGACAGTTACACCGAGCAAGAAGCGATCGAGCTGATCGAGAAGGGCTACAATTCGAACTACACGCAATCCTGGTACATGGCGCGCACCCAGTGGGACCAGAACAAGGCGCGCTCCAGCAAGAGCCCCCTGAACGTGAAGCGCACGGACACGTGCGTGGGACCCCTGCGGTCCACGGCCATGATCAACGTGTCGGCGTCCACCGTACCGCTGTTGGGCGACGGGCGAACCGACAGCGACGAGAACCTGCTGGGGGAGCGCTGCGTCAAGTCGTTGACGGACGGCCCGTTCGGCGGACCGTTCGGCATCCAGAGCTACGCCGACTTCGGACCCGCGCACGGCGTCGGTAGCTGGATACGGGGGAACAAAGGGCACAACAAGATTCGCGCGGAGGTGCTCTTCGGGGACGGACACGTCGGGGCGTTTCAGGACAACGACCGCGACGGCGAGTTCGGCATCAATACGCGGGTCAACCCGCACGAGCAGCTTGATCTGTCGCCGACGGAGGTGTTTGACGGCATTCTGTCGATCGGTCGCCGCTCGCGCAGTCGAACGCGGCTGGAATGAACTGATCATTCGCCGTTCCAACTGAAATCAGAATGAGAGTGGTAGATTCCAGGGAATATCAACAGGAAGGGAATGAAATGCGGAAAAAGTTACAATCGTGTTTGGTCTTGATGGCAATTATGGTTGCCAGTCCCGCGAACGCCGTAGTGGTCATCAATGAAGTGTTCATCAATCCGCCCGGATCGCTGGATGACACCGCGGAATACATCGAGTTGATGGGCACGCCGGGCAAGAAACTCGACGGGTATGCGATTGCTTTCTTGGCCGGCGGAATGGCCAAGTATTACCCGCTCGACAGCATCCCGCCGATTCCCGGTGAGGGGGCCGGCTGCTGTCCGGAGATCGACGAGTTTTTCAGCCTCGACGGGCTCTCGCTGGGCGCCAACGGGCTGTTGGTCATCGCTCATGGAGCCGATTTCGACTATCCCACCGTGTTGTCGGATACGAACCTTCGTGCCAACTGGGAAGCCGACCCGGTCTGGAACGGCCTGCTGGATACGCCCGGCCGGCTGGAAAACGACGCATCGATGACCATCCTGCTGATCCGCAACCGGCCCGGCATCACAGAGGCCGATCCCGCCAACCCGGCCGGGTTGCGCTGGGGCAAAGATATTGCTCACGACGCCGAATTGATCCGACCGGTGATCGATCCACAGGACGGAATGATGAAAGACCAATGGGGCGACGGCAATCTCGACAAGGGGCAGCCCAACGGGCTGGGGGGCAATACGCTCGACTTGAAGGGAGCGCTCACCCTCGGCACGTTTGACGATCTCGAAGTCGTTGACGAAGTCAGTTACGAGAGCGAGCGCGGCTGGGAGTACGACGTGGACGGCCGCCACGTGGACGACGGAAGCAGCATCGCCGGACTTCCCTATCGGCACGTGCACGCCCTCGATGATCCGCAGGGCTTCAACCCGGATGCCTTGACCCGCGTCGACTATCGAACCAAGGGGCCGGGGTGGACGCCCGCCGCCGGCGCCACCGGCGAAATGGGCAACGGCAACAACTGGCAGGACACCGCCACCGAGCAGTGGATCCGTGGTGAATCCACGGTGTTGTTCAACCGCGCCGCCGGTTCGTTTGATTTCTATTATGACAACTCGGCCAACACCAACCCCGATTCCATACAGCCATTCATCGTGAACGTCCCGCTGTGGCTCAATGACGGCGTGGGAACAAACTACGACTTCACCAGTCAAACGACCTATCCCATCATGGCCGGTCGGGTGAATCCGCTGTCCATCCCCTTCATTCCGGGCGACGCCGATCGCGACGGCGACTGCGACACCGACGACATCGCCAAGATTGCCGCGGTGTTCGGCGACGACGACTGGATCTTCAGCAACAGCTTTGCCGATGCCCCCGAAGGCGACGACGGCGACCCGGCTGCGCAGACACGCCCCTGGGATGTCGACGCCACCGGCGACAACGGCATCGAAGCCAGTGACCTGCAATGGGCGCTCAACTTCCAGGGAAGCACCAACGGGCGCGTGGTCGGCGTGCGGTATGACAGCACCACGCCATCGGCCACCGGCGTGTTTCTCAATTCCAATGCCTCCGTCGCGTGCACCGTCACATTGTCGACCAACGTCCCGAGCGGGAATCCCCTTGACAACTTGTCGACGAGCGATGTGATCGAAGTCACGGTGAGCGGCCGCGTCACCGCCGGGGCCATTACCACGATCAACCAGCAAAACGGCATTATGCAGTATGTGCACGACGCGCTCCTGGACATGTCCGGCGTGCTGAAAATCGCCAGCGTGCAGGCGCTGAGCCCCTACAACACGACGCGCGCTTCGTTGATGACCCTGGACGGCGTCAGCGGCGATCTCGGCGCAAGGCGGATCAACGGCCATACCACGAACTTCGTTCAGGGGCTCACGTCGGCCGTTCCGCTCTATCGGATTACGCTGCAGCCGGTGGGATTGGGAACGACCACGCTTTCCATTGCACCCGCAACGGAACCCAAGTTCGCCGCGAGTACGCCGTTTGGGTTGAAAGTGGGGCGTACGAATCACAACGGTAACCCGTCGGGCGCCGCGTATCCGGCCGGGGTGACTTTCACCGTGACCACCAGTTCCCTGCTGGCGCCTAACGCCGAGACCGGCGGCTTCGCGAAGAACCGTTATATCTCCTTCGAGCCGAACAACGCCGGCGTGGTGGCGTTTCGCGTCACCAAGACGGGCGGCCCCGGGGCCGGCGGTGTGCTCGGATGGGTGGCGGAACCGGGCGCGGTGGACGCCGCGAAAATCGTTGCGACGCCGGTCTTCCGAGTGTGGGATGAAGCCGTCGTGCACGTGGGTGACTGCCCCGTCATTCCCCTGGCGTCCTACGAAATCGAGGCGACCACCGACGGCGTTGTGTTCAGCGATCCGCTGCCTATCGTGACCATATCGCAACCCGGTGCCGGAAAGTTCTGGGGCGATACGGTGGGGTCGTTTGATGGGTTTGAGTGGAGTGGGCCCAACGGTCTGGTCAACGCCAACGATTTCCTAGCCGCCCTGCAGACGTTTCAGTTGCTGCCGCAAGGTCCTTCATTCTCGGTGGTCGACGTGCAATCCGTCAGCAGCATCGACCCGTGCCTCAACCGCATCGTGAACATCGCGGATGTGTTTCTGTTGCTCCAGGCATTCCAGGGCAACACCTATCCGTTCACCACCAACCCGGGTTCCTGCCCGGTCTGCCCGTAGGAAAGCTGACTTTCACACTTTCGACCGGCATCGCGCGGACCCGCCCCGCGCGATGCCGGCTCTGTTTCCTGAACCAGCCGTTTCGCAGCAGCGCGAAGCGCCGGAAGCTATCGCCTTGACCCGTCCCACTCCGGCGGTTGCAATGGGCGCCGCTTCGGGCGAGCGGACAGGCCAACCGATCCCGCGTCACGGTGCCGGTTCGGCCCTTGGAGAAACCACTTATGCGTTTGGGAATCATTGGAATTGTGGGCGCGGCGGCCCTGGTGCTTGGATCCGAACCGCCGGCAGCGCCCCTGAAGTTGGTCGGCGAGGCGGGCGAATTGGGCAAGCTCTCCTGGATGGTCGGCTCGTGGATGTCCGACGCGGGCGCCCGGCAGTCGGACGAGCATTGGACCCACGCGGCGGGGGGAACGATGTTCGGCGTCAACCGCACGGTGGCCAACGGTCGCACCGTGTTCTTTGAGTACCTTCGGATCGAGAAGACGGAGTCGGGCATCGCCTACCTTGCCAGCCCGAAGGGCCGTCAGCCGCCGACGGCGTTTGCGTTGATCGAGTCGGGGGAACGGCGCGCCGTGTTCGAGAACCCGAAGCACGACTTCCCCCAGCGGATCATCTACTGGCGCGAGGGCGAAGCGCTGCGGGCGCGGATCGAAGGAACGGTCAACGGCGAGGCGAAGTCGAGCGAATGGGGATGGCGCCGCGGTACGCTCGTAGTGGAATAGGCGCGCCGCTCACAGGGTGCGCCACGCCGATTCGCGTGGCCGGGCGATTTCAGCGAGGCGCTGTTTCGATGGCCATCCGGAGTTTGGCGCCTTTGGTGTCGTACGACGGTCACCATCCCACGGCGTACCAATCGCCGCCGAGCGGGCGGACAAAGGCGTATCCCTCGCCGACCGCGGGCGGATGAGCGCGGTGCTCGAAGCCGGCACATTGCACCCGATCACCAAGCGAGAAACTGTTGCGCACGCGAAAGGCGACGTTACCGTCCCCGTGTTCAAAGACGCGCTGCACCCGGTAGAGCCCGACCTGCCGCGACCCGGTGCGCCCGCTCACACTCGCCCCCTGGGCGCGAAACTCGCCGGCCATGCGATCCAACGCCGGACGACTGACGCGAAACCGCAGCTGCAGCGGCGCCTGCGTGGCCGCCAGAATGACTACGACCAGAACGCAGCCGGGCAGCCAGCACCAACCCGCGCGCGCGTGCGATCGTGCGGTCGGGGCGTCACGCCGGGCGCGCGTACGATCCAGCCACACCGCCCCAACGCGCACCGCGTAATCGGCGACCAGCGCCAAGAGAATCCAGATGCCCGCGGCGACAATGGCGTATCCCGGGAATCCGGGCAGCGAAAGGTCGAACACGGCCCAGGCTGCCAACAGTAATGTGGCCACTTGAAACGAAAGCGATGGGGGGCGCGCCCGGCTGCGCCAAGTGCGATCTCCTGGCCGACGTGCATAGGTGGAACGGTCCGCCGGTTCAAATGACCGGCCGCACTCCGGGCAACGCGGCTCGGGAAACCCGCGAAGGGGATACGCGCATTGCAGGCAGTATCTTCCGCTCGGCGGCGGGTCTTCGATGTTCATGGGACCTTGAACCATAGTAACGAATAGAATCGGAGGAGTAGTAGATTCGGGGATTGGGAAAATGTACCGTTCATTCTGCTGCCATGGGCGCCTTGATGCGGGTTTGCGCGGATTTGACGCTACAGATCCCGTCCCCATCTATCGTTACGAATTAGCCATGAACGCTATTTGCGGTTCCGCGGACACGCTTGAATCGTTAAACTGTCGCCGCACCAGAATGGGGCTAAAGACCGGAATTGTTGACTTGCCAGCCCGGGATTGTGCGATAACAACGATTGTTCGCGCGGGCAGGAGCTTATTTCGGGCGGTTTTTGCACGCCGGCGACTTGTAGCCGCTTCGGAAGGAAATCGACCGATCATCATGGCCGAGGGAGAATCGGCGGCGGATTTCAGATACAATCGGGAAAGCGCCGCAGCGGCGCAGCGATCGACAGGCAGGATGACCACCAGATGCCCATGGCGGATTCGCAGGCGATGCATGTCTTAGTGCTTGGGCACGCGCCCGGCGCGGAAGCGCTGGAACGCTGGACCACGGAGCACGCGCACGTCGAACAAGTGGCGACGATGGAGGAAGCCCTGTGCGCACTTCGCAAGGGATCGTTCGACGTAGTCATCTGCCAGGCGTCGGAGATTCTGGCGCTACCAGCGTCGTCCTTCAGTCACGAAGCGGCCGTCATTCTCGACGGCGTTAACCAGGGAGTGGGTATTGTCGGCGAAAGCGGTGAATTGGAGTGGGCCAATCCACGCCTGTTGAGCCTGCCGACGGAGGTGCGCGCCCGGGTGTGCCGGTGTTGTGCCGAGACATTCCAGCGTGCCCAGGAGGAGGCGCGCAGTGGGACCAACGGCGTGCGCGGCCGACACTTCAGCCTGGTGGTGGAAGGCGACGGACATTATGAGATTACCGCCACACCGGTGATGGACGTCCATCAGCGCATCACGCGCGTGGCGGCGGTGGTGTGGGAAACGACCGCGGCCGCCCGCTTGCAGGAGAAGCTGGACGCCATCGAGCGTGCGGGGCGCGAGCTGCTCAGTCTCGATCCCGATCAAATATCCCGCCTGGACGCTCACGAACGCCTTTCCCTCCTGGAACAGAAGGTTCTGCGTTGCACCCAGGAATTCCTTCGCTTCGACAACTTCGAGATCCGCACGTTGCACAAGAAGACCGGTCAGTTGGAACTGGTGCTGGCGTCGGGAATGCCGACTCAGGTGCTCGAAGGAGAGATTTACGCACGGAAGGAGGGCAACGGCATTCGCGGTTACGTCGCCGCCGAAGGACGCAGCTACATCTGCCCGGACGCCACGCGCGATCCGCGCTTTGCTCCCGGCATCGACAACGCGCGTTCGTCGCTCACCATCCCCCTGCTGCTCCAGGACCAGGTCGTCGGCGTGGCCAATTTTGAAAGCACCCGATTGGCCGCTTTCAACGAGCACGACCGCCAGTTCGCCGAAATCTTCGGTCGATACATCGCCCTGTCGCTCAACGTCCTGCAACTGCTGGTGTGCGAACGGCGGACCACCACCGGGCAGGTCGGGCGCAACGTGCTGGCCGAGATCACCGCGCCGGTGAACGACATTCTCACCGACGTGGAAGGTCTTCTCGAAGACTACATCGGTCACGACGATCTGCGCCACCGTCTGCGCGGCCTGTCGGAGAACGCGGTGCGCATCCGTGATGCCATCAAGGAAATGACCTCGGCCAAACCCGGCGTGACCGGCGTGCGGCCTTCGGCGCCGCGGCAGCGCGATTCGCTGCTCGAGGGAAAGCGCGTGCTCATCGCCGACGACGAAGACCTCATCCGCGACACCGTCCGCGACGTGCTCACCGGGTATGGTTGTGCCGTCAGTACCGCGTCCGACGGTGCGGACGCCATCGCCCTGATCACTCAGGGGCCGTTCGACCTGGTGCTCAGCGACATCCGCATGCCGCGCAAGAGCGGCTACGAGGTCTTCGCCGCGGCCAAGGAGGCCAACGCGGCCACTCCCGTCATCCTCACCACCGGCTTCGGTTATGACCCCAACCACTCCATCGTGCGGGCGCGGCGCGAGGGACTTGCGGCGGTGCTGTTCAAACCCTTCAAGGTCGATCAACTGCTCGACGAAATCCGCATGGCGCTCCGCTCGGTGGCAAGCTAATCCTCGCTTCGTGCCTCAGTCGGTTTAGATTCCTGCGCAACAATTCGGCAACATTTCACCGCAATGGGCGGCGGGCGCGGCTGGCGGACGCCCAGCGGTCCTGCGGCAACCGGGGCATCGACAAACCCCGCGGATCATCGGCCCCTTCCCTGCTGACAGGCATCGCCCTTTCCTTGCGTCTGTTTTTCCGCGTTGCTAGATTCCGCCCGGGAATTGTCCGGAACCATTGAGGAGTTCGCCAAGCATGACGACAACCTACACCGATGTGCGCGCCGTGGCCGCGCAGGCCGAGGAGCGCAGCGCACCCTTTCGCCGTTTGCTCGATCAGATGCACCGTGTGATTGTGGGGCAGGATGTCCTGCTTCATCGCATGTTCGTTGGTCTGTTGTCCAACGGGCACCTGCTTATCGAGGGCGTGCCCGGTCTGGCCAAGACCACGGCGGTGTCCTGCCTCGCGCGCGGCATTCGCACGCGCTTCCAGCGGTTGCAGTTCACGCCCGACCTGCTTCCTGCTGACCTGATCGGCACGCTCATCTACCGCCCCAACGACGGCACCTTTGCGGTGCAGAAGGGGCCGATTTTCGCCAACCTGATCCTGGCCGACGAAATCAACCGCGCCCCCGCCAAGGTACAGTCCGCCCTGCTGGAAGCCATGCAGGAGCGGCAGGTCACGATCGGGAAGGAGAGCTTCCCCCTCGACGACCCCTTTTTGGTGCTCGCCACCCAGAACCCTATCGAACAGGAAGGCACTTATCCACTGCCCGAGGCCCAGGTGGATCGCTTTATGCTCAAGGTGATTGTGGGCTACCCGTCCAAGGCCGAGGAGCGCGCCATCCTCGATCGCATGGCCTCCACCGCGCCGGACCTGGCCATCGAGCCGGTGATGGAGCCGCAGGACATCGCCGCGGCGCGCCGCGTGGTGGATGACATCTACGTGGATGACAAGGTCAAGGACTACATCGTGGACCTGACCTTTGCCACGCGCGACCCCAACGCTTACGGACTGAGGATCGCCGAATGGATTCAATACGGCGCCTCGCCCCGCGCCACCTTGGCGCTCACGCTCGGTGCCAAGGCGACCGCGTTCCTGGCCGGCCGCGGCTACGTTACGCCACAAGACGTCAAGACCATCGCTCCCGAAGTGCTCCGCCACCGCATCATCATCACCTACGAAGCCGAGGCCGAGGAGAAGACCAGCGAAGACGTGGTGCGCGCGGTGCTGGAGCAGGTGGCGGTGCCGTAGAAAGCTGAAACGCCGAAAGCCGAAACGCCGAAAAACAGGGGCAGCGACACGAATGGCCCGGGGGCCGTAGACGAGACCGCTCAAAGGGAGAAAGAGGGGTATGCCGAGACTTACCGGAGACCTCAAGGAGCGTGCGCTGCAATTCGGCGTAGATATACTCGAATTGGTGACCCGGCTCCCGAACGACACGAGGGGCTGGGTGGTGGCCAAGCAGATGGCACGCTCGGCGACCTCCGTGGGGGCGAACATCTGGGAGGCTGATTATGCATACTCGGAAACCGATTTCGCGCATCGCCTGAATATCGCCCGAAAGGAGGCGGGAGAGACCATGTACTGGATCGAAATCTGTCGCCGTGCAGGACTGTTGACCGCCGATGCGACCGCTGGACTTTCCGCCGAGACCGATGAATTGCTTCGCATCCTCGGCACGATCGTGAAGCGCACCCAGGACCGTGTGAAGAAATGAGAGAGATTCAGTTGAAAGCCAGAGTGGACAACACCGACTGCATAGTCCGTTGGTTTGTTGCGGGCAATCGTTACGAAGTCGCGGAGCGACACGCAACCCGAATACCTGGACAAATGACAATGGGCGGCACTTTCCAATACATTTCCGGCGATTTCCGGTCATCGACTAGGCCGTCCTGTGGTTCTCCCAGCGCCTGGGTCACGCCCAACGTAGACCCGTCCCTGCGCTATTGGAGCGCCATTCCCAATTGGACGCTGTTTCGGCTTTCGGCGTTTCGGCGTTTCGGCTATTGGCGTTTCTCCCCATGATACCCAAAGACGTTCTCAAGAAGGTGCGCCAGATTCAGATCCGCACGCGGCGGACGGTGAACGATCTGCTCGCCGGGCAGTACCACTCCGCCTTTCGCGGGCGGGGCATGGAGTTCGAGGAGGTCAGCCCCTACCAGTTCGGCGACGACGTGCGCCTGATCGACTGGAACGTCTCGGCACGTTACGGCGAGCCGTTCATTAAGAAGTTTCGCGAGGAGCGCGAGCTGACCGTCATGCTGGTCGTCGATGCCAGCCCTTCGTCACTGTTCGGCAGCGTCCGGCAGTTCAAGCTCGACTACGCCGCGGAGCTGTGCGCCGTGCTCGCCTTTTCCGCCGTGCGCAGCAACGACAAGGTCGGGCTGATCCTGTTCAGCGACGAGGTGGAGCAATACGTCCCCGCCAAGAAGGGGACCCGCCACGTACTGCGCATCATTCGCGAGCTGCTCTACCACCAGCCGCGCGGCCGGGGCACCGACATCCCCGCCGCACTGGGGTTTCTTAACCGCGTCACCCTGCGCAAGAACGTGTGCTTTCTGGTGAGTGATTTTCTTGCCGTGGGCATCGAGCCGGCGCTGCGCATCGCGCGCCGGCGTCACGACCTGATCCCGGTCATCGTCAGCGACCCGCGCGAGCACCAGTTGCCCGACGTGGGGTTCATCGAACTGCAGGACGCAGAAACCGGCGCCACCACCCTGCTGGACACGCGTCATCGCGCCGTGCGCGAAGCCTACGCCGCGGAAATCGCCCGCCGCCG
Organism: uncultured Phycisphaeraceae bacterium; assembly: GCA_964569425.1. Classification (GTDB taxonomy): domain Bacteria; phylum Planctomycetota; class Phycisphaerae; order UBA1845; family UBA1845; genus JACQXM01. Next base: position 51,274 of record CAZMVD010000006.1, read on the forward strand.
TGCCCAACGCGAATCGTTGTTTCGTCGAATCGACGCCCCCACAGTGGAGGTGCGAACGGACTGTTCCTACGTGGATCCGCTGGTTCGATTCTTCCACCGCCGTGAGCTGCGCCGTTGAACCCGGCCGGCCACAAGCGATGACCGGTCCCCGCCGGCGCCTCGTTCAATTTCTCTTGTACACCACCTGTCCGCCAAAAATCGTCTGCCAGGCGGTGACGTCTTTCAGTCGGTCCCGGGGAATGGTCAGCGGATCTTCGGCCAGGATGACCAGATCCGCCACCTTGCCCGCGGCGATGGTGCCCAGCGTGTCCCCGCGACCCACGGCGCGAGCGGGGTTCACCGTATAGCAGCGCAGCGCCTCCTCCACATTGATGGCGCTCGATGCCAACCATACGTCACCGGCCAGCGTCCGCGAGTTGACCGCGGCGTCGATCCCCGCGAACGGGTTGAGCGTGACCACCGGCCAGTCGCTGCCGAAGCAAAGCAACGCCCCCGCGTCCAGCAGTTCCCGAAAGGCGTATGAGCCCTGCAGCCGATCGCTGCCCAGCGCCTTTTCAGCGTAGCGCCCGTCGTCGGCCTTGTGATAGGGCTGCATCGACGGCACCACACCCAGGGCGGCAAAACGCGGAATATCCTCCACCAGCAGGTGTTGGGCGTGCTCGATGCGATGCAGTGTGTCTTTCCGCTCCCCGGACTCGCGTGCCGCTGCATAAGCGTTCAGCAGCAGGTGATTGGCCTGATCGCCGATGGCGTGCATCGCCACCTGCCAGCCTCGTTCGTGCGCTTCGCGAATGTTCGAGCCAAACGACTCGGACGACGCGAACGCCGTCAACTGCCCCCGCGGATAGACCGTGGCCGGCGTCGCATCGGCAAACGGTTCGCGCATATAGGCCGTGCGGCTGCCCAGCGATCCGTCCATGTACGCCTTGAACCCCGCAATCCGCACCAGCCCTTGCGCGTCGGCGCCGGCGCGGGCACGAAGCAACTCGAAACTGCGGTTGTTGTTCTCGATCAGCTCGTAGTAGTTTTTCCAGTCATCGACTTGCAGATAGCTGGTGATGCGCAGCTTGAGCTTTTTGTGCGCGTAGACCATCAGGAACGTGTTGATGTCATCCAGCGTGCTCATGTCGTGCACCGACGTCACCCCCAGCGAATGCGCATGGCGCACGGCGCGGTGCAGCGCCGCCAACCGTTCCTCCACCGGCGCCGGCGGAATGCGCGCGCTCACCAGTTCCATGGCCGATTCTTTGAGCACGCCGGTCGGCGCGCGCGTTTTCGGGTCGCGTTCGATCTCCCCCCCCACCGGGTCCTTGGGCCCTTCGGCGTCGATCCCCGCCAGCTTCAGCGCCGCGGAGTTGACCAGTGCCTGGTGTCCGTCCATGCGGGTCAGGAACGCGGGTGTGTCGGCGGTGATGGGGTCCAGCCAGTTTCGATGCGGCGGCTCCGGCTTCTCCCAGCTCTCCACGCTCCAGCGTCCGCCGAGAATCCACTGACCGGGCAACTTGGTCTTGGCGTCCGCTTCTATCGCCCGCAGGAATTCCTCCTTGTTCTTCGCCTCGCGCAGGTTGAGCCGCGACAGTTGAAACCCGCCGGAAACCAGGTGCGTGTGGCTGTCGGTGATACCGGGAATCACGCGCCGGCCGCCCGCGTCGATCACCGTCGTGCCCGGGCCGATATGCCGGCGAATCGTTTCGTCGTCGCCCACACCCACGATCAACGCGCCCGCCACCGCGATGGCCGTCGGTTCGCGTCGTGGGTCCGACGCTTCTTTTGCCGTGTTGGCCGCTTCTCCATCGGCCGGGCCGCGTTCCTTGACGACGCCGGCGGCGCCGGTCCAGACTTTGGCGTTCACGATCACGAGGTCGGCGGGGCGCAATTGTCCGCCACCCTCGTCCGGCTGCGCCAGCGCACAGGGCGCCACGGTCAGCCAAACAGCGACCGCGGTCCGGCAAGACAGCAGGAAACGCGAAGCCTGGTTGTGGCAACTGGACGTCGAGAACATCATGGTGAAGGCGCTCCCGAAAAGAATGGGCAAGAATCTTCCATCAGGGCCGTGAATGCACAACCCGGCCTCGCGCCATATACTAGCAACGGTCCTAGTCTTGGGAAACGCCGCTGCGCGCCGCGGACTTGAGGAGCTTGCATGTGATGGAACGCGATCGAATCGAGTCGACACCGATCAACGACGTGAGAGAGTTACCGCCGGGCGCAGGGCTGAAGTGGGGCGGGCCTGCGTGCCCGTTGCCGACTGAGCAGGATATCTGCCCGCGCTGCGCGCGGGTCGCGTTGCGTCCGGCGCACTGCAAGCTGATTTGCGACGGCTGCGGCTACGTGGAAAGCTGCGAAGATATCCTACCCCACTACGCCGCGGGCCCGGGCGACTCCGACGGCCCGCTGTTTGTCTCGCCCTGAGGTCACCATGCCCGTACCGATCATCGAGGACCATAGCGCCCTGCTCATCCGCGGCGGACGTTTGATCGACCCCGCCGGGGGGCGCGACGAAATCGTCGATGTCGCCGTCGTGGACGGCCGCATCGCCGAATCCGCCCCGGCGAACGCGCACGTGATCGCAGCCGACGGATGGCTGGTGTGCCCCGGCGTTCGCGACATTCACGTGCACCTGCGCGAGCCCGGCCAGGCGCACAAGGAAACAATAGCCAGCGGAACCGCGGCCGCCGCGGCCGGCGGCTTCACGTATGTGGCCTGCATGCCCAACACCTCGCCGCCGATCGATCAGCCGGACGTGGTCCGCTGGATACTCGACGAAGCCCGCCGCCACGATCTTTGCGCCGTGGGTGTGGTCGCCGCCATCACCCGCGGGCGCGGCGGCCGGGAACTGACCGATTTTACCGCCCTGCAGCAGGCGGGTGCCGTCGCCTTCAGCGATGATGGCACCGGCGTGGAAGACGATGATGTGATGCGCGCCGCCTTCGAATCGGCCGCGCGGCTGGGCGCTGTGCTCGTCCAGCATTGCGAATATCGCCACATTTCTGCGGGCGGTGTCATGCACCTCGGCGAAGTCTCGCGCCTCCTCGGCCTGCCGGGACTCGACCCGCGTTCCGAAGAGGCGATGATCGAACGCGATATCGACCTGTGCCGCCGCACCGGGGGGCGCTACCACGTGGCGCACATCTCCACTGCCAAGGCCGTCGAGATGGTCCGCCGCGCCAAGGCCGAAGGGCTCCCGGTCACCGCGGAAGTGTGCACCCACCATTTGCTCCTGACCGACGAAGCCTGCGCCGCCGCTGACCCCAATACCAAGATGCACCCGCCGCTTCGTCCCCAGCCCGATGTGGATGCCTGCCGCCACGGCCTGCTCGACGGCACCATCGACTGCATCGTCACCGATCATGCGCCCCACGCCGCCGCGGAGAAGGCGGCGGGGTTTCGGAAAGCGCCGGCGGGAATCGTAGGGCTGGAAACCGCAGTGGGCGTCGCTGCCGCGGCCATGGTAACGACCGGGCTGGCCGACTGGCCGCAACTCGTCCATTGGTTCACGGCGGGCGCGGTGCGCGTGCTCGGGGGTGAACCACCGAGCCTGGCGATCGGCCGCGCTGCGGAAATCACGCTGATCGATCCGCACGGCGCCTGGGTTGTCGTGCCGGATCGCTTCGCTTCACTCGGTCGCAACACACCCTTCGCCGGCCTCACTCTGCCGGCGCGCGCCCGGGGCACGATCCGCGCCCGGCGTCTCATTCAATGCAACATCGTTGCTCACGAAACCCAGGAACGCCGATAGCCGCGCGCTGAACCGTCAAACCTCCTAAAAACCAGGATCGCGGCGGCCATCTGCCGCAGCGTTTGGTTTGGCTTTCGGGCCCGCCAAGTTCAGGACGGGGCACGACGCGCCTTTTCGACGGCAGCGTTGGAAAGTTGATCCACGACCTTTCTTATCCTCTCCCAGCTTTCGCGATGGTAGTGTTCCGGGATCTCAAGTTTTTCGCCAACCTGGTATCTTGCACGTTTGCCCGCTTTCTCGACGTAGGTTGCATTGACCACGCCATTGTTATGAACCAAGATGTCCCGCGACGCCTTGATCTCTGCCAATTCTTCGATCTCCGCGGTGGTCGGGCAACCGAGTTTGGCCAACCGTTCGAGATAAGTAAACCAATCGGCAACCCGCTTGTATTTCAGGTCGTTCAATTCCTTGTCCACGACGGCCAAGACGACAGCAGCTTTGTCAGAAGCCTTCAGGATTGTGCTCATCTCCACCTGTTTGTTGGAGTGGCTACCCGGATAGGCGGCGAGCCAATGGCGGAGCAATCCGAAGAAGAATTCCTCGAACAGCGAGACAAAGTGCTGGAAAGTCGAGGACATCAGGTAAACGGTCACGTAGAGTTGCGCCCGCCCGAGAAGCGCTTGCTCGTCTACTTGTGTGCTGGTCGTCAGGTTTCGGAACGTGAACTTCCGCCCTTCCTTGACGACCTGTTGCAGCAAACGCCACACCCTTTAGGTGTACGTGTAGTAATCGTGACTCGCGTCCAGCGCGGAAAGCGTGCGATTCGCGAGGGCTTGGACATCGTTCGTCAGTGCCATGCTCTGCGCCCGCTGGGCCTTCACGGAATACTGTTCAGAAGGTCTTGAACTCGTCCCGGGTCGCTCCCGTGCCCTAGATTGATCACTGCGACCTCTGGTTTCCCATCAAGCGAAATCGCCTCGTCATCGACCCAGTAAGGAATGTGGTTCGCGTTGAGAATGGCCCTTACACTCTCAAGCTGCGCTACCGGAACCAAGATGTACGGCCCCGCGTCCCCCTCCTTCGAGACGCAAAGCGGCCTGTCCGTTGATTTGTCGATCATCGCACGCTCCAGGAAAGGATTGCCATCAAATACCGCCCGCACTGATCCTCCAGTATTGTCGCCGATCTGAACCCGGCAGCAAGATCGAACAGACACGGCCAGTCGCCAGTGGAGCGTGGCTGAATCGGCGGGGTGGGCGCACACTTCCTTTCCCTCGCCCGCACCATCCTTCGGCGGAATCACCCTCCCCGCGCGCGCCCGCGGCACCGTGGGCGCCACGCGATCGATCCAATGAGCCGGCGCCGAGCGCCCCGAGAGTCCATCCAACGAGTAACCCGCACCGCGATCTTGCTGGCCCGCGACAACAGGGGCCCTTCCTACTCGGCGCAAGAAACCGGGACCGAGTTGTATTCCTCGATCCCGGCGCTTGCAGTCCCCTTCGGCAGGTCACCGATGAGTCAAGGCACCGGCGTATCATCCTCCGGCAGGGGCTCCTCCGGCGGCGGCATGGGCGCCCTTTCGCGTCGCCGATCGCCGCGCGGTTCCTCCCATGGCTCATCGAATTCCATTCGATCGTTCACCGCCTTTTCGATGATCTGATCGCGCATCCGCGCCGCCTCGGCCTGGCGCTGACGCAATTCGCCGATCCGCGCCTCCAGTTCGTGGATCTCCATCTCCCGGCGCCGGTGCCGAACGTCGAACTGCCGGGTGCACAGTTCATGCATTCGTTGGCGCACCCGATCGAGGTCCGGGTTGTCGGCGCGGCGGACTCGCCCGGACAACATGCGGATTTCCATGTCAAGCCGTCGCTCCTCAATCATCAGCCCGCCGCGCTCCGGATTCTCGGCCAATTGATCCATCAAGCCGCGCATCTCCGGCGCCAGCCGCATCATACGCTGTTGAAACCGCTCGGGACTGCGTTCCTGGAGTCGCTCCAGTTCCTCGTACATCCGCGGAAAATGCTCCACCATGAACGCTTGAACCTCGGCGCGCTCCTCTTCCGAAAGGCGCGACCACAACGGTGGCGGACCGCCGCCCGGCCTGCGATCCGGCCGGCCGGCACGCAACCCGGCGCCCGCTCGATCGCGCTCGCGCTGGCGCGGCAAATCCGACTGGGCCAACAGGCCGCCGCGGTCCGTTCGTCGCGGTGTGCCCGCGCGATCACCGCGCCTGGCGCCCGCGCCTCTGGCGTCGCTCCGCTCGCGTGCCCGCGGAACCATGTCGTCGCGTGCCGCCGCGCCGTCGCGCCCGAGTCGCTCGCGTCGCTGCACACGCAGCGCATCGCAATCCGCGGGGTCGCACGGCGGCAGTTGGTCGCGCCGCTGCCGGCGAACGCGGTCGCGCTGCGCCCGATCTTGCGTCGCGGTTGCGTCGGGCGGCGGACCCGGCTGTGACGGCGCCGCCAGCCCCAGTGCGCCGATCGCCAGCACCGCGGTCGCCCACGTAGCCCCGCGCGCCCGACCATTCGGAAAAATTCGTTTCGTTTTCATTGTCATTCTCCTCGATTCTCCGGCGAAAGCCGTGCCTTACGACCAGTCGTCGTCGAGCGGCTCCCGCGTCCATTCGTCGAGGGCTTGCTCAAGGTCCTCGTACTCCGCCTCGCTTCCGATCAACGACGAGCGCTCGCCGATCCGAAGTTCCAGCGCCAGCAAATCGTCCGTCACTCCCTGGAGTGACACAGTAATGGCATCTTCCTCGAACGCTTCGAAGGCTGAAACCACCGGCAGTTCCGCCGCCTGTGCCGTCTCCCGGCCGGGCAGCCACACGCCCGCGGCCAGCACCGCCGCCGCGGCGCTCAACCCCAGCGCCCACCTCACGGGCCGCCGCATGCGCTTTTGCGCCGAGCCCCGCAGCTCGGGAAGGGCGAGAGCCGCCCCGGTCCCCCACTCGCGGCGCACCGCCACGCGCACGCGATCCACCAGCCCCGGCGGCGCTGCCGCGACGCCCAGGCGGTCTGCCAGCCAGATTTCATCCTGTGCCATTCGCGATCGTTGTCCGATCGCCACCAGATCAACAGTGTCATGCTCGTGACACTGATCAGCGAACCAGCGCTCCAGCGCCGCGATCTCTTCAAGCTGTCGGTCTTCGCCGTTCATGGCTTCCGCTCCATCCACGCTCGCAGCTTGCTCAAGCCGCGGTGCCCCCGCGCCAGCGCCGTGCCCAGGGGCGTGTCCATCAATTCGGCGATTTCCGCAAAGCTCAACTCGCCGTAGTGACGCAGCAGGATCACCTCACGCTCTCCATCGGGCAGGCGATCGATCCCCGCTTGCAGCCGCTCCCGATCTTCTCCCTCATCCTCTCCCTTTGCCCGGCGAGCCGGACCTTCGTCAGCGGTCTGAATTTCCTCGTTCCCGCCGAGCGAAGCGATCGGCGGCGTTCGCCGAATGCGACGGAACCGGTCCCGAGCCAGGTTCGAAGCAATCCGGAACAACCACGGCTCAAAACGGTCCTCGTGCCGGTATTGCCCGAACATGCGAACCAACCGCACAAAAACCTCCTGCACCAGGTCCTCCGCATCCTCGCGGTGGCCCGTAAGGCGAAACAGGAATCCATAAAGCCTTGGCGCATAAATCTCTACCACCGCATCGAAAGCCGATGCGTCCTTCTGTTGGGCCCTGCGGATCAGCGTTTCCAATGTCTCGACCGCCATAAGGGGCTCCATCAGGGTTAACGCATCAGCCGGTCAGCCATTGCCGGGGGAAGGCCCGCGAAACGCGGGTGTTACAAGAACTGACCCCGCCAAACCGTAACTGGCTCTCGGACTTAGACCGTCAGGCAAGAGTGGCCGTGACTCATCGGATCATGCAACGCGACGACTCCGCTGATTCTACCCGGCCGGGTCGCTTTACCTCCTTGTTGGACCCATACAGTGGCCGGGTTGCGTTAGACGCTGATGGGGCTATACTGGCCCGACTCGGCTCCGATCCGCGTTGCGCACGTGGGTGTCGGCTCGTTTGGGATTGGTCCCGGCTGTTCGGTCGAGTTGCTTTGATCGACGTAGGCGGAGGTGCGGCATGGCACGTGTTTGTTATTTCACCGGCAAGAAGACCCGTTCGGGCAACTCGGTGTCCCGTCGCGGCAAGGCCAAGTATCTCGGCGGCGTCGGGCGCAAGACGACCGGTATCTCCAAGCGCAAGTTCAAGCCGAATATCCAGCGCGTTCGCGCCGTGATCGACGGGCGGGTCTGCCGCATCGCCGTGTCCGCCAAGGCCATCCGCATGGGACTGGTCATCAAACCGCTCAAACGCGATTGGAAGTCCGCCGAGCATGCGACCTCCGGCGCCGAATCCGCAGAGTCCTGACCCGTCCCCCACGGCAGGGCGATTCCGGGTATTGTCCGGACCATTCGTACGATCTTCCCATAAGATACGCTTGGCACGGCGTTGAAACGTCGGGCTATGTTCGCCGTTGCACCGAGGCAGGCAATCATGCGCGCTGACGGAAGACGCGTGGTACTCCTGGTCGGCGGCGCATTCGCGGTCGCCGCGATCATCTCTCTCTGGATCGCGCGCGAGCCCACCGTGCCGCTCTCCGCGGAAACCCTGCGCGCCGCGCGCCAACTGTGGAAACAGGCGGCGCTCCGCGATTACGACCTCTCCTTTTTCATGCACGCCAGCCGCTACGACGTCCAGGTGCGTGATGGCATCGTCCGCGACCTGCGGGTCAACGGGCAGATGACTACGTCGGGTGACTGGGGGCTCTTCTCCATGGACGGCCTGTTCGACACCCTGGCCATGGAATTGGATAACCGCCATTCCGGCGAAGGCCCATTTGCCGCAGGACGGGAGGTTTCGTTACGGGCCCGGTTTCACCCCGCCCAGGGGTATGTGGAACGCTTTCTGCGCGGCGGCACGCGCGGCGCGTCCATCGAACTGATCTCGCTGACGCCCGCCACCCAGGTCCAGGATGCACCGCCCGCCCCCTGAACCGGCAAGAATGATGGCTTATTCGGGCTGCGATTCGTCGGGATAGACGGCGCTCACCAGCACCTCAAAACAATCGCGGCAAAGATCCTCTACGCAGCCGGAGTCCGGCTCCGCGCACGCGGCACAGGCGACCGCAATATCGCCGAGCAATTCCCCGACGGTGGCGCCACCGTCGCGCGCCGCCACGATGGCCGGGCGCAGTTCCGCGACCTCACGATCGCTGAAGCCCGCGTCGCGGCACACCCCCGGCGCCGCGGGAACCGGCACACACGCGGAAGCCAACGCGGCCGCCAACGCCGCGCCTGAGAGCCTGAATCGCCGCGCGGGCCCTTTTGTCCAGTTTTTCGCACATCTCATCTGCCGCAGCCTACCTTCAACCTCTTGCCGGGGCGAGCGCCCGGACCTGTCGAGTGGTGGTCCTGATGGACCGGCTCTGCCGATACTTCCAAGGGTGCTCTACGCCAGGACACGGCGCGACACGATCGTCATGGATGACAACTTCGGAAAGCTCGTTGGTGGTGCGTTGCTGCTGACCGCGGCGTGCGGGATCGCGGCCCCTGTCGTCGCCCAGCCGCCGCCGATCCGCTTCGCCAATGTATCCGAAAGCCACGTGCAGCCCTTCGGCCCGACGTACCTCTACCGCATCGGGCGTTATGAAATCACCAACGAGGAGTTCGTCGTCTTTCTCAACGACGCCCGGGCCAACCCGCAAACGGACGGCGGGGCGTTTCTGTCCCACGACACCACCGCCGGGCGCGTGGCCCTCACCGGCGACGGAACGCTTGTGTTCGACGCGTCGGCAGGCGGCGCCATCAACTTCGACGCCGCGGCCGATGACGGGGCTGGTGCCTACCTGGTGGCAGCGGGAAAGGAACGCTTCCCCGTCGTCGGCGTTTCCTGGTACGGCGCGCTGAAGTTCTGCAACTGGCTCACACTGGCACAGGGGATGACCCAGCCGGATCAACGTGCCTATACCGAGGGCCCGACCGCCGCGGACTGGCGGCCGCGCACCGCCGACCCGGCCACCTACGCCACCAACAACCTGAGCGCCGCGGAGCGACAGGCGCTCGTCACCCAGTTTCGCGGCTTCCGACTACCCATGGATGATCGCGCCGCCGCCGCCGCTGCGTTCAACGAGTGGTACAAGGCCGCGGCGTGGCTCAACGGCCCGCGTATCAACACCGTCTACGGCTTCGGACGCGACACCCTCGCCGCGCCCGACGCCAACTACCGCGACAGCGGCGACCCCTGGGAAACGGGGCTGACGCCCGTCGGGTTTTTCGGCGTCAACGGCAACCGCGCGCACGATGATCCGGATTTCGGCTGGGGCTTCGAGCCGCCCGAGACGTTCCTGGTGCGTAACACCGCCAACGGATACGGACTGTTCGACCTGACCGGCAACGCCGCGGAGTGGGTGCAGGACTTCGGCGCGGCGGCGGGTGAGCGCGGCATCCGCGGCGGCCATTTCGACAGTGTGATCGGTTCGCCGCTGCTGACGAACTCGGCGCGGGGCACACGCCCGGCGAACGCCGCTTCGCCGCAGGTGGGCTTCCGCATCGTACAGACGCCGGTGTCCGGCAGCATCGCCGCGGGTGCTTCCGTCGTGCGCATCGAAGGCTACGTGGGCGGCTCCTATTCGCCCGCCACCGTCGACGTGCAGATCAGCCATACGAGTCCGCAGGCGCTGGACGGGCTGGTCGTGCAGTCGTCCGCCGCGTGGCTGGTGGTGGATGGCAGCGCGCCGACCTTTGCGCCGCCGGCTAATGCCACGTTGGTGACACTCACCGTCAAGGATGACGCCCTGCCCACTCCGCCGGCGGCTCCCGCGCCGCCGGGAAACTTCGCGTTGGTTCCCGCGACGGACGCCCAATCCGGCGGCCCCGACTACGATTACTGGATCGCGCGCGCGGAGGTCACCAACGCTGAATTCGCGGCCTTTCTCAACGATGCCCGAACCAACGCCGCCGGCCCCGCGCCCGATGCCCGCAGCACCCACATGTATTTCGATACCGATTCGGGCGACGTGTACCTGCACGACCGCGCCGCCGGCGAAATCGGCACCGCCGCGCCCACGCCGACCATCGTCACCAAATTCTACGACGCCACCATCGGACGCATCCGGTTTTCTAACGGTGCCTACGTCGTGACACCCGGCTACCAAGATCATCCGGTGGTCGGCGTGAGCTGGTTCGGTGCGGTCAAATACTGCAACTGGCGCTCATTGAAAGAGGGCATTCCCGCCGACCTGCTCGCGTATGCCGAAGCGCCCAGCCCGAACCTCAGCGCATGGCGCCCCAACACCGCGGACGATATCTCGTGGGCGCCGGGGGGCTTTGTCCCTGCCGCGCGCGATCGCCTGGTCCGCGATACGCTCGGCTATCGCTTGCCCATGGACGACGAGAGCGCCGCCGCGGCTGCGTTCAACGAATGGCACAAGGCCGCTTCCTACCGCGGACTGGACAGCGCCGGCGTGCCGACCTTCGGCGCCACATTCGGATTCGGACGCGATACGCTCACCACGTCCGACGCCAACTTCGCCGGCAGCGGGGCGAACGCCGCGGACGGCACCACGCCGGTCGATTACTTTGACGGCGTGCGGGCGCTCTTCGTTGCGCCGAGCGCTTGCGACATTCGAAATCCGCCGACCACGCGAACCAACGCCACCGAAAACGGCTACGCGCTGCTCGGCGCTGCAGGCAACGTCGCCGAATGGATGCAGGACTTCGGCGCCGCCGCCAGCGAACGCGGCACGCGCGGCGGCAGTTGGCGCGACCCGGTCGATTCCGCGTTGTTGACCACAACCGCCCGCGGTTCGCGCCCCGCGGATCTTCCGGCCGACGACGTGGGCTTTCGCATCGTCCGCGGCACCGGCCACCTTACTACGGTCACTATTACCGAAAGCGTCTTTGGCGGAGTAGCGCGCCGGCACTTTCTCTTTGACCTTCGCGAGCCGCTGGAGTTCACGCCGCGCATTGATCCCCAGTTTTCCTGGCTGTATCGCAACGGCTACGCTCCCACCGGATATGCCTTCAGCTTCACCAACCACTCCGCCGCGGACATGGACTGGAAACTGGCCGTCGATGCCGACTGGCTGCACGCAGCCGTCGCCGGCGCCGGTCCGCCCGATCGGGAAGTCAGCGGGACGATTGCGCCGGGAACAACGCTTGGCGCGGCCGTGCTGACCAACGTCGCCGCCCAAACGCTCCCTCCCGGTGAGCACGTCGCTACCCTCACCCTCACCAACGAAACCAGCGGCACCATGCTGACCCGCAAGGTTCGCGTCACCGTTTCGCCGCCTCTGCAACTGGCCTCCGACGCGCCTGATCCGCTTCCGTTCACCGGCCTGCCCGGCGGTCCTTTTGCCATCCACGAGGGCACGCCGCAATCATCGCTGCTGCGCAACTACACACTCTCCGGCCTCGTGGATTTTCCGCTGGACTATGGGATCACGGTCAACCGCCCGTGGCTGACGATTGAACCGGCGGACGAGCTGACCGGCACGCTCTCACCCGGTGCGACACTTCCTCTCACCGTCGCGACCAACGGCGAAGCCGCCACCCTGCCCGTGGGTACGCACACCGCGCAATTGCGCGTCGGTTTCACCGATCCGGCCAACGGCGAGGGTGCGGGCAGCGTTGTTCAGCCGGTCACGCTCATCGTCCGCGACTGGCTGACCGTGACTCAACCGGCGGAACCCTGGTCGATCCCCTTCGCCAACGGCGCGGCCGTGGGGTCTGCGCAAACCTACCGCATCAGCAATCCCTCGGGGCCGCCCATCGAAGTGGCGATTTGCGCCGACGCCGACTGGCTCGACGTCTCACCCGACTTTGTCGAGGTTTTTCCCGGCGAGGTTGCGGACGTGATTCTCAGTGTCAACAACGCGGCACTTGAGCTGCTGGACGGCGATTTCCGCGCCAACGTCGTTTTCGAAAATGCGCTCACCGGCGTGCAGCACCTGCGGCGCGTCGAACTGCTGATCGACGAGGATTTCTTCGTTCTGCCCGCCCAATCGACCGTCGCGCGCGGCGTTGCGGGCGGGTTGATCCTTCCGCCGGGAACCGTCTACTCGCTGGTCAACGCCTCCGGCGCCGCCGCGAACTGGACCGCCGCCGTTACCTACGCCGCGGGCAGCGGCTCCGGCTGGCTGCGCGTCAACGGACAAAGCAGCGCGGCCGGCTCGATAGCGACCGATGAAACGCAGAACCTCGTGGTCAGCATCGACCCTGCACAAACCGCCGCCCTATCCGCCGGAACCCATCAGGCCACCGTCAACATTCTCGATACCACCCATGGGCGTTCCTTCGACCGCACGGTGTCGGTGACGCTCTTGGTGCCGGCGCTATCGGTGGAGGAGGTGGTTGTTCCGGCCACGCCGGCGCAGCCGAATGGTCCGGCTTACTCTTTCGCGATGGGTCGATTCGAAGTCACCAACGCCGAGTTCGTTACTTTTCTCAACGACGCCCTGGCCAACCCGGCCAACGAGCGCGGCGCCTACCTGTTCTTCGACTCCCTCACCGGCGACGTGTACGCCAACTACGATGCACTGGGCGAAGTCGCCGCCGGCCCCGGCACACGGACCGTCAAACTCTTTTCGCCGTCGGCCGGCGGACAGATTACCCTCAACGGCACCGCGTATGCCCTGAACACCGCCCCGCTCGATTACACCAGCCACCCCGTCACCGGCGTGAGCTGGTACGGCGCGCTCAAGTTTTGCAATTGGCTCACCATCGATCAGGGCCTGTTTCCCGCGGATCGGTGTTACCACGAAGCCAGCGCCTGGACCATCAACGCCTGGCGCCCCGTCTCGGTCAGCGAAGCCGCCTGGGCCTCGCGCGACCTGATCGACAGCGAGCGACAAGCGCTTGTCACTACCTGCCGCGGCTTTCGACTGCCCATGGACGACGGCTACCACAACCCCGACCCCGCGACCGACGCCGCCGACGCTTACAACGAATGGTACAAGGCGGCCGCCTGGCAACCGGCAAACGGGGTCAACCGCCTGTTCGGCTTCGGGCGCGACGTGCTCACCGTCACCGGCCCCAACGCCGGCCGCGACGCCAACTTCCGCTGCAGCGGCGATCCGTTCGAAATCCCGCTCGACTGCATGGTGGGCGGCTCGACCCCGGTCGGGTACTACGGCGGCACGAATCAGTCAGCCGCGTACGTCGCGCTGCCCAATGCCAACGCCTTCGGCCTTTTCGACCTCTCCGGCAATGTCTACGAGTGGATGCAGGGCCGCTACAGCACCCAGTCGGGCAACCTTGCCCATCGCACCGTCCGCGGCGGAAGCTGGAACGACCCCGCCGCCGGCGCCGCCCTGCGCAACACCGCGCGAACCTTCGCACCGGTCGCCTTCACCAGCGCCCAGATCGGCTTCCGCGTCGTCCGCACGCTCCCCGCCGACGGCGACATTGACCGCGACGGCGACGTGGATCTGGTGGACTTCTTGCTGATGGGTGCACAATTCAGCGGCCCGGGCGGCGCGCCCGCGACGGCGTGGTCGGCCTTCGATCTCGACGGCGACGGCGATATCGACCTCGCCGACTTCGCCGCCTTTCAGAGCCTATATTCCGGCTAGGTACCGAACCGCGCCGCACGTAGCGGCCATGCCGGAAAATGCCATGGCGTGTCACAACTTCCGCCCGAAAGGGACTCTGCCGAAAACCTTTCGCCCGCTGTATTACCTTGACTTGGGGTGCAGCCGCTCTTCCAGCTTCTGCGCCACGTCCAGCGGCACCAGCCGCACCAGGTGCTCCGGATCGTAATTGCCGATCTCCACGATCTGCCGGATCAACGTGCTCGAAGTGAGAATGTGCTGCCCGCTGGTGAGCAGAAACACCGTTTCGATGTCGCCGATGATCCGGTTGGTCATGGCGATTTCCAGCTCCGCGTGCAGGTCGACCGTGTCGCGGATGCCGCGCAGAATCACCCCCGCGCCGATCTGCCGCGCGAATTCCACCGTCAGTCCCGCATAGGTCAGCACCTCGATGTTCTTTAAGTCCGCGGTGTGCTCCAGCAACATGGCCTTGCGCTCTTCGGGCGTAAACACCTGCGCTTTTAACGGGTTGTCCCCGATGGCCACGATCAGGTGCTTGTACAGGCGCGACGCCCGGCGGATGATATCCAGGTGGCCGTGCGTCACCGGGTCGAACATGCCCGGAAACATCACACGATCGACGGAGTTGTGGAGCATAGAGAATCCTCCGGCGCCGCATCATCGCCGCGCCCCGCGGATCATGTCAATTGTCAATTGTCAATTGCCGATTGCCGATTGCCGGTTGTCGATCTGCAGGTTCGACGTTTGGGCGTTTCGGTTTTCGGCGTTTCGGCTTTCGGCGTTTCTTTCCGTGGCTTCGTGGCTGAATCTTGCCCAGTACCCGGCCCTCGACCGATGAACCACCGCGCGGGCTGAAGCCGCGCGGCTCGTTATTCGCCATTCCCTATCCGCCAATCCCGCCGTTGACATCCTCGCTCCCGTCCCGGATGTTGAACGCATGTCCACGACATCCGCTACCGACGCCGCCGTCGATCTTTCGGTGGATCTCGCCGGCCTCCGGCTGGCCAACCCGGTCATGACCGCCTCCGGCACCAGCGGCTACGGCGCCGAATACGCCGATTATCTCGACCTTAGGCAGCTCGGCGCCTTTGTCACCAAGGCCATCTCGCCGCTGCCGCGCAAGGGCAACCCCCCGGAACGCACCGTGGAAACCCGCGGCGGCATGCTCAACGCCATCGGCTTGGCCAACGTCGGCCTCGAAGCGTTCATCGCCGACAAGGTGCCCTTTCTCCGCAGCCTGGGCATACCCACAATCGTCAACGTCGTCGGCCACTCCATCGATGACTACCGCACCGTGTGCCGCGCCCTCGACCCCATCGAGTGCATCGCCGGGCTGGAACTCAACGTCTCCTGCCCCAACGTGGCCGACGGGCTGGAGTTCGGCACCGATCCGGTGCGCCTGCGGAAGCTGGTCGAGGCGGTGCGCGGCGACGTCCGCCGCGCCAAGCTGATCGTCAAACTCTCCCCCAACGTCACCGACATTACCGCCACCGCGCGGGCGGCGATCGACGGCGGCGCGGAGGTTCTCTCGGTCATCAACACGCTCAGCGGCATGGCCATCAACGTGGACACGTGGAAGCCGATCCTGGCCAACCGCACCGGCGGCTTATCCGGACCGGCCATCAAGCCGGTGGCGCTGTTCATGGTCCATAGGGTCTATCGCGCGGTGGCGCGCGACGCGGGCGTGCCCATCATCGGCATGGGCGGCATTACCGACTGGCACGACGCCGTCGAGTTTCTGCTCGCCGGGGCCACCGCCCTGGCCATCGGCACGGCGCTATTCGTCGATCCTCGCACCCCGCTGCGCATCTGCGATGGGCTGCGCGAGTACGTGCAGCGGCGCGGGCTGTCATCGGTTCGTGCGCTGATCGGGCAGCTACAATAGCGTTGGCTTTGCCCGCCGCTGCCAGACCAAAGTACGTAGTAGGGATTGAGCCCGGCTTGCGGATTGCGCGTAATTGTTAACTCCGTTCGACGCGCTTGCCGCACTCCGGGCACGTTCCGGAGACATTGCCGGTAAGATTGTAGTCGCAGAACGGGCAGCGGCCCTCGCGGATGCGCCGATCGGCCAGGGAGCCCCGACGCCGGGCTCGCTCCGCCCACCACTCTCCCAGCCCCGCCACCGATCCGACCACCGCCCCGCCGACAGCTACCCCAAGGACAATCGCCACCGCGACGACATAGCCCTCCACCCCACCAGACTGCCCGAAAACCAGTAGCGCCGCGCAGGTGACACCCAGAAGTGCGAACACGGCCGCAAGAATCCACTTCGACATCCAGGAGACTCCGTGCGCCGCGGTTCTGCCGCGACCCCGACCGGCCGTCGCCCGCGCCGCCGTCGGTGAAGTACTGGATCGCAGGCTGCCCGTCGAACGACGCCCCCTCCCGGCAAACGACTCCATCCGCTCGCAGCCCGCCACCACCCGCGCCCACCACCGCCTCGCCCGGCAGCCCAGAACCCCACTGGTTGACGGCCTTAGCAAGTCGGTAGAGTATTTCAGGGGAGAGGTCGGCGCATCCAAGGCATGGTAACACGCCTAACCTGTGCCACGGCGTGTGCGAAGCTCGAATCGCATCGTCCAAGTTTACCGGGCGCCGCCGTTGAAAAGGCCGCGATGATGAAAGCGAAGAATAAGAACCCCCGCAAGGGCGACATGCTGGCCGGGTACGACTTCTCCGCCGGAGTTCGCGCCAAGTACGCCAGTCGCAATGCAAAGGGCACGAACCTGGTGCTGCTGGCCCCCGACGTTGCCGAGGTGTTTCCCGATGCCGACGCCGCGAACCGTGCGCTGCGCGCCTGCGGCGAACTCATCAACGCCCTGCCGCCCGTGCGAAAGAAGTGCCGCGGATGATTCGCCTTCTCGAAGACAACCGTGCAGCGGTGCAGGCCCTGTGCCGGAAGTACTTTGTCGCCCGGCTGGATGTCGTCGGTTCGGCGGCGACCGGAGGTTTCCGCGAGGAAGACAGCGACCTGGATTTCCTCGTTACTTTTCGCTCTCCGCCGCCCGAATCCAAGATGAACCCGGCGGATCAATACTTTGGGTTGCTGTTCGATCTCGAAGACCTGTTCCGGCGTCGCATCGACCTGATTTGTGCAGCCGCGATGCGCAACCCCTACTTCATCCGTTCGATCAACGCCCAGCGACAGGTGCTCTATGCCGCCTGATGTGCCCAAAAAAGGCTGGAAGATATCCGCGATGCGGCAGCGTACATACTGGGCGTCACCGCCTCGCTGACCCCCGCCGAATGTCGGCGCAAACTCGGCGAAGCCCTGCTTCACCCCGCCCGGTTCTCCCTTCCGATCCACGTCAGTTCCAACCGTGTCTTCTTGCTTTGATTCATTGGTTCGCAATTCAAGAATGCAATGCCTGAATTCCGACGATTTGGGATCGCTAAACCAGCCGAGCGCGGCGCGATTATGGCGCTGTTGCCGACGCGGGGATGGCATTGCCACCCGAACCTTTTCTCCGTGCCTTGATGGCTGCTATCACCGCCTTCAGGTCGGCAATATCCTTCCCAAGCTCTTCCGCCGTTGGAACTGGAGCGTTCTTCGTTGATGAAGGATCATGGCCGGTGACGACGTCACAGCAAGTCTTATGAAGTCGGGCGATTTCGCTGCACTCGGAATCCGTAAAGCCCACAACCTGATCGAGCCTACCAACCCTGATCCAGTCCCCGTAGCGGTCGATGACATCATTGAAAACCACGTCCTGAATAACGCGCTCGATTGTGGCGCGCAGGCGGTCATATTGCTGTCTCATTTCCGCCATTTCCTTAGCGTTCGGATATGGGGGCCAGCGCTTTTCCAAGTCCTTCTGAGCCTTTTCGAGCTTATCGAGCCGCTCCTTGTATCGCTGGTGTTCCCACGGGAGGCCTTCGTTGACGTGTCCTGCGAATGGTCCTGCCCATTCCAAATGGTGTACAACGAATGCGACACCCTGCGTTTCAATTTCGTGCAGTAACACGGCGAGGAACACTGTGTCGTGCGTCAGGATAATAACTTGTCTGTTCTTGGCTTCGACGACAACGCGACGTACAACATCGCGGCGTCGGTGATGATCTAGTGATGAAACTGGGTCGTCAAAGACGATTCCCCCACGGTGACCAGCCAAACGCAATTCAGCCAAAAACGATCCGATCGCAATCGCACGCTGCTCCCCCTCACTGAGAATCTCGTGGAGCTTTCGGGTCATCGGAAGATCAAGCACGAGCTTGTGTTTCATCTTGCCCTGCTCGACGCGCTCGTTGAGCTTCGTCTTAATGTGTCCGACACCTAGCGACGCGAACTCCGCGTCGAGGGCATCCTTGAGCGTAGCGGTGACGGCCTGACTCGCAAATTCCTTCGCCTTGTCCGATATCGGCCTTGTCTTCAAGTCGTCCTTGCACTTCGTAAGCGCCGCCTTGAGTCTCATACGCTCAATCAAGTCCAGAATCGGTTGCTTTCGAAGCGACAGGTTTACTCTCGCTCGGAGTTCCGCGCGTTCGGTTTCCAACGCTTTCTTCTTGGCTTGGTCAGCGGCCTTCTCGAATTCGGTGGCTTGTGCGACCAAGAAAACTGAGAGCTTCTTCAATTCTGGACGGGGGTCACCGTCAATGGCTGGGGGCACGTTCCATTTGTGCTCCTTCACAGCATCCAGCATCCACTGTTTGCGCGCGTCGATCTTGCTTTCGTATTCGCGAGTCGCGTTGAGCAATTCGATATTGAGCGTGCCAAGTTCGTCGACTAGCGCATCATCGAGCCCAAAACCCAGAACCGCGGCCTCTAACTCCTGAGTCGTCGTACGGCGCTGAACACCTTTCGCGGTGGCAGTTTTCGCCGTGTCTTGCTGCACGAATTCTTCAAAACGCCGCATGCGTTCCGAAGCATCCGGGGCAAACGGCTGTTGACACAGTAGACACCGTGCGTTTTCGTCGATCTTCGGAAACGGCTCGTTTGGGTAAGCATGTTGTGTCGCGAAGCGTCGCGCTGCCTCGAATAGCGCTTTCCATGCGACTTCCCCCGTGCCCGGGAGGAGTGCGTCGGACGCCCGCAATCGAACCGCGGCGGCGGACGCGGCGGCAATGGCAGCCTCGGCCTCCGTGTCCATCACCTTTAGTTTCTCGATAGCTGCGTCGGCAACCCAAGAGACCGCCGCGTCGATACGGGAGGCCAAGCCACCGATTCGCTGAGCGGATTGGCGCAGGAGTTTT
>CAZMVD010000007.1:0-70286 GCA_964569425.1 uncultured Phycisphaeraceae bacterium
GTTGCGCACGATGGACCTGCGGCTGCGGGCGACGATGCTGGCGGAGGAGCAGCTTGGGCGGCTGAGCCTGGGGCTGGTGAAGCTGGATTCGCTGGAGCGTGTGCAGGATGGGGATTTCGGTCCGCGGTATCCGGACTTCGGGTGGACGCTGGAGCTTGAGGAGAGCGCCATCGACGGCATGTACGCGTTGCGGCTCGATGTGTGGCATGTGCGGCGCGAGGAACCCTATCGACCGGACTCGTTCGAGTTTGAGGCGGCGGAGCCGATCTTCGCGGCTTATGCGCTGCGCGCCGTGCCACAACCGCTGGACCTGGGGATTGACTATGGGCTGACTGAGGAAGAGCTGGCCGACGTGGCGGAGAAGCTGTCGCAGTTCGGCGTGCCGGGGCTGGACGTGGCGGCGTTCGATCCGACGATTCTAGGTCAGTTGGACTTTGAGCAGTTCATCCAGGTGTTTCCGATTCTGGTGGACGTGATGGGGCTGAATGTGAACGACCTGTCGGTGCTGCTGCCGCCGGACATTCTGCGGGTGTTGCAGGAGAGCGGGGTGTTCGGGGAGCAAGGCGCGGGCGGGGAAGGGGGCAATCCGTGATCGTGCCGCCGACCCGATGCGTTGTGCGCCGCGGGGTGACCCTGCTGGAGATTATTCTGGCGATGGGGTTGCTGGTGTTGCTGACGTCGCTCACGTACTGGTTTTATGGTTCCTCGTTGCAATCGCGCCAGCGGGGCACGTTGGAAGCGCAGCGGCTGCGGCTGGTGCGCGCGGTGCTGGATCGGATGGGTACGGAGATTCGGCAGGCGAGCGTGATTACGGCGGAGGGCCGGGTGGGGCTGCGCGGGGAGGCGGAGCGTCTGTGGCTTTCGACGTTGCGGCTGCCGTCGCGCGACACGGTGGAAGAGCTGGACAATCTTCGCGCGCAAACGGCGGGCGAGTTCGACCTGGTCAAGGTGGAATACAAGATCGTGCGCCATCCTGACATTCTGACGGACGACGGGTATGAGCGGCCGCTGGGTCTGGCGCGGGTGGAGATCACGGTGCCGCGGGCGGATAGTGCGCAGTTGGGCGTGGCATCGAAAGGCCGGGCGCGAACGGTGGAGAGCGGGCGGACGGAAGCGGCGCCCGGGGGCGGCGAGAATAACGACAACGCGGCGGAGTTTGACCCGTTGATCGACGAGGCGCGGCTGGATGCGGAGTTTTTCGGCACGCAGGTCGATGGCAACGTTTTGAATCCGGAAGACGAGATTGCGTGGGAGGAGCTGTACGCGCCGGAGATTGTGTATCTACGTTTCTGCTACTTTGACGGCAACCGCTGGTGGGACGACTGGGACGTGCGGGGGGAGAATCCGCTGCCTCAGCTTGTGCAGGCGACGATCGGTTTTAAGCCGCATCCGCCGTTCGACACGGAGTTTGCGGATGACGACGTGCGTGAGTTCTGCCTTTGCCAGAATCGGGATCCGTCTGACTGTCCGCCGCTGCCTGCGGGGGAGTATACGGCCGTGATTCGGATACCGCAGGCCGACCCGCTGTTTCGATCGCGCATGACGCGTGAGACGCAGGACTTTGCGCAGCGGCTGCAGGAGGGGGGGGGAACGCGATGATCACGCGGCGCGGGGTCATTCTGCCGGTGGTTCTCTTCATTCTGCTGCTGGTGGGTCTGCTGGCGGCGATGTATTCGTTTCGGGTTCACGCGGACGCATCGGCGCTATATTCGGTGAGTGCGCGGATGCAGACGCGGCTGGCGGCGGAGGCCGGGATCGACCGCGTCAAGCTGCTGCTTCGGACGGCGCGCTACGACATGGGGCAGTGGTATCACAACCCCGATGAACTGCACCGGATTATCGTATGGGCGCACGACAGGGACGCGAATACCTGGGGGACCAACGAGGAGCTGGGCGAGGGGGCGATGGTTTATCGGTTCAGCATTGTGGCGGACGATCCGACGGACGACGAGCGTTACGTGCGCTTCGGCATTACGGATGAATCGGCGCGGCTGAACCTCAACCAGGCGACGGGCGAACAGTTGGTGGCCTTGATCCAGGCGGTTTTTCCGGAGGATCAGGGAATCAACGCGCGAGAGATTGTGGCCGCGATTCTTGACTGGCGGGACAAGGACTCGGCGCCGAGTGGCGAGACCGGTGACACGGAAGGGGATTTCTATCGGGATCTTGAGAAGCCCTACCGGGTGAAGAACGGGCCGTTCGACACGGTGGAGGAATTGCTGCTGGTGAAGGGAGTCACGGGGTATCTGTTGTACGGTGAGGATTATGATCGAAACGGGTTGCTGACTCCGAATGAAGACGACGGGGATCTTTCCTTTCCGCCGGACAATCAGGACGGCATTCTGAACCGCGGACTCTATCCGTATCTGACGGTGCACTCGCGGGAGGATGACGTGAGCAATGCCAATCGGCGGCGGGTGTATCTTTTTGGGGATGCGGCCACGCTGACGGCGGAACTGGCGGAGATTTTTCCGGACGAGCCGGCGGTCGTTGATTTTATTGTCAGTGCTACGCGCAATCAGTCAGGCCAAGGCGGAGCGGGAGGCGGGGGCGGAAAATCGGGTGGCTCCGGTGGCGGGGGATCAAAGTCCGGTGGACGCGGTGCGGATGCGACGGTGCGCGACGGCGTTTCGCCCGCGGGCGCGCGAGCGGCGCTGGCTACCGTGCTGGCTCCCGGCGAGGACAAGGCGGCGGCGCGCCTGCAGCGCCGCGATGGTGCTCCGCCCCCCAAGGGTGGGGACCAGCCGAGCGGTGGCGACGGAACTTCTCCACCCCCAAACGACGGTGCCGCGCCGCCCCCGAGCGAATCCGAGGGCGACGTGCTGCATGGGGGCGACGAAGAAGACGACGAAGCCGATCCACAGGAGGACGGCCAGGAGCCGCCGGCAGAGGGAGAAGCCGGCGGCGGCGCGGGGCAGCGGATGAAGACGCCGGCGTCCTTACTGAAACCGCAGATGATCGGCGACGAAGAGCGTCCCAGCCCGTTGGGATTGGAGCATCTTCCGATTCTGTTGGACCGGACGACGGTGGTTTCTCCGAGTGAGCGGGGGATTTCGGGCCTGATCAACGTGAATACGGCGCCGGCGGTTGTGTTGCGGATGCTGCCGGGGTTGTCGGAAGACCAGATTCGGATGATCATGGACATGCGCGCGGCGCTGGACGCCACGGAGAAGGCGACGACCGCGTGGCTCCTGCAACACGAAGTCATGGATTTGACGGCCTTCGAGCGCATCGCCCCGCTGATTACGGCGCGCGGGCAGCAGTTCACGATTGAGGCGCTGGGTTACGGCGATCACATCGGGATGATTTCGCGTTTGCAGGTGGTGGTGGACATGGTTGGCCCGATTGCGCATACCATCTACTATCGGGATCTGACGCAGCTAGGCGGGCGGTATCCGATTCGCGAAAAAGACCGGGAGGTGGTTCGTGGGAACTAGACCCCGACAGCGCGACATCCTTGCCATCGACTGGGACAGCCGCACGCTGCGGATTGTGCATGCGCGCTACACCAAGCGCGGGGTGGACATTGATCGATTGCTTTCGGTGCCAATTCCGGCAGAGATCGATCCCGGGCAGCCAGCGCAAATGGGCGGGCACATCCGTCGGGCGCTGGACCAGGAGGGGATCACCACGCGACATGCGGTGGTGGATATTCCGCGCGATCAAGCCATTCTCAATACACTGACTTTGCCCCTGGCGGTTCCGGAGGAACTGCCGGGTATCGTGCGCATTCAGATTGCCAAGGAGCTGCCATATTCGGTTTCCGATGCGGTGATTGACTTTACGATCGGTCCGCAGGAGCCGGGTTCGGCGCTGGCTGAGGTGCTGGTGGCCGCGGTGCGGCGCGAGGTGCTGGAACAGTATGAGGCGACGTTCGCCGCGGCGGATCTGCGGCTCGATCGGATCGGACTTCGTCCGTATGCGAGCAAAGTGGCGGTGTGCGAGTTGCTGCGGCACGCGATGCCGGAGCGAGTGGTGTTCCTGGACGTGGGTCCGGCGCTGACGGAGATTTGCGTGTTGCGCCAGTCGTTTCTGGCATTTTCGCGCGCCGCGTCGGTGCACATACCCCGTCATGTCGGTGAAGGGACCACTCTGTCGCTGGTGCGTCCGGAGGAGCCGGGGGGACTTCACGATCCGGATCCGGTGACGGACATCACGCCGCCGGCGGTGGCGATGGCCAACGTGATTCAGTCGCTGGTGGTTGAGCTGACGCGTTCGCTCGAAGCGTACCGGGCGCGGGAGGCGGGTGCGGCGATCGATCACGTGATCATCGGCGGCGATCTGGGGGTGGAGGAACGGCTGGCGGAGGCGATCCATATTAGTTTGAGCATAACCACCGAGATTTACAACCCGGCGACGTCGTTTGGTTGGGAGCCGGACGAGGGGGCGGCGGCGTCGGCGTTTGCGGCGACGCTGGGTCTGGTGCTCACGCAGCTGCGGGAGGATGGGGGGCATTTCGACTTTCTGCATCCGAAGCGTGTGGAGTCGGTGGCGAAGAAGCGGCTGCGAAAGGCGCCGATTGTGGCGGGGGTTGCACTGCTTTTTGTGGCGGCGGGGGCGGTGGCGGTGGCGGGGATCACCCGGCCGAGTCGGCTGGAGATGGCGCGGATTCTGGGGCAGATTGAGGCGCATCGCGCGGAGGAGAGCGACCGGCGGAAGTTTCTGGAGCTGGTGAACGGCGCGGGCGGAATTGTGGAGTTTGATGAGCAGCAGCACATCTGGGTGGACGTGCTGCACGATGCGATGTCGGTGCTGCCGTCGCACGAGCATCTGGTGTGCGACCAGATCGACCTGAACCAGAAGGACGGGCGGATTACGCTGCGGACGCGAGCGCGGCAGCGCAGCGTGCCGCTCGACGCGATCGGGCAGCTAGAGGATTTCCGCCGCGAGGGGCGGGACCGTCCGCGTTTCAAGGTGAGCATGGGCCCGCAGAACGAGAAGCCGGGCGAGAAATACCCGTTTCAACAGGATCTGCGTATCCAGATTCTGGACGATACGCAGCCGAAGCGATCGACGAGTCGGACAGCCGGGGGCGGATAGAGGGCATTGCCGGTTCGTGCGCGCCGTGGTGACGGCAGCGTGGCCGGCGACGAATGAAACGAACGATGAACCGCCGAACGAAAATCCTGCTTGCGGCTTTCGGCACGCTGGTGGCCGGCGCTTTCGTTACGCGCGTGGTTTATCCCGCGTGGATCGAACCGCTGGTGACGATCGAGGAGCGCATCGCGTCGGCGCGCGAGACCCTTGAACAGTTGGAGGATCTGGAGGCGCGGGCGGAGCAGGCCAAACGTCAGTATCGCCGGTTGGCGGAACGGGCGGGGGCGATGGACCTGACTTCGGTGGCCAACAGCGTGCACGCGCGCTTGAATGACTTGATTCTCAAGCATCGGCTGGAGGAGGCGAGCGTGGTTCCCAGTCGGGGCACCAGCGATCGCAAGACGGGTCTGGAGCGCATGCTTATTTCCGTGTCCGCCACGGGCAGCCTGGAGGCGGCGTTGGGGTTTCTGCGCGACGCGGTGGAGTTGCCGCAGCTCCTGCGGGTCGGCAACGTGACGCTGTCGCCGACCCGATCGGGCAAGACGAGCAAGAAGCAGGAGCGTGTGACGGTTCGTATGCCCATCGAGGTGCTGGTGCTGCCGCAACAGAAGATGCTGGGCGAGCGGCTGGTCGCCGCTGATTTTCATCAGCCGGAGACGGTGGTGCGGCATCAGGGGCGGGACTATTCGTCGATCTGGAAGCGAACGCCGTTTTCGGAGTTTGAGCCCTTGCCGCCGCTGGTGGCAAATGCGGGGCGCGAGGTCAATGTGGAGCAGGGCAAGCCGGCCTATCTGCAAGCCTCGGCGACCGGCGGCGACGGCAGATACACTTACACGTGGTCTCCGGCGGAAGGGATCAGTTCGACCTCGGGCGCGAAAGTGACGGTGGACACGGCGGAGGTGCGCACGCAGGTCTATTCGCTGACGGTGACCGACGAGAGCGAGAACAGCGCCACCGCCACCGTGAATGTGACCATTCGGGAGCCTGCACCGGTCGTGGTGCGGAACGATCCCCCTCCGCCTCCTCCTCCGCCGCCGGGTCCGAAGCGTTGGCCGGACAACAAGTTCATGCATTTGGCGATGGCGCTGATGCGGAGTGATTCGGCGAGCCAGCGACACGAGTTTAT
The DNA here is from genome assembly GCA_964569425.1 of uncultured Phycisphaeraceae bacterium. Classification (GTDB taxonomy): domain Bacteria; phylum Planctomycetota; class Phycisphaerae; order UBA1845; family UBA1845; genus JACQXM01. The sequence goes on from CAZMVD010000007.1 coordinate 6,164, forward strand.
TGTGCAGAATACGCGGACCAATGAGCGGACCTATCACGCCCTGGGCGAGGAATTCGACGGCGGCGAGTTGGTATTTGTGCATCCGCGCGGGGGGTTGGTGCGTAGGCATGGAGAGTATTTCGTTTATCCGCTGGGCGGGAAGCTGGATCAGGATATGCCGGTGGATGCCGCGGCCCATTTTCCTGATCTGCAGCGGGTGGCGAGCGAGTTGCGGCTGGCGGAACAGCAAGCGCCGGCCGAGGTGCCGGAGGGCCCCGATGAGGCCGGGCTTGTTCCCGAAGCGGTTGGGACGGACGGGCCGGCGGCGGGGGTGACCGAGGGGGGAGCCGCGGGGTCGCCGGGGGTGGATACGGGCGGCGCCGGCTCCGATGGCGCGCCACCGCAGGGGCCTGTGCCGAGTGAGGGGAGTAAGGACCGTGCGGCGCGGCCCACCGGCTCGGCCAAGGCGACGCCGCAGGTCACCGAGGGTGCGACGCCTGCCGGGGAGACGCCGGATGCAGGCACGCGGGAGGCGCCGTCCACGGAGCCGAAGGCGGAAACCGGTGACGGTGAGGGCAAGAACACGACCCGGCCCGGGGCGCGCACGCCTACCCGGCGACGTCCCAGACCTCGATAGAAGGCAGATCCCGATGTGGAACGACAGGAGGATTCGACGCGAGACTTGCGGCGTCGATTTGTGGCTTGTGCCGGACGATTCACCCAGACAGGGAAGACCAATCATGTTTCCAAGATCCGAGCGCATGTTCGCGAAGGCCGGCTCGATGTTTGCATTGCTGGTCGGGTTGATGGGGTTCGGTGCTTCGCCGCTGGTGGGCGTTGCGCAGGAGTCGCCCCCGACACCGCGACAGGCGCCGCGGGTCCGCAAGCAGGCGTCGCCGCCGCGGACCACGCCGCAGCCGAAGACGCCGTCGCCCGAGCCGGAACCTTCGAACGATGGTGCGGAGACTCCTGCGGAGCCGGTGCCGGATTCGCCGGACAAGGTTGTGATTCCGCCGGAAGTTCAGAAGAAGATCGATGAGATGCTGCAGGAGAAGCCCCAGCCTGCGGACGAGCCGGAACCGGCGGTCCAGCCCGCATCGAAGACACCGCAGCAGATTGCTGCGGAACGGGCCGAACAGCGACGGCAGGCGCGGTTGCGTGCGACAGGCCAGCAAGATGACCAGGCGACCACGCCGCCGCAGCCCGGCGCGCACCTGGCTCCGAATCCGTTTGCGGGGGGAGGGCAACCGTCGAGGCCTGGGACGCAGGCGCCGGGTAACAAGATCGAGATTCCGGCTTCGACCGAACGTGCGTCACCGCCGGAGCAGCGCAAGTATTCGTTCAGCATCAAGGACGCGGGGTATGACGTGCTGATCGAGGGCATAGCGCGCGAGACGGGGCTGGGGGTGATCGGCGAAGCGCCGCCCGACGGGAAGGTGACGTTCGTGACGGAAGAGCAACTGACATTCGATCAACTTCTGGACCGGGTGCGCATGTTGCTTTTCAACTACAAGCCGCTGGAACCGTACTGGCTGCTGCGCCGTACCACGCACCTGGAAGTCATCCGCGTGAATGACTATCTGCGGGTGATGCCCGCGGACCGGATGTTTCGGGGCGTTGCCGAGTTTCGGTCGGCCGCGCTGCCTCCGTCGGAATTGGTGCTGGTGATTTTCACACCGACCACCGGGGCGCTTTCGGAACTGAACCAAGTGCGCGATTTCATGCCGGATTATGTGCGCGTTACGCCGCTGGACGATCAGAATTCGGTGGCGATCTACGCGCTGGTGAGCGACGTGGAGAAGTACCTGTGGCTGGTGGACTTTTTCACGGGGCGCAAAGGCGACCCGCGCAAGCTGGAGATCATCGAGGTCAAGTTCATTACGCCGACGGAGGCGAACGAGAAGCTTATGTTGCTGATGTCGGCGGATGCGACCAAGCAGCCGGGACGTGCGGCTGCGATGCCGCGGGTGCGTCCCGGTGGGCCGAGCCCGTTGGACGGCATACCTGCGCCGGAGGTGAGCATCGTTCCCGAGGATGCGCAGGGTGTTCTGATCGTGCGGGCGATGCAGGACAAAATCGACGAGATCAGGCGGTTGCTTCCTTATGTAGACGTGAACACGACGGTTAACTACCTGCCGGTGGTGATCCCGGTGCGGAATACCGATCCGCAGGCCTTGGTGGGCACGGTGCAGCAGATTCTGGGTGCGGGGGATCCTTCGACGGGGATGCCGGTTCCGGGGGGAGCGCGTCCCGTTCGGCCTCGTCGGGGCGGCCGGGCTCCGGCGGGCGCCGCTGCGTCGGTGTCGGCGGCGGACGTCACGCTGATACCGCATCCGTCCATTTCGGCGATCATCGCGACGGGTCCGGACGAGGCGGTGCAGCGGGTGCGCGAGCTGGTTCAGCTCTTTGACGTGAAGGGACAGGTGGGGCCGCTGCGGATCGCGCTGACCCATACCGATGCGGACACGGCGGTGTCGACGGTGACGCAGATCCTGCAGGGTGCGGTTCCGGGGACGACGACGCGCGGCGTTCCGACGGGTGCCATATCGGTGTCACAGGTGGTGCCGGATCCTTCGGGTACGGCGATCTGGTTTACGGGATCGGAGAAGGATCTGGAGCTTGCGAAGCGGGTGCTGGCGGACATTGACGTGGCGGTGGAGCCGGCGCGGCTGCACATCGTACGGCTGGTGAACCAGCGGCCATCGTTTGTGGCGGCGATTCTTTCGCAGGTGGACAGCGGGCAATTGAGTCCGTCGGCGACGCCGTCGCCCACCACGCGGGGGGGGGGGGCGGCGGCGACCGGTGGCGGCACCGGCGGGCCAGCCGGGTGGCGCAGCAGGGAAGTTTACGCCGGACGATGAGCAGGGTCGGCTGTACGTGCTGTGCACGGACTCGGAGTGGGAGGCGTACGGTAAGGTCATTTCGGATCTGGAGAATGAGACGGCGCTGCGCGAGTTTGTGCTCTTGCCGGTCAAGAACATTCCGGTGGACGAAGCGCTGAACAAGATCGCGGCGTTGATTCCTTTGAGTGCTGCCGGGGTGGCGACGGCGCCGGGGGTCGCCGGCAAGGAGGCGACCAAGATCCGCTGCGAGACGACGGCGGACGGAATCCTGGTCCTTGGGGCTAACGAGACAGAGATTCAGTCGATGCGGGAGCTGCTGGCGGTGTTCGATCATGCCAGCGACATCGAAGAGCGGACGTTTGAGATCAAGTTCGCCGACCCGGCGGAGGTGAAAGCCGCGGTAGAGGCGTTGTTGACGGAGGGGCCGGCTACCACGACGCCGACTGCGGGGGCGCGGCGCGCGCGCGGCGCGGCGCCGCGTGATCCGTCGTTGGGCGCAGCGTCCACGGCGGCGCTGACCATCGTGCAGGTGGACACGCGGCTGATCGTCAAGGCGTCGCCGTCGGTCATGCAACAGGTCGCTGCTTACATCGAACAGTTCGATGTCCGCGCCGACAAGCGGACGGTGCGGGTTTATGAGAATTTTCCGCCCGGAGCGGATATTGACGCCATCGCCAGCACGCTTTCGACGGTGTTGGGGGGGAGCAGTTCGCGCGGGGCGGCGGCGCCGCGGCCCACCGCTCGGCAACCGGGCAGTGCGCCGAGCGGTCCGGAGGGTCCGCAGTTCATCCCGCAGCCGGCGACGGGCAAGCTGATTGTCATTGCGCAGCCGTTCATGTTCGAGGAGATCGAAGAGCTGCTGAACATGCTGCGGAAGACGGAGGTGACCGAGCCCACTTTGGTGGAGTACGTGCCGATCAAATATGCCGATCCGACCGAGTTGGTGCAGAGCATTGAGCCGATTCTGACGGTCAAGGTTCGTAATCTCATCCGGTCGGGTGAAGTGACTGAGTCCATGGTTGAGGATCCGGCGGCGGGGGGCGTGCGGGCGCCGCGGGTTCGGGTTCCGGGGGCGGCCACATCAAACGACCGACCGTATCACCTTGCGGCGGATGTGCGTAACAAGCGCGTGGTGGTGGTGGCGACGCGGAAAATCATCGACGCGGCGAAGGAGTTGATCGGCGATTTCGACACGCGGGCGGAAGTGCCCGGGGTGGTGTTCGAGTTTATCGAGGTCAAGCACGTGGATCCGGCGCAACTGGTGGAGCAACTGGATCCGTTGCTGGCGTTGAAGGTTCAAGAACTGGTGCGCGGGGGCGAACTTGCGGATGAGCCGGACGCCTCGGCCCCGGGGGGTGCGGCCAAGGGGGCGGTGCGCATGCCCGGCCGGCCGATCCTTGATTCGCGGCAGCGTTACCACATCGCGGCCGACGAGCGCAACCGGCGGATCGTGGTGGCGGCGGCGCAGCCGGTGGTGGATGAGGCGCGGTCGCTGGTGGCGATGTTCGACAAGCCGGACAGCAAGGACACGCGCATTGAGGTGCGCACCGTGGCGATGCAGCACGGGGATCCGGTGGAGGTGGCGGAGAAGATCGAGCCGCTGCTGTCGATGAAGGTTCAGCAGTTGGTGTACGCGGGCGAGTTGGCGGAGGAGGGCGGCGTGACGGCAACGCCCGGCGCCGTAACCCCGGGGCGGCCGCTGAAAATGCCGCGGGCCGGGGGGGCCAGCAAGCGATACCACATGGAGCCGGACCAGCGGAACAAGCAGATTGTTATTGCGGCGCCGACGGCGGTGATCGACGAGGCGGTCAAGCTGATTGCGGAGTTTGATAAGCCGTCGGATGCGTCCAAGCTCGTTTTCGAAACCGTGGTGCTGCACAACGCCGACCCCAATGACATGGTCAAGACCATCAAGGAGATGATCGGCGCTCCACAGCGGGCGGTGACGACCCGACGACCGGGGGTGCCGGCCGCGCCGGTGCCGGAGGCGATTCTGACTTCGTCGCTGGCCATCGCCGCGGCCCCCGGCGGGGGGGCGGTGGTGCTTCAGGGTCCGGCGGAAGAGGTGGCGCAGGCGAAGGAATGGGTGGGGCATCTCGATTCCATGGCGACCAGCGGTCGGCAGATCAAGATTTACGAGATCAAGTACGCCGACACCAAGACGCTGGTGGACATCATCATGAACGTGGTGGATAGCGCGAGCCGCGAGGCTCCGAAGCGCGGCGCGCTGCCTCGCGGGCTGGGCAAGGAGAGCGAGGAGGAGGACTTTTTTGAGACTTCGATCACCCGGATCGGCAAGGATGTGTACATCAAGGCGGATTTGATCGCGGACACGATGGTGGTGGTGGCCGGTCCGGCGAAGATCACCGAGGTGGACGCGATCATCGCGCAGATGGACACCAAGGAGACGGAGGAGGTCACCAAGAAGCCGGTGGTGCCGCGTGAATACATCGACCTGCAATACGCGACGGCCAGGGACGCGGCGGACGCGCTGGATGCGATTCTGAAGGACCGATGGGAATCGAGCGAGGATCGTCCGAAGGTGACCACGGGGTTGTTCGGGGAGACGCTGATCGTGTCGCACCCGGACGAGTCGCGGCTGGCGGAAGTACGCGAGCTGGTGGCGACGCTGGTGGACAAGCCGGACCCGAAGAAGTTCCGTGAGACGCGGCGCATGATCACGTCGCCGTCGAACATTCCGCCGCGCGATCTGATCATGATGCTGCAACTCAACAATCCGGACATTGAGTTCGAGCTGATCGACGGTACGCCGCAGGACGAGGACAAGTTTATTATCGAGCGGGTCAAGGCGCAGCCACCGCCGCCGGCGGTGAAGCCGCAGGCCGAGGGGCGGCGGCCGGCGCCGGCCGGTTCGCCCCAAGCGGACGCCGGTTCTGCGTTGATCCCTGCGCCGCTGCGCGTTGCGGCGACTGCGGTGTTGTGTGCGGCGCTGGCCCAGGTGCCGGAGGGGGCGGAGCCGGAAGGGGTACCTCCGCCGGAAGAGGAAGAAGAAATCGAACCGGAGCCGGAACTGAGTCAGGCGCAACTGGATGCGATGTTGCGGCAGGCACAGGAAGCGCTGATCCGGCAGGGAGTGCAGCCGAAGGAATCGCCCGAAAAGAAGAAAAGCGAAGGGGAGAAATCGGAAGAACAGGAGCGGTCGAAGTCCATCGGCAAGGAGTTCAAGGGTCAGAAGATCAAGGCGGTCATCGACACCAAGACCGGCGCGGTGACTCTGATCGGTCCCGAGGGTGTCGTGGAGCAGATCCCGGACTTGATCAAGGAGGTGGAGGAACAATTGAAGGACGCACCGGCGCCGCCGGATATCCGCATTTACCGCGTGCGCTACATCGACGTGTTCACGGCGCAGGACATTCTCGAAGAGATGTTCAACGCCACGCGTCAGCAGATGGCGCAGGTGCAGGCGGCGCAGCGGCAGGCGCAGCAGATGGCGATTCAGCAGCAGCGGGCGGCCCAACAGGCGGCTCAGCAGGCGGCCCGTCAGCAGGAGCGGGGTGGCGAGGGCCAACAGCCCGGGCGACAGCCGCAGCAGCCTCAGCCGGTGCCGATTCCCGAGTTGCCGGCCACTGCGGTGCGCGTGTATCCCAACCCGCGCGACCGCACGCTGATTCTGCGGGCGGATACCAATCAGTACCCGGCGATCGAGGAGTTGCTGGCGACCATCGACCAGCCCAAGCCGTATGACAATCTTTATCGCGTGATTCCGCTCAAGAAGCTCAACGCGACCGACGTGGAGGCGCTGCTGCGCGACTGGCTGGGACTAGACGAATCGAAGGCACGGAGCGGGGCGCGCGGCCCGCGGGGCGCATCGCCTGAAGCGAGCGGCGCCGGCGGCCAACTGCCCAAGACCATCGTTCAGGAGACCAAGACCGGTGTGGTCGAACTCGGGGTGGATCCGCAGGACATCAAAATCTCCAGCAACCTGGAGACCAACAGCATTCTGGTCATGGCTCCGCAAGCGGCGCTGGATTACGTTGAAGAATTGATCGCGGACCTCGAGAGCCAGGACGTGGCGAAGCGTGAGTGGAAGAGCTATCAGCTTCAACATGCTGACGTGGAGGAGGTGGCCGACTATCTGGCCACGCGCATCAACCAGGGTCGCCCCGGCGCAGGGGCGACGCGGGGCAAGGGTGCCCCCGGCGGGTCGGCGGATGGAGGCGGATCGCTTAATACGGCGAGTTTCATTCCTTATCCGCGTCTGCAGATGCTTTCGGTGCAGGCCACGGCCGAGCAGATCGCGGAGGTCGATAAGTTGATCGTAGAGCTGGATGTGCCGGCCGGGGGTGAGAACTTTCAGTCGGTGGTGCTTGCGCATGCCGACGCCAAGCTGGTGGCGGACACGTTGGATTCCATGTTCGGCGGCGGGGGTGGAGCGCGGGGGGCGCGAGGGGCGGCTCCCACGGCGTCCGCGGTGGCCAAGTTCATCGGCGAGGAGGGGGGGCGGGTGCTCTTTTTCAGCGCGCCGGAGCGGCTGCACGAGCGCATTCACGTGGTCATCAAGGATATCGAAGAGCAGTCGCAGGGGCGCGATCAACTACGGGTGATTCAATTGCAATATGCCCGCGCCAGCATGGTGGCCGATGCGATCGATTCGGCCTATGGGGCCGGCCGGCGGACGGGGGCGGCGCGGGGCAAGGGGGCCGCGGGCGGCGGGGCGCGGGTCAGCGTGACCGCCAGCGATGCGACGCGGCAGCTTTTCGTGATGACGGACGACGCGATGTTTGCGGAGGTGGAGTCGCTGGTGAAGTCGCTGGACACGGAGCGGGGCATCGGCTTCGACTTTCGCATTTATCCGCTGAAGCACGCGGACGCGCGGGCGGTGTACACGACGATGAACAAGCTGATCACCGACTATCTGCGCCGGTTGCCGCCGCAGACGCCGATCGACCCGTTCAGCGTGGAGGTGGACGACAAGGCCAACGCGCTGGTGGTGCTGGGCAGCCCGACGATTTTCGGGTTTGTGGAGGATTCGCTGAAGACTATCGACACGCCGGCCAACGCGCCGAGCCCGCCGGGCGTACTGATGGTGGTGCTCAAGACGGCGGATGCCACGGAGGTGGCACAGAATATCAATCGGTTGTGGAGCACCAAGATCAAGGAGGGCGAGGTGCCGCCCACGGCCGAGGCCAACCGCACGCTCAATATGGTCATCGTCCGCGGCACGCAGAAGCAGATTGACGACATTCGCAGCCAGGTGATCGACCCGCTGGAACAGCAGGCGGCGGCGCAACTTCTCACCGAGACCATCACCCTCAAACACGCGCTGGCCGAGGACGTGGCTGAGTCGCTGACTCGCATCTTCGACGACAAGCGCAAGGCGCTGCAGACCACGGGCGGGCGGGGGCCGGGCGGGGCGGCTTCGCCGCTGGATCTGGCGGTGGTGGTTACGCCGCTGGTGAATACCAACCAGGTGGTGGTGCAGGCGAACGAGGCGAACCTGGGGTTCATCAAGGAGCGGATTGCGCAGCTCGATCTGCCGGAGTTTGCGGATACTGCGGTAACCACGACGAAGGTCTATGCGGCGGTCGCGGCCGATCCCAACGCGGTGGTGAACATGATCCGCGAGTGGAGCCGCACACAACAGCAGACCGCGGGCGCCAACCGCCGGATGTCGCAGAAGGACGTGATCGTCGCGGTGGCCGATCCGCTGACGCAGACGGTGATCGTCACGGCGAGCGAGTCGAATCACCAGCGGGTCAAGGAGATGATCGACGGGCTGGACGCGGAAAGCGGCGAGGTGAAGCCGACGGTGCGGACGATCAAGATCAAGTACGCCGACGCATACGCGATTCAGGAGGCGATCGGCAAGCTGTTCCGCGGGGACGGGCGCAATCCGCGCGAGCAGGTCATTGCCACGGCCGATGCGAATTCCAACAGCGTGGTGGTTTCGGCGAGCAGCGACAACCAACGGCGGGTGGAGGAACTCATCGCCACGCTCGACGCGCCGGACGCGGCGCAGCGCGACGTGCAGGTGATCCGTTTGGAAAACGCCGACGCGGCGGCGGTGGCCAAGACGCTGGACGAGATCTTTGTGAAGTCCGCGCCAAAGTCGGCCGGGGCGCAGGCGCCGCCGATTTCGATTTCTGCGCTGGAGGGGTCGCGGGCGGTGGTGGTGAAGAGCAAGCCGGAGGATTTCACGCGGATCGAGGCGGCGGCGAAGGCGATGGACAGCCGTGACGCCCTGGCCGACGCGCCCAAGATCATCCTTCTCCAGCATGCCCGGGCCGATCAAATCGCGCACATGCTCCAGCAGACGTTTGAGCAGCAGCGGGGCGGCGGGCGGGCGAGCAAGTCGCCGCCGACGGTGGTGGCCAACGAGCAGATCAACGGTCTGGTGGTGCGGGCCGAGCCGGCGGACCTGGCGGGCATCGAGAGCCTGGTTGCGCAGCTCGACAGTGACAAGATTCCGCCGCAGTCGCGGTTCAAGGTTATTGAGCTGGACGCGGGTGTGAACCTGGCCGACCTGGCTGAAAAGGTAGAGCTGACTATCAACGAGGCGGCCAAGGCGCAGGTGCCGCCGGGCAGTCGGCAGGCGCCGCCGAGCATCACGGTCATGGCGGACGCACGGACCGGCATGCTGATCGTGGGCGGGTCGCCCTCGTTGTTTGCTGATGCTGAGGAGATGGCCAGGACGATTGTAGATAAGGGACCGAAGGGCAACACGGTCACTTCGATCTTCAAGCCGCAGAACGTGGCGGTGGAGGATATTCAGCGGTTGATCGACCAGTTGACGAACCCGGAGGCCGCGAGTGAGAGCGGGCGGCGAAGTGGCAGCGGTAGCGGCACGCGCGGGGGCACGACACGTCCTACGAGTCGGCCAAGACCGCGTACGACCCCGCAGCGTTGACACTACGCCGCCGCGTTGACGGGACCGCTTCCCCCTTTCCAAGGGGGGATACAGGGGGGTTGGCATGGGCGGCGCGCCACCGCCTTCAGCGTTTCGGCAGCCGGGGGCGTTGGCCAAGCGCAGAGTTTTCGCCGTCGGCGCTGTTTCGCCTCCAGTGAATCGGCGCTGGAGGCGGTAGGTATCGCGCGAGGTCTTCGCGGGCGACGCAACCTCCCCCTGCCCCCTCCTTGGTAAGGAGGGGGGAAGTGAGGCGGCGTCTTGGGAGCGCAACGTGGAGCGTCGAGCGCACCTGTACGGTGCGTATCGGCAAAGAACTTATCCCCATGACTGAATCGCGGGCGTCCGCGCGGGCTGCCCTTGACGCTTCGCGTAAAGGGGAGCAAGCCCGCGGCGCGCGTCGATATTGGGATAGGTCCTGAAGTGCGTATTGGCGAAAAATCACAGCCCCCGTTCGGTGGGGCGGAGGGCGGGTATTTTTTCGGTTACCGGCGAGCGCCGGTCGGGTATCATACGGCGCGGCGACCGTGTCGCGGGCCGGATCTGAGAGTCGGGCGAACCAGGGGACAGAACGGATGAACGCGAAGCGAATGGAGACGCGATCGAGGAGTCCGCGCGGCCGCAGAATGACATTGGCAGCCGCGTGGTGTATCGGGTTTGCCCTGACGGTTGGGTCGAGCCGCGCGCAGACTGAGCCCACCCCGCCGCCGCGGGAGCAGTCTCCGGCCGGGGAGCGGCCTGCGCAAGAAGACGAACGCCGCCAGCCCGTGCACGTGCCGGCTGCGCCGGCGCCCGATCGAGTGAGCGAGCTTATCGGCCGGTTGGATCCGCAGACGCTGAGCCGGCTGGTGGGGGCGGATATCAAGGTCGAGTTCGTCGGCGGGCAGGTGATCCTTCAGGGGCCGGAAGAGGCGGTCAAGACGCTGGAGTTGATGATCAAGGCGCTCGACGCCGAGGTGGAAATGCCCGAGGTGCGGGTGGTGACGGTCAGCGAGCGCGACGCGAAGGAAATCGCACGCACGGTGCAGGAGGCACTGCGCATCGTATTGGATCGCGAGAATCAAAGAGAAGTAGAGCAGGTTACATTGACGGCGCTGACGTCCAACATCCTGCTGGTCTCGGCGCTTGCCGACGACATCGACTTCGTCCTTTCCGTCATCGATGATGTTGACTCGGTTCCTGATCCGTTGGGCAAGATCGAACTCATGCGCTTCGAGGTGAAGAACCGCCGCGCCAGCGACGTGGCCAAGGAGCTGCAGAAGGTCTTTGAGCAATTCCAGAAGGCGCAGGGGATGCCGCTGGACAAGAGCAAGCTCCAAATCATTCCCAACAACGCCAACAACACCATTACGGTGACGGCGCGGGAAAACGAACGCGAAAAGATTGAGGCGCTGATCGCCAACATCGACGTGGCGCCGACGCCCGGCTGGGGCGAGGTCAAGCTGACCATTTATCCGCTGTTGCACAGCAAGTCCGCTGATCTGGCGAAGGTCATCGAGGACTTGCTCCAGGCGCAGGCCCGGCAGGGTCAGGCGCGTGAGGCGATGGAAGAGTTCATCTTCCGCCTGCGGATCAGCAAGGCCAGCCCCACCGGCGAACTGACCGAACTGCCGCCCATCGACCTGCAGAAGCCGACGCGGATCATTCCCGATGACGGCACCAACAGCCTGATCATCGCCACCGTCGAGGAAAACGTCGTTCCCATGGGTGAACTGATCCGCCTGCTCGACGGCGTGCCCACCGGCGAAGCGATTCATGCGCGGCTGTTTCCCCTGCGCTTTGCCGATGCCGAGACGGTGTCCGAGGCGCTCAAGAAGATGTTCGACGAAGGAAAGACATTGCCAGAGGATCCGGACGGCAGCGCGCAGGACGCGGTTCCGGGTACGCCGACCGGCAAGGCGTTGGTGTACAACGTGTCGGTGGTGGCCGACGTGCGCACCAATACCATTATCATCGCGGGTCGGGACGAGCAGATTCACCTGGCCGAGACGGTGATCGGGCAGCTCGACCAGCCCGCGCGGGCGCTGAAATTCCCGCTGCGATTGGTGCCGCTGGACTATGCGGACGCGACGCGGGTGGGTCAGTTATTGACCGAGCTTTTCACGAAGCGTCTGGAGGCGGCCGAGGCGACCAACGCCGGGAAGGCGGCGGTGGAGCGGGAGCGGGTGTTTTTGAGCGTGGACATTCGCAGCAATTCGCTGATCGTCTCCGCGTCGGAGGAGAACTTCGACGAGATGGTGTCGATCGTTGACCAGTTGGACAGCCGGCCGACGAAGCTGTTCGACCAGATCCGCCTGGTGTTGTGCAATCGGATCTCCGCGGTCGACGTGAAGACCAAAATCGACGAGTTGTGGAAGCGCAAGGCGGAACTGCGGCGCACGCAGGAACTGCTGGAAGATCTTCCGGTGGTGGTGGCGGACGAGCGCAGCAATGCGCTGGTGGTGGCGGCGAGCCTGGAGGACTATGAGGAGATCAAGCGGCTGGTGGATGCGCTGGAGGCGCAGCCGCTGATCGACGACACGCAACTGTTCAAGCTGCAATATGCGGATGCCAACCTGCTGGCCGACATGCTTGACAAGCTGTTCGACGGCATCGCTTCCGCGTCTGAGACGTTCAAGAAGCCCACGCTGCTGCCGGACGTGCGGACCAACGCCATCGTGGTGGCGGCGACGCGCGACGCCATGGAACGGGCGGCGGACCTGATCCGCCGGCTGGACGTGGAGGCCGGCCCGCAGTCGGCGCAGATCAAAGCGTATCCGCTCAACTACGGCTCGGCGGCGAAGATGGCACCGCGCATGCAGAAGCTGTTCGACGCGCGGGCGGAGGGTCAGGACGCGGCGCGCAGCACGCCGATTGTGATTCTGGCGGAGGAGTCGTCCAACACGCTGGTGAGCAGCGCTTCGCGCGACGATCACGACGTGATTGCCGAACTGCTTGGCGTGCTCGACAAGCCGTCCAACATCGCGCGGCAGTTTGAGATATTCCCGCTCAAGCGCGGCAAGGCGGCGCGGGTGGCGGAGAAGCTGGAGCAGCTTTTCGCCACGCAGGTGGAGGGCGGCTCGGGTCGGGCGGACGCCATCGCGGTGCAGGCGGACGAGCGCACCAACGCCATCATCGTCTGGGCTTCGCCGTCGGAGATGCTCAACATCGGCGAGGTGATTGCGCGGCTGGACACCGCGACGCCCGCGGTGGAGATGATGGTCAAGGTGATTCAGCTCAAGCAGGCGCTGGCGCAGGACTTTGCCACGCTGCTGGAGGAGACACTGGTGGGCGAGGGCGGGGGCGGGGACGATGAACGGGCGGTGATCGTTTCGTTTCTGGAGAAGGACGCGCAAGGGCGGGAGATCGAACGCAAGCTGCTGAAGCAGGACATCAAGATCAAGCCCGACCCGCGGACCAATTCGCTCATGGTGTTCGCGCCGGCGGACAGCATGTCGATGCTGGAAGCGATGATCGTCGACTTCGACCGCATTCGCCCGATCCGTTCGGAGCTGCGGTTGTTTCCGCTGATCAACAGCGACGCGAAGACGATGGTGGAGAAACTGACCAACCTGTTCAAACCCACGGAAGGGGGGGAGGGCGAAACCGCGCGGCAGTTCAGTTTCGGTGGTGCGTTTTCCGACGTCGAGTTTGCCAGCGTGGGTCAGGAACTGCGTTTTGAAGCGGATGAGCGCACCAACACGATCATTGCGGCGGGGGCGGAAATCGACCTGCGGATGATCGAGGAACTGGTCCGCTATCTTGATGCGCAAGAGGCGGAAGACCGGATGACCGGGGTTTATCAGGCCAAGTTTCGGCCCGCGTCGGACATTGCCCAGGCGATCAAGGGGTTCAATGAGCAGGAGCAAAACGTTTTGGGGGAGGGGGACGACATGGAGGCGCGCCTGCGGCGACAGGAGCGGCAGGTTTCGGTGGAGGCGGTGGGCGACGTGGAGAAGGGGAGTAGCAGTCTGCTTTACGGCACGAGCCGCAAGAGTTACTCACGGACGATGGAGATGATCGAGCAGATCGATCGTCCCGAGCCGCAGGTGATGATATCGGTGCTGATCGCGGAGGTCACGCTGAGTAACAACGTGGAGCTGGGCATTGAGATCGCGGGCCAGGAGCTGGACTTTTCGCGTGGGGCGGTGGTGGGTCCCAACGGCGTGATTCAGGGCAGCGACTTCGACTGGATCAGCGGGACGGACCTGGGCGCCGCGGGCGTGGGGCTGGGTGGGTTCAACTTTACGATTACGGGGGAGGATTTCAGTTTCCTGCTTCACGCCCTGCAGGCGGACAGCCGTCTGGAGGTGCTTTCCCGCCCGATCCTTATGGTTCGCAACGGCGAGGAGGGCAAGATCACGATCGCGGACGAGGTGCCGATTGTGGAGTCGTCGCAGCAGAGCGATACGGGATCGGTGCGGTCCAACATTACGCGGCAGGACGTGGGCATTGTGCTTACCGCCACGCCGCACATCAGCCCGGACGGTTACGTGACCATCAAATTGACGCAGGAAATCTCCAACATCAGCGGCGACACGCTGCAGCTTACCGAAGGCGTGACTTCGCCCATATTCTCGAAGCGCGAGGTGGATACGAACGTTACGGTGCGCGACGGGGAGACGGTGATCATCGGCGGACTGATTCAGTCGCGCGATTCGCAGGGAGAGAACAAGGTGCCGATCCTGGGCGATATTCCCTATCTGGGGGTGCTGTTTCGCTCGACCAGCGTGAGCAAGTCGCGTACGGAGTTGATGGTGGTGCTGACGGTTGACGTGCTGCGGACCGACGCCGACGTGCGCGACATGTCGGTCACGGAACGCGATCGGTTCATGTTGCCTGATAACATTCTGCAATCACCGTTCATGCAGGGGTTACGCATTCTGCCGGAGGAGTCATCCCTGGGACCGGTGTCGCCGAAGGCGCGCCCGGGTTCGCCGGCAGCGCCGCGTCCTGTTGAACAGCCGGGTTCGCCTGCTGGTCGGCCGCGCATTTACGGGCCGGCAATTTCAAGGCCGGCCGCGGCGGATACGGTGCGCGCCCCGGTGTACGGTCCGCCCGTGGTGCGTAAGGAGCCGGAGTTACTGCCCTGATTGCGGCGCGGCAACTGCTTTGTTCCGATGCGCCCCCGGGCGCGTGCTTCGGGTTATCGGGGAATCGGGGGCACAGGCGGCGCATGAACTGGTCCGACACCATGAAGTTGGGACATCGTCGTATTGGGCTGCTGGTCGGGGTCGCTGCGGGTTTGTTGTTGTCGACAGCCTGCGTCTCTTCGGACCCTGCGCGCGGCAAGTCCGGGGGGGCCGAGAGCCGGTCGCGCGCTTCGCGATCTTCGCGGCACGCGGATTTGCCGGTGCGTCAGGTGGTCTGCATTTATGAACAGCGCCCGTGGTTAAACCTCGATGCATCGGGCGACCGAGACCCCGAAGGTCTGCGATACCGTGCCTTTCTCGATGCCGGCGCGACGCGCGGCGAATTGCGGAACGGGATGTTCCACGTCGAGCTGTATGTGGTCGAGCGGGATGCCACCGGGGCGATCGCCCGAAGATTGGTCAGTGACTGGCACTTTCCCACCGAGGAGGTCAACACGGTTAATTCCGGGCTGCTGGGGCGCGGTTACCATATACAGCTTCGGTGGGCCACGAAGGCGGTTGCCGGCAAGGAGATCGAGATTATTACGGTCTTCGAGGATAGCGAGGGGCGAAAGACCCGTTCGGGCACCAAGCGTCTCAGGGTTCCCAGGTATACCTCCTGATGTCGGTGCGGCGCGATGTTGCCGAGTTTCCGCGCACGGCGCCGGCAACTCTTGGCGTGCTGATCTGGCTGCTGTTCGTGGCGGTTTCGTGCCATCGACCGCCCGAAGCCGTGGAAGCGCCATTGCCGGGATTGGGTGCGACGGCAGGCGGCCCATTGTTGTCGCCGGCCGGAACGGTGCGCGAGGTGCGCCGCCACCTCGCGGAGGACCGCCTGACGGAAGTTGAGAGGTTTCTGCTGCCCGGACAGCGCGGTGAAGTGATGGCGCTGCTTCGGGCGGTTCGAGGCGTGGCGGGCTCCAACGAATCGCTGCAATCGGCGGTTCGGGAGCGCATGGGTCGCGCTGCCGCGCGGCGGGTTGATCGTTCGCAGGTCGTCAATGCGGTGGGCGTTTTTTCGCGTGACGTGGCGGTGATCGATGAGCGCACCGACAATGGAACGGCGGTGGTGACGATCCAGGTTGCCGGCCGCCTGCCCCTTGAACCGGTCCGCCTGGTTCGCACGCCGCCGGGGTGGCTGATTCAGACGGATGCGCCCGTTGCCGGCCTGGCGGATGAGCTTCGTGCGCTGGGCAAAGTTCTGCAGGATTTGGCGCGCATGGTGCAAGACACAGAGATGACAGTCGAAGAACTGGAGCGTGAGCTGCGAGTGCGCGAGGCGGCGGTGGGCCGCCGCATTGCCACGTTGCTGGCGTCGCCCCCGTCGCCCCGTCCCAAATCCCCGGGACAATCTGGTCTCTGGTCGGCCCCATGCGGTTTCGCTAGCGGGAGCGGGATTTCGCCGATAAAATGGCATTGGGCTCTGCCGTGTCGGCAAGCCATTTGCTGCCATGCTGGTTGCACGGGAGACCCTTATTGACCCGCCGTGCCCTACCACCCGACCTGACCCTTATTGAGCGCCAGGAGGAAGTCGATGCCTTGAGCGCGCGGTGCCGGCGCGAGGGGCGCTTTGCCTTCGACACCGAGTTTGTGATGGAGGACCGCTACGAGTCGGAGGTCTGTCTGATCCAGTTGGCCGTTCAGGGCACTGTGGCGTTGATCGATCCGTTTCTCAAACTGGACCTGGCGCCGATCTGGGACATGGTCTGCGATCCGCAGGTGCAGGCAGTGGCCCACGCCGGTCAGGAGGACCTGGCCTTGTGCGTGCAGCACACGGGCCGTGTGCCGCACAACGTGTTCGACGTGCAGATCGCGGCGGGGCTGGCGGGCCTGGACTATCCGATGAGTCTTCAGCGGTTGGTGCAGAGCACGCTGCACGTTCGCCTGCACAAGTCCAAGACGTTGACCAATTGGCGGAAGCGTCCGCTGACCGGAGAGCAGGTTCGGTATGCGGCCGAGGATGTATCGTATCTGCTGGGGGTGCAGGACGAACTGGTCAAGCGGCTTACCCGCCTTGAGCGGCGGGACTGGGCGCAGGAGGAATTCCGCCGCTTCGAGGACATGACGGTTTACCGACGGGCGGAAGTCGACAAGGTACAGCGCATCAAGGGGGCGGGCTCGCTGAAGGGACAGCAGCTATCGGTGTTGCATCGTTTGTGGGCGTGGCGCGAGGAAGTCGCCCTGCGCATGAACCGTCCGGCGCGCATCGCTTTGAAGGATCATCTGATGGTGGAGATTGCGCGGCAGAGCCTGACCTCGTTCGCGGATATCCGAGACCTGCGCGGGGTCAACCTCAGCGATCGCGACGTGCATGCGCTGTGCGGGGTGGTCAAGGAGGCGCTGACCATCCCCGAAGAGGCATGGCCCAAGTCCAAGCCGCACGACGTGGAGACGCCCTGGGAATCGTCGCTGATCGCGCTCTGTACGGCGGTGATCCGCAGTTACTGCCTCGACCATGATCTGGCGTATTCGCTCGTGGCGACTCAGCGGTCGATCAAGGAGTTGATACGCCATCGCACGCAGGGCAAGCCGGCGCAGGAAAGCGACGTGGAACTCCTTTGCGGCTGGCGCCGGGAGACGGTGGGCGCGATGCTTGACGACGTGCTCGCAGGTCGTCGTGCGGTGCGCGTGGCGCCGGTCAATGGCGAACCAACCGTCCACGTGACGGTCGCGGAGCGCGGCGCGGGCGTGTGATCAAACCGTTTGGGTGTGGTCGGCCGGATTACTCTTTGGCCAGGGCGGCGACCACTTCATCGCTCATGTCGCTGTTGGAATAGACGGCGTCTACGTCGTCGTGATCTTCGAGCGCGTCGAGGAGTCGCATGACTTTGCGCGCGTCTTCGACATTGAGCGAGATGGAGGTGGAGGAGACCATGGAGAGGTCGGCGGATTCGGTTTCGATTTCCGCATTGTTGATGGCCTGGCGGACGCGTTCGAAGGACTCCGGGGTGCAGGTGATTTCGTGAATGTGCGCGGAGGAGGCGACGTCGTCGGCTCCGGCTTCGAGTGCCAGCTCCATGATACGATCTTCGCTCACTTTGTCGGCCGGGACGACGATGACGCCGCGCTGGCTGAACAGGTAGGCGACGCAGTTGGGAGAGCCGAGGTTTCCGCCGGCGCGTTCGAAGATCTTCTTGATTTCGCCGGCGGTGCGGTTTCGGTTGTCGGTCATGGCGCGGCACATGACGGCCACGCCGCCGGGTCCGTAGCCTTCGTAGATGATGTCCTCATAGGTTTCGCCGGCCAGTTCGCCGGTACCCTTCTTGATGGCTTTTTCGATGGTGTCCTTGGGCATGTTTTCGGCTTTGGCCTTGTCGATGGCCAGGCGAAGTCGAGGGTTGTCGGTGGGGTTGCCGCCGCCCATTTTGGCGCAGACGGTGATGGCGCGGGAGAGTTTGCTCCAGGCTTTGCCGCGTTTGGCGTCGAGGGCGGCCTTTTTATGCTTGATCGTCGACCATTTGGAGTGACCGGACACGTTATTCTGCTCCTGGCGTTTCCGCAGTCTGTCGGGCGTTACCCCGCGTTGGTATTTTCTGGCACTGACGGGTGGAAGCTATGGTCATTATCGATATCCGGAGGACCGGCGCGGGTTGGTGACCCGCGGCGCATGGCGTTTCGCGAAGCGCTGGGCGGCTATTGCGGGGCCGGCGGCGTGTCCGGCGGCGCGGGCGTTTTTTCCTCCGCCAGGGGGGCGACGGGCGGATCAGCGCTGCCGCCGGCTTTTTCGATTTTCTCCGGCGTCACATCGCGCACGCGGACGATATCGGCGGCACGAACTTCGTCTTTGGGAAGTTCGTTCACGTGGCGCACCGCGGCGCGCCAGTGTTGGAGCGCTTCCTCGCGTTCGCCGAGGCGCCAGCAGGCGTCGCCCAGGTGATCGAGCACCACTGGATCCTTGAACGATCGCTCGCGCGCCGCGCGGAGGAGCCATTTTTTGGCTTCTGCGAACTCACCCTTCTTGTACAACAACCATCCGTAGGTGTCGAGATAGGCTCCTTCGCGCGGGGCGCGGGACACGGCGTAGCGGATCATACGTTCGGCATCGGCCATGCGCATGCCACGGTCGATCCAGCCGTAGGCCACGTCGTTGTTGAGTCCGACATTGTCCGGTCGCAGGGCGTGGGCCTGGGCCATGGCTTCGGTGGAGCGGAGGTCTTCTCCCTGCGCCTGGTAGCAGAAGGCGAGCGACAGGTGGAGGCGAAGGCGGGTGTCGGGATCCTGGGCGGTTTCGAGCCAGGTGAGGAGCATTTGCTCGGCATCGCGGAAGTGGCCGGCTTGTACGTGCGCCTGAGCCAGTTCGAGCCGCAACGCCATGAGCCGCTCGGCCAACGAATCCATGGTATAGGGTTCATTGGGCTGCCTGGCGAGGTCGGCGTCCCCCGGGGGTTCGAGGTGGGGGTTGGCGCGATCGCTGAGTCGCTGCAAGTGGGCGACCACCTGGTCGATCAGGGTTTCAATGAAGTCGACGGCGGCGTCAAAGCGACCGGCCAGCCGAAGGCGGACGGAGAGCAGATCCTGGAAAGTTTCGCGGTGGGGCGTGAGCAGCAGGGCATTGCGAATCAACTCGGTGATGTCGTCAATGCGCTGGGTTCCTTCCAGGGCGAAGACGAGCAGTGCGACGGGCTGATGATTGTCCGGATCTTCGGCGAGCCAGTCGAGGGCGATCTGCGCGGCGCGTTCGCGGCGGTCGGCGGCGACGAGCGCCTGCACCAGGTCGCTGCGCGGGCGGGTGTCGGCCGGATCGTCGCGGAGGAATCCTTCAAGGATGGCGACGACCTCGTCGTGCCGCTCCGCCTGTGTGAGCAGTTCCGCCAGGCGCGCCATCCAGGCCCGTTTGTCGCTGGTGGCTTCTTCGGCCCAGCGGCGCACCAGGGCGATGGCTTCTTCGAGCTGATCGGCGAGGCGCAGGGAATCGGCCCAGCGCAAGCGGTAGCGGGTGCGGACGGCGGGGTCGAGGTCGGCGCGTTCCGCCAGTTCACGTGACATGTTGATGGCACTATCGTAATCCTGGACCGTCCAGTAGAGTTCGATGAGACCGAGGCGCCAGGCGTTGCGGTTGGGTCGCCGCGGCAGCAGGTTCTTGAGCCGTTCGATCGCTTCTTCGTGGCGCAACAACCCCTGGGCGGCCGTGATCACCCCCAGCGCCGCCTCTTCGTTGTCGGGCTCCAGTTCCGCCGCCCGGCGAAAAGCCTCGTACCTGTCGGCGACCTCGGTGACCTGGTCGTAGCTGTCGGCGACGGCGAGCCAGGTGGCGGCATCGGGACGACTTTCGTTCATGGCGGCCAGCAGGGCGGCGCGATAGGTGGGGGGGTCGATGCGCGGATACTGATCGAGAAACGCGACCGCCCGCGCCCGCGTGGTGGGGGTGACGGCGTTTTTGCGCAGCTCCTCGAACTGCTGAACTGCCGCGTCGTTTTTTCCTTCGCGCAGGTAGAGGTAGGCGAGCAATTCCCGCGCTTCTTCGTGGGCGGGCGCTTCGCCGAGGAGGGCGCGAAGCTGCCGTTGAGCGAGGAGCAGGCGTTCCGACCGCTGGTAGAGTCGGGCGAGCGCGAACATGGCCTGGGTGTTGTCGCGCTGCCGCTGGATGGCCGCTTTGTAATGCAACTCGGCCGGCTCAAACTGGTCGAGCCGTTCGTACGCAGCCCCAAGGATCAGTTCGAGCCGCGGATCATCGACGATGTCCGGCTCGGTGCGCGCTGCGGTGCGGAGCGCATCGGTCAAGCGATTGGTGCGCACATATACGTCGCCGAGCATGGCCCGCGCGGGGACTAGGGCGCCGTCGGTTTCCACGGCGCGCCGGAGCCAACGCTCCGCGGCATCCCAATGACCGGCACGCCAGGCGAGTCGGCCGCGCAGGTAGGAGGCGGTTGCCGATTCCGGCACGGGGGCGGGCTCGGTCAGCGCAGCGACCACACTGGGGGAAGTTGCGAGTTCGTTGATTCGGTGCTCGAACAAGTCCATCTGTGCGGGCTGCGCGGCGATGCCCGCAGCGCAATGCTCGAGTGCCGCCGCCGCATCATTGCGTTTCAACGTCAGATCGACCAGGTGGAGTCGGACCTGAGGCGATTCGCCTTCCTGGGCGAGGTGTTCCTGCAGGACGCGCTCCGCTTCTTGGCCTCGGCCTGCGTCGACCAGGGCATCGGACAATCGCAGCAGCAGGCCGGTCTGCCCGGGATGCGCCTCGCGAAGCCGGCGCAGATCGGTCAAGAGTCCTTCAGGGTCTGCCAGCCGCCGGTGGATTTCTGCGAACAGGTCCAATACTTCGTCGTTCACAGTGCCCATGGCACGGGCCACGGCGAGGGCCTGGGGGGCCTGATCGGCGGCCAGCAGGAGTTGTGCATAGCGCAGATTCAGGTCCACCTTCTTCGGGTCGGCCGTTGCGGCCGGCGCCAACACCTCCGCCGCTTCCGCCGGTCGACCGAGTTTCTCCAGCAGGTCCGCACGTGCCAGTGCGATCGCCGCGCCCTGGCTCCGCCGCAGTGTGCCCAGTTCTCCGGTTGTTGATTCAGTGCTGACGGCGCTTTGTTCGAACGCGTCGTATGCCGCGAGCGCCGCGGTCAGGTATCCTTCGGCGGCCAGAGCCTGGGCCAGGGCGTACTGGGAGAGGGCCATGATCTCGTCGTGGCGTTCGTCGCCACGGCTGAGCAGCGCGCGGCGAAAGGCGGCAATGGCGCCGTTGCGGTCGCCGGCCGCCGACAGGACGCGCCCGTGCAGGTAATGAGCCTGGGCGTCGTCGGGTTTGAGTTCGAGCGTTCGGGTGGCGTGGCTTCGGGCGCGTTCCAGGTTTCCCGCCTGCCAATGCAATTGGGCGAGGGTGCGATGGATGGCGGGGTGATTGGGGTCGTAGCGCAGGGCCTTTTCGAGTTCGAGGGCCGCTTCGGTGAAGCGCTGCTCCGCGATTAGTTTCTGCGCGACGGCGACCTGGGCGGCGGCCCGTTCGGAGAGTGGCTTGGGGGCCGCGGAGGGTGTGGGGGCCGAGACGGCGGGCTCGATGCTTTCCAGGGGCAGGTAGGCGCGCCGGGCATCCACGCCCGGCGCCAGGGGGGGCGACCCCGCGGGGGGGGCGGTTCGCGAACCGGTGGCGCAGCCCGCACTGCACGCCAGCATTCCCATGACTATCAGAATGAGCGCAGCGCAAGCCGCTAGATGCCCGCGTGAAGGAAGGTGGATTGCCGAGGTTGGTGTCATCTATGCGCCTTTCCGTGCTTTCTTGCGTGCGGGTCGCGCGCGGCCGGCGCGAGGTTTGGATCGTTCTTTGCGGGACCGCTTGCCGGGGGGGGCCGCGCGCATGACCAGGCAGAATTCCTTTGCGTCGGATGCGGCGACGTGCCTTTCCAGGAAGGCCTGAACTTCTGCGCGGGTGGCATCGGGATGAACCAACTCCGCCTCGCGAAGCGCCTTGAGCAGCCGATCGTCCACCGGGATGGCGTGTCCGCCGAGGCTCCAGAGGACGACGGAGGCTACCACGTAGGGATCGAGGGAACCGAGAGTTTCCAAGTACTGTCGTGCTTCGCGGCGCCCCAGTTTGGCGAGGCGATTGAGGGTCATGCGGTTTTCGCGCTGGTAGACGGCTTGCAGGGCGTCGTGCAATTGCTGAGTCTGGGCGATGCCGTCGGGCAAGGAATCGCCGATGAGGCTATGCAATTCGGACACCTGGGTCACGCGAATTTCGTTCCAGTCCACCATGTGGGAGAACAGCCGGTTGACGACCTTTTCGGAGGCATCGTCGCCGATGCGCACACCGAGCACGGCGACGGCCAGCCGGCGTAATGGATCGTCGGCATCGGGGATCGGAGGGGCCGGCGCCGAAGCGCGCGCCTGGTTAAACGCTTTTTTGAGGCGTGCGGCGTACGCGGTCCCCTGTTTCATGCTTTCGTTTCCGAACGGACCAGGTGGGCGAGCGCCCGCGAGCGTCCGCGCGCCGCGTAAGGGCCCCGCCACCAGTTGATCTTCTGCCGACGCGTGGGGCGTTACCACCGGCCGTCAGCGGTCGGCCACTTTCTCCGAATCGTCCTGCGGTGTTCCTTGTTCGGGTACGTTCCGATCCTCCTGCTCGGCGGCCGGCGCGGTCGCATCATCGGCGGGGGCGGCATCGGCAAACCACTCGGGATGCTCCCGGCGATTCTGGTCGAGCAAGGCCAGCGTCTGGCGCGCCCGCTTGGCGGACTCGTCGATGTCGAACCGGAGCACCGGACATTGTCGCAGCGAGAGCCCCTGCGCCACCTGGCGCTGGATGAAGCCGCCGGCATGGCGGATCGCGGTGATCGTGCGCCGTTCCGCGGCGTCATCGCCGAGCACGGAAAAATAGACCTTGGCGATGAGCAGGTCGGGAGTCACCTCGACGCGCGTGACCGTCGTCAACGGTGCGATGCGCGGGTCATGCAGCCGGCCGGCCACCGTTTCGCTGACGATTTCGTGCACCAGACTGGCCACGCGCTCCTTGCGGTACGGTCGCGTCACTTCGATTTCCCCGTTACGTTCCTAGCGCATTTCCCGCGAGTAATCCAACAAGGTCAGTCCTACGGCGCCGCGCATCAGGTCGATCATCCGATCGAACTGCGTGTGTATGGGGCGCGATTCGTTGCAGACCAAAGCGATGCCCAGTCGGGAGCGTTTGGGCAAATCGTTGAAGTCCACCTCGGCCACCGACACGTTGAACGACTGGTGCAGGCGCTGTTTGAGGCTCTGAAGCACACGGCGTTTGTCTTTCAGCGTTTGTGCCTCCCACAGGGCCAGCTCCACGGTCATTACGCCTACGATCATGGTCGGCGCTGCCGGTTCACGGTTTTGTTTCGCGGATGACTCGGGCGGCAAAGGCGCCGTCCTCGAGGCCGATCTTAAACAGCCGGGTGCGTTGATCGGGGGTGACGTAGGGCACCACGCCGATCCGTTGCAGCGCCTGTACCACGAAGGGTTCATCGGCGTCGCGAACGCCATAGAAGCGCAGTTCGCTGCGCACGTGTTGTTCGTCAAAGGCGTAAGCCGGCTCGCGGGGGATGTAACTGGTCACCAGTTCCTCGATGGAGAAGGAGCCGTCCGTGCCCACCGCCAGGCGGGGGAGAAACAGTGCTCGCACCCCCAGAGAGCGTTTGTTGCGGACTTCCACCTGACGGTACTGTCGCACGAGGTAGATCTGCTCGGCGGTTTCGTGAACGAACTCGTCGGCGGCGTCGTCGGGGACGAAATAATCCTGCATCAGCCGGCGGCGGGTGGCGTCATCTGCACCGGCGATTTTGCGTCGAAAGTCGAGGTAGCCGCGAAAGCCGGTCAGGCTGGGGTCGTTCCACGGGAACACCACTTCCACTACGTATTCCCCGTCGGGGAGGTGGGGAAAGCCGGCGGCGCCCTGGGGCTGCTGGCAGCCCGGCGCCTCGTGAATGCGCCCTTTGGCCGGCGCACGTGATGCCTCCACGCAATAGAAGCTCGCTCCCGGCGGAGTGGAGTGAACGTACAGCCCGACGAGATAATCGCGGTTGATCAGGCCGGGGCGTACTTCCTGCGGGCGGTCGCGCGGGCCACCTCGCTGGGTGGGCGCGGGCTGAGGAGGCTGTGCGACGCCGGTGGTGACGCGGCGCGCGAGTCCGCCTTCCTGAAACAGCGGAATGACCCACATGCGTCCGACGACGATGACCACAATGATGAGCAGTGCCGCATAGCACAGGCGCAGAACAACCGAAAACGGATTGAATTCACCGGGCTTGCGCGCCCGGCGTTTGAACCACCCGCCGGAACGGGCCCGGCGCGGCGGGGGCAGCGCTTCTCCCTGGGGCTTGAGGTCGTTGAAGAGGAAGTCGAGGGTGTCGGATTTGTTCTCGGGCACGTTGGCGGGGCGCCCGCAGTAGGAGCAGCGCACCGCGCCCCCGGCATCCTCGTCCTTAGCCCGGACCGTGTGACCGCATTCCGCTTTGAACTCGATCATGATGCTGCCGCTACAAGGTTCGAGCCGTCTTGATGATTTCGTAACTCTCCATCACGTCGCCCACGTGAATGTCGTCGAACCCCTCCAGGCGGATGCCGCATTCCATGCCGGCGCGGACCTCGCGCACGTCGTCTTTGAAGCGTCGTAACGAACCGATTTTGGCGCCGTCGCGTACCACAATGCCGTCGCGGACCAGTTTGATCAGGTGGGCGCGCACGAGCAGGCCGTCGGTGACGTAGGAGCCGGCGATCACGCCGCCTTTCTTGCCGAGGCGAAAGACCTCGCGCACCTGGATGGTGGCGTGGGTTTCAATGTGTTCCTCCGGCGCCAGGAGCCCTTCCAGGGCCTTCTTGATTTCGTCGCACACGGTGTAGATCACGCGGTACGAGCGCACGTCCACCCCATGGGTATCGGCCAGCCGTTTGGCGCCCGATGAGGCGTCTACCCGGAATGCCACGACAATGCCGTCGCAGGTGGCGGCCAGGAGGATGTCACTGTCGTTCACCGGACCGACCGCGGCATGGCGGATGGAGAGGCGGACTTCGTCGGAGGGGATTTCGGAGAGGGACTGCTTGAGGGCGGCGACGCTGCCGTCGACGTCGGCCTTGATGATGATGTTGAGTTCGGGCACTTCACTGGCGTCGCGCTGGCGCAGGATATCCTGCAAGGTGCGTACCTTGCGTGTTTCGAGTCGACTGTTTTCCAGGCGGAAGCGCTTGGTTTCTTCCGCGATGTTTTTGGCGCGCTGGAGCGACTCGACCTGATAGGCGCGATCACCGGCCGTGGGCACGTCGTCCAGCCCCCAGACTTCCACGGGCGTGGCAGGGCCGGCCGCATCGACGCGCTGGCCATTGTGGCTGAGCAGCGCCCGAATTTTGCCGGCGGCGTTGCCGCACACGATGACATCGCCCACGCGGAGGGTTCCGTTCTGGACCAGCACGCGCACCACGGGGCCGACGCCGGTCTTGGTTTCCGCTTCGATGACCGTACCCGTTGCGGGGAGTGAGGGATCGGACTTGAGTTCCAGCAGGCTGCTCAAATCGGCGAGGTGCTCGACCAGTTCGGTGACCCCGCGCCCGGTGGTGGCCGACGTGGGGATGACGTCGACTTCACCGCCCCACTCGCTGGGGGAAAGGCCATGCTCGGCGAGCTGGCCGTAGATCTTCAACTTGTTTTGTTCGCCCAGGTCGATTTTGTTGAGGGCCACGACGATCGGCACTTTGGCCGCCTGGGCGTGGCGGATCGCCTCCACGGTCTGGGGCATCACGCCGTCATCGGCGGCTACGACGAGCACGACGACGTCGGTAACCTGGGCTCCGCGAGCGCGCATTTCGGCGAACGCTTCGTGGCCGGGGGTATCGAGGAAGGTCACGGGTCCGCGTGCCGTTTCGACCTGGTAGAAACTGATGTGCTGGGTAATGCCGCCATCTTCCTCAGCGGCGACCCTGGCTTTGCGGATGGCGTCGAGCAAACTGGTCTTGCCGTGATCGACGTGCCCGAGCACGGTCACCACCGGGGGACGCGGCTGCAGATCGACCGGCGCACGATTCTCAAATTGTTCTTTCAGGTCGTCGAGCAGTGTCTTGGCGGGGACGACGGTGAGTTCGAGGCCAAACTGCAAGGCCAGAAGTTGTGCAGTTTCCGTCGGAAGGGTCATGTTGATGTTGGGGATCAGTTTGAACTCGTCGCGCATGACCTTGAAGAGCTGCATGAAGCTCAGGCCGGTTTCTCCGCAGAATTCCTTCAGTCGGATGGGTTCGTGGACGGTGGCCGTGGTCTTGGGGCCGGCGGAAACCGCCGAAGTTCCCGTGCCGCCGCCGGCGGTGCCCTGTCCGGCGCGGCGGCGGACGATCCGCCGACCGGTGGCTCCTTCGAGGCGTACCTGCCGCTCCAACAGGTCGCGGTCGCGCCATTCCGCGGTGCGGTCGCCCGGTTCACCGGCGCGGCCGGCGGCGCGTCGCGGACTGACCCGCCCGCGACGCCGATCGCCTCCGCGGCCCGGTGCGGGGGGACCTGCATCGCGTGCGGGAGCGCCAGGCTCTCCTGGAGGGGTCGCGCCCCTTTCCCGCGGGCCACGGCGTGGCGGACGGACATCGTGATCGGGCGCCTCATAGCGTACGACGCGCGGACCCTGCAACTTGGCGGGTGCGGGAACGTGCTGGGGGCCGGCCGGCGCCACGGGTTTGATCACCTTGGCCGCGGCGGCCTCGGTGTCATCGCCCTCGGGACTTTCGTCCGCCTCGACCGCCGCAGGCAGCGGCACCTGCTCGGCCGGTTCGGTTAGTTCCTCGACGCGCGGGGGGGGCGAATCCGCGGCCGGGGGCATCGGCGGCGGCGCGAGGACCGGCGCTTCCGGCAAGGCAGTCGTGGTCGGCCCTTCGGTCGGCGCTTCGACCGTTGGGGCTGGTACCAGGGGTTCGTGCCGGTCTTCCGGTGCTTCGGCGAGGGCGACATCGCCGTCGTCGCCGAGGGCGGCTTCGTCGTGACTTTCGTCTTCGCCGGTCCGGGCGGCTTTGCGTTTTCGAGGTTTGAGTCGGACCTTTTCCAGATCGACGCGTTTGGCGGTTTCGACGGCCACGGTGTGCGACCCTTCGCTGAACCATTCGAGAATGGTCGCCTGCAAGCCGGCGCTCAGGGTGGACATGTGGTTCTTGACCGAGTCGATGCCCTCCGCCTGGCACTTCTCGATGATGACTTTGCTGGGAACGTTCAGTTCCTTGGCCAGGATGTGAACGCGCATCTTCTCAGACAACGGCAGTCTCCCTCAACCCGAAAGCCTGCCCTTCATCCGGGCAGGAGTTACTCGCCGCGCTCAGCGGCGTTACGTCGCGTCGCTCAACTCACCGATTCGCTCAGCGCCGCCCGCGTCGTCCGTAGCGGGGAGCGCGGGTTCTTCGGCGCTTGATTCCGTTTCGCCCTCCGGCGGCGTCGGTTCTGCGGATTGGCCCGGTTCTGCTGCGTCGGTCGCAGTCTCTTTCGCCAGTTTCGCCTGCGCGGCGGCCTCGGCGGCGGCTGCCTGTTTCGCGGCTTCTTCCTCGGCGGCGATGCGCTTCGCCTCGGAGGCGGCGATTTCGACGACGCGCGCGGCCAGTTGTTCCTCCATGCCCAGGTCCGCGGTCAGCGGTTCGGCGCCTACTTCCGCCAGATCGGAAAGCGAGACCACACCCATCGCGAGCATCTTGTCGAGCAGCACGTCCTCCACGCCTTCGATGGCGCCGATGGAACGTTCCAGATCGTCCACGCACTTGTCGTATTCCGCCGGGGTGAGGATATCGATATCCCACCCGGTCAATTGGGCTGCGAGGCGGACGTTCTGGCCGCGCTTGCCGATGGCCAGGGAAAGCTGCTCTTCGTCGACGATGACCCGCGCCCGCCCCAGTTCGAAGCACAGGAAAGTTTCTTTGACTTCGGCGGGTTTGAGGGCGTTGGAAATGAGCACCTGGGACGATTCGTTCCAACGTACGATGTCGATCTTCTCACCGCCCAGTTCGTCCACGATGTTGCGGATGCGGCTGCCGCGCACGCCGACGCAAGCCCCGACGGCGTCCACTTTGGAGTCGATGGACGAGACCGCCACCTTGGTGCGGTAGCCGGCCTCGCGGGCGAGCGCGCGAATTTCGATGATTCGCTCCGCCACCTCAGGGACCTCCAACTCGAACAACTTGCGGATGTAGTCCGGGTGGGTCTGGGTGAGCACGATCTTGACCTGGTTCTGCTCTTCGCGGACGTTCAGGATCATCGCACGGATGCGTTCGCCGGGGTGGTGCTGGTCGCCGGGAATCTGCTCGCTGCGGGGCAGGAACCCCTCCGCCCGGCCGAGGTTGACCGTGATCGCCCCGCCTTCGTAGCGCGTGACGGTGCCGGTGACGATGGTGCCGACGCGCTGGGAATATTCCTCGAAGATGGAGCTGCGCTCGTCTTCGCGGATTTTCTGGATCATGACCTGTTTGGCGGTCTGGGCGGCGATGCGGCCCAGGGTTTTCATGTCGATCGGGCTGCCGTCGACGGTGGCGGTGATGTCGCCGCTGATTCGGTCGATCAACACGACGATGTCGGCGGCCTCGTTATATGCTTTTCGTGCCGCCGAGAGCATCGCCGCTTCCAGGTCGTTGAGGACACTGTCTTTGGCGATGTTCTTATCGCGCGCGATGGAATCGACAAATCGCAGCAGTTCCGTATTCATGAGTGCCCCGACTACTCCTTGGTTCTGGACATCCTGTTGTCCGCCCGCCCGTACCGGCGGGCCCTCAAAAAAAAACGTGGGCGCCTCAAGCTAACCCACGCGGAGCGATCCCACACCACCACTGGATGATCCCACGGCGCTAGGGCATCGCGCTTCCCTCCCAAACGAGGGGCAGGACGTTCGCCCCGCGGGAACCCCGGCGCTGTGCGCAATCACGCAGCACGGGCTGCGGCTCCGCGTATACCAACCAACAGGTTCACTGTGCCGGATCCTTCATACCACTTCCCGAAATCCATGTTGACGGGGTTACGGAGTACCGAATCCACGGCACGCCGCACTTACCCGCAGGTGCCTCGCTTCTTGTCCATAATCCCTTATCGGGGATGGCAGCCGTTTCCGCAAGACCGACTGATTCGCGAGGTCGGAACGGATTATAAGTATCACTTCCCATCTGTCAAACCGGTCCATAACGACCCTGGCGGGTCAATCAACTCGAAGAACCACGCGTCCCGCGGCAAACTGGGCAAGAAGTCGGTTGGGTCCGAAGGGTTAGACCTTGGGGGGCTCGGTGCGGTGACCCGACAGGTCGCGGATCCCTTTGTCTCCGATGTCTCGTCTGAAGTAGGCGCCCTCAAACCGGATACGCTCCACGGCCTCGTAAGCGCGGCGCTTGGCTTCTGCAATATCGGCTCCCAAGGCGGTGACCGCCAGAACCCTGCCTCCAGCGGAGAGCGTGACGTGCTCCACGCGCGTGGTGGCCGCGTGGAATACGTACACGTCCTTGAGTGCCGCGACGCTGTCCAGCCCTTCGATCACCTTGCCAGATTCGTACTTGTCGGGATATCCGCGCGAAGCCATCACCACCGAGAGTGCCGCCTTGGGGCTCCAGCGTATTTCCGCGTCGGCCAATCTTCCGTCCACGACGGCTTCCAGGCAATCGGCCAGATCGGACTCCAGCCGGGGGAGCAGGGCCTGGGCCTCGGGGTCTCCGAACCGGCAGTTGAACTCGAGCACTTTGGGACCACCCGGGGTGAGCATCAAACCCGCGTAGAGCAAACCGCGGTACTCTGCGCCGTCGTTGCGCAAGGCGTCAACGATGGGCACGAGAATTTCGCGTTCGACTCGTTGCAAGACGTCGGCAGAGGCCATGGGCGCCGGGCAGTAAGCGCCCATGCCGCCGGTGTTCGGTCCGGTGTCTCCTTCGCCGATGGCTTTGTGGTCCTGCGCCGATTCGAGCAGGTAAATGGTGTGGCCGTCCACCAGTGCAAAGACCGAGAGCTCCTGCCCGCGCAGCAGTTCCTCCACGACCACGGAATCTCCGGCGCGGCCGAACGAGTGATTGAGCATGATGCGCTCAAGCGCCAGGAGGCCATCGGCGGGATCCTCGCAAACGAAGACACCTTTCCCTGCGGCGAGGCCCGAGGCCTTGACCACAACGCCGGCGTCGCGTGTGGCCACGTACTCTCGTGCGTCGTCGTAGCGGTCGAATACGCGCCCCTCGGCGGTGGGTACATGGGCGATTTTCATCAAGCGCTTGGCATACCCTTTGTCTCCCTCGATCCGCGCGGCCGCGGCGGTGGGACCAAAAGCGCGAAGGCCTGCGGCGTTGAATCGGTCGACGATGCCGGCGCAAAGTGGGGCTTCGGGGCCGACCACGGTCAGATCGGCGCCTATTTTCCGGGCGACGGTGACCAGGCCGGGTATGTCGTTGACGTCGGCGGGGAGGTTCTCGGCCTGGTTCGCGGTACCGGCGTTGCCGGGCGCGCAGAAGACCTTTTGCACGCGTGCGGAGCGTGCGAGGCCGTGCACCAAAGCGTGTTCCCGCCCCCCTCCACCGATCACCAGCACGCGCATCAGACGGCTCTCCAGCAGGTTCAGGCCCGAGAGATCGACGAAGTTCCCTGCGGGCAGTGAATTCTGCTTCGTGTAGTCGACTTGCGGCCCGACGGCAAGATGTGTGACGTGGGGGATCGAGGCGTTTACCAGCGGTTTACGGGCGCAGCGGCGTGAATTTGCGGATGGGAGGAAAGGATGTATATTGAGGCTGTCCAGACCGCCAGGCGAATCGAACAATTACCGGGGCGACATGGCGTGTATCGCTGTTCGCGAGGCGCGGCGCCCGGGTGGCGGCGTCATGGTGGTTTTGGCGGGTGCCGGTCGATTGGTGGGCTGGATGGTGCGTAGGGAATGTGGCGGCGCGGGCCAGGATCGCCGGGAAGACCGGCCGTGGTTGCGCGCCCGTTCGATGCGTTGAGTGACCCTCAGGGAGAGGCCGATGGAACGGTGCGTTCAGTTTTCGATTTTTCTGGTGAACAAGCCGGGGATGTTGTCGCAGATTTTCCGCGAGCTGGCGAAGGCGAAGATCAATATCGTCAACCTGGCGATGATGGACTCCATGGAGCATGGGGTTCTGCGGATGATTGTGGATGATGTGGCCTTGTGCCGACAGGTGATGCGGCTGGCCAACATTCCGATGACCGAGACGGAAGTGCTGGCGGTGGGGCTGCCGAACCGCCCGGGCGCTGCGGCGGAACTGTGCGACAAGCTTTCTGCGGCGCACATCAACATCGGGTATATGTACTGCACCAGCGGCATCAACGGTTCGAAGACGATGGTGGTGCTCAAGGTGCCGGACATTAAGAAGGCGATCAAGGTACTGTCGGCGGTCAACAAGACGACGCGGCGGGACATGAAGATCAAGCTGCGCCGCCCGGCGGTGACCAATCGGCGATAGCACCAGCGGCGAATTCGTCCCATTCCGGCCACGAGAGGATTTTCGACTCGCCCAAGTACGGGAATCGACCTTCCTGCACTGTTTGCCATGTGTTACACCGTCGGGACATGCAATTATGCATCGACGTCGGATGTGTGGCGCCGCCGGGTGGGGCGTATCGCCTGCGCTTCGACTCTCCTCTTTCTCCTTGGTTGCAGCATCGCGGGATCGTGGAACCGCGTGGAAACAACGCCGCCGAACGGTGCGTTTCCGGTCGAATCGTTGACTCTGAGTCCTGACGGGCGGTTTACCGCGACGGGATGGCGCAACGGTTCGCCGGCCACGCGTACCGGCACCTACCGTTGGAACGGGAGTACCCTGCGCCTGGAGATGGCCGAGGGCGGCACGGTGGAGTTTGGCGGTCGCCGCCGCAGCGACGGCGCGCTGCTGCTCATCGACCGGTCGAGCAGCGATCAGCCCCGTGCCGTGTTTAAGCCGCGGGAGAGATAGGCGGCCGGTTTTTCACTTTGTGAGTGCTTTGCCACGCGATCTGCACGGTATCATCAACCTTCACAAGCCCGCGGGAATCACCTCGGCGAAGGCGCTGTATCGCGTGCGCTCATTGGTGGGCCAGCGCAGAAGCGGGCATGCGGGCACGCTCGATCCGGCGGCTTCGGGCGTGCTGGTGCTGTGTCTGGGGCGGGCGACGCGGCTGGTGGAGCGGGTGATGGACCAGCCGAAGGGGTATCGCGCCGTGGCACGGCTGGACGTGACCAGCGAGAGCTTCGACGCGGACCGGACGATGACGCCGGTGGCGGTGGATGCGGTTCCTTCGGCGGAGGCGGTGGCGGCCGCGCTGGCGGGTTTTGAAGGGGCGATCGCACAAGTTCCGCCGCGGGTGAGCGCGATCAAAGTGGGAGGAGTTCCGGCGTATCGCCGAAGGGCGGACGATGCGGCGCTGGTGCTGGCGCCGCGAACGGTGCGCGTGTACTGGTTGGTCATGCGGCGTTACGCCTGGCCCGAAGTGGAGTTCGAGATGGCGTGCGGGCGGGGGACTTATGTGCGGGCGCTGGCGCGCGATCTGGGGGAGCGACTGGGCACCGGCGGTTGTTTGACGTCCCTGGTGCGGACCCGGGTGGGCCCCTTTTCGATTGAAGAGAGTGCCACGCTGGAGGCACTTCGTGAGGCGAGCGATCCGGCGGCCTGTCTGATTGAACTGGAACGGGCGATGGCGCTGCTCGACCCTGGGGCGATGACGATTCCGCCACGGCCGGTGGCATAGCCATGGTGATCGCGAGTGTTCTTGCGTTTCCTTCCCGCTTGAGCGATTTGTGCGGGGCCGACTCGAGTCCGGCCTGGCAATCGGGCGGGTTCGACCGGCTCGACGATGTTGGTCGCCCTTGATCCGGGCACGGCGGGCCGCCTTGTGCGGCCGGACTCCGCAGTCTAGCATTTTCTCGTTCGTTTTCCTTCGAATTCAGTGTCCATTTTCTTGAGGAGTGCCATCCATGGGACTGGTCAGAGAATTCAAAGAATTCGCGGTCAAGGGGAACATGATCGACATGGCCGTCGGCATTATCATCGGCGGCGCCTTTGGGAAGGTGGTCAGCTCGTTGGTGTCGGACATACTAATGCCGCCGTTGGGGCTGCTGATGGGGCGGATGGACTTTTCCGAGTACAAGATCGGGTTGATGTCCTCGGCGGTGAGCGGGGATGGAACAGCCCTACCGGCGGTCGATCTGCGTTTCGGGGTGTTTGTTAATGCGATGATCGACTTCACCATCGTGGCCTTTGCGGTTTTCCTGCTGGTGAAGGCGATCAACCGTCTGCGCCGTCAACAGGAAGCTGCCCCGCCGCCGCCTCCGCCGACTCCGGAGGAGGTGTTGGTGCTGCGCGATATTCGCGACCTGTTGAAGGCCAAGGTCTGAGCGGCCGCGGCGGATACCGAACGGGGAAACTTGGTCCACCGGCGAGTAGCCGAGCTTTCCGCGGCGATGGCATTCGGCTGCGGTTGCTACGCCGTACGATCATTGGGCGTATTGCGTCATCCGCCTGACCACCAGTTGATCGCAATCAGCGGCCGAACGGGGGTTGACGGCCTTGAAGTCGGCGTGGTGGTTGTTCTGATAGTCCACGATGACCCATTCGCCGGCGCGGTCGCATAGCGCGACGTGAACGGCCCCAACGGCGCTGCTGCTCATGATGTAATCGGCGAAGAGCGCATAGTCGGCGTCGGGCGGGTTTGCGCGAACGTAATCCCGAAAGGCACGTGCCATGTCCCACAATACCCTCTGCTCGTTCATGTTGCCTTGGATGTCGAACGACGGACCTTCGGCCGCTGCGACTGCCCGGGTGACGCCGGCCTGGGTCAGCAGGCGCGCCAATTGCACGGCCTGGTCCGCACGGCTCTCGCCGCCGGCGCGGACAGGAAAGACCACCAGGGTGGCGGTGGAAGCAGATTTCTGGAACGCCGCCTGGCGGTCATTCATGGCATCGCGTTCGGTCGTGTCCGGCACGCCGGTTTTCTTCTCCCAGTTCTGAGAGAGTTTTCCCGGTTTGCCGGTAGAGCGCTGTGGATCGCTGAGCCCGAGCACGGGACGCAAACGATCGACCAGCAGTACGCAGCAAGTCATGGGATCGCGCGGACCGATGCGCCTGAAGTCGGCATCGCCCCGGGACTGGCGGTCGTGCCAGGCGATCGACCCTTGCCGGTCGACGATCACGCTGCGGACTTCCGCGACACCCTGTCCCGGCGTGCCCAGGAATTCCGCGTACATCACGAAGTCGGTTGTGGGCGGATGGGCGCGCACGAATTCCGCGAGTGAAGCGGCGGTTTGCGCCGGATCCGCCTGATCGGGGGGACGAAACTCGACCTCGCTCAGTTCGAGGTTGGTCATGCCGGAACGCTCCAGCAACATTCCGAGCGCCTCCGCGACCTGTGCGGACGCGTTGCCGACCAGTCCGACGGGCAGAATGGTCATCGAAGCGTTCTTTCCCGCGGCGCGTAATTGCCCGGCGAGCTCGTTCTCGGGGGCGGGCTGGGGCGACCCTTCTTTCCGGTCGCAAGCCGGGCCGACGAGCATCGCGCCCGCGATTGTCACCAAGGCCGCCATCCAAGGTTTGTTCTTCGTGTTTTGTTTCATGGTTGTGTTCCTTCTGACTTAGGGGGTGGTTGTAAGTAAATACTTACATTACACTGAAAAAAACTAGTCCGGGGTCGTCCCCTCCAACAGCAATTGGCCCGCGTTGGCCATCATCTTTCTTCGCTGGGTGGGTGTCAGCAAGTTGAGTTCCTGCGCGATGCCCGCCATGGTTCCCAGCCCGATCACGGCCCAGGCGCAGGATTCCACGCTCGGCTGCCGCTTTCCTCCGCCGGAGCGGCGATAGGCGGCGATGTGCCCGCTCACGAAGCGATAGAACCGGCCGTACATGTCACCTAGCGCCTGACGAATCGCCGGATCGGTGGTTTCGCTGAGTCCGGCGAATACCAGGCGTTGGAGCCCCGACTCGCCGTGGTGCTGGGCCTCGTAATGCAGCAGGCGCTCCGCGGGGGGGCGGCCGTCGCCCTTTCCCGCGAGCAGCCGTTCCCATGCGTGGGCACTCCGTGCGTACACATGCTCAATCGCTGCGACGAACATCGCGCGCTTGTCGCGCCACAGGCGATACAGGACGTTCTCGCGGACGTTGCAGCGTTTGGCCAGAACGGCCGTTGTGGTGCGCCGATAGCCGAGATCGGCAAACGTTTGCGCTACGATGGCGATCAGTGTTCTCCGTCGTTCATCCGCCTGACTGGGCCGGGCCATTGCCTGTTTCCATACTCGCCGTTTTGTAAGTAATTGCTTACAGTATATCACATTCGGGTGTTGTGTCTCGTGTAAAGCTGTCGAAAGGGGGCAGCTGATCCGGGCGTTTCCTTCCTGAGGCGTGTTCCTGGTTTCGATAGAGGGGTGGTGCCGGTTGGAATGCCCCTGCGCTTGGCGGCAGTTGAATTTGTACTTGATGGGCATTGGCCCAGAGTTGATTGAGGAAACTGTTTTAGGTATAATCTTACACGGTAAAGCGCTACCGAATCCGCGATACTCCGGTGTTGTCATCCAAGGATAAACAACTCGCGGTCTATCGCGCAGAGGCACCTCGCAGCACATTGCCACGGTAGCTGTTGACAGCGTTCGTCTTTCGGGTCTTGGCGGACGATGCAGGACGATACTCACTCTTCACCCTTGAGCCCGGGATCTCTTGAGCAGGCGCTGCGCGCGCTCGAATCCGCAACGAATCAGCCGGACCCGGGACTGGAGATTCCCGGCTGCCGCATCATGCGCGAGCTGTATCGCGGGGGGCAGGGCGTGGTGTACCAGGCCATTCAAACGGCGACCGGGCGGGTGGTCGCGGTGAAGGTGCTCGTGCCGCGCGGCGCATCGGTGGAGAAGGCGCGGCGGCGCTTTCTCAAGGAAGGGCGGTTGATCGCCCAACTCAAGCACCCGTACATCGTGACCTTGTACGATTCGGGCACCACGGCCGACGACCGTCTCTATTACGTCATGGAGTACATCGAAGGGACTACGCTCCGCACCTATGTGCGCGATAAGAAGCTCCCCCTCGAAGAGGTGCTGGTCCTGTTCGCCACCCTGTGCGATGCCGTCGAGGCGCTCCACACGCGCGGCATCGTGCACCGTGATCTCAAACCTTCCAACGTCCTGGTGGATTCCAGCGGACGCCTCGTGTTGATCGATCTGGGCCTGGCGGTGGCCCGGTCCGCCCCCATCGAGGCCACGCTGTCCCAGCCCGGCGACCTTTTGGGCACACTCGCCTACATGTCGCCGGAACAGACCACCAACACCAGCCTCGAACTTGATGCCCGTTCCGATGTCTATGCCCTGGGCGTCATGCTGTTTGAGGCATTGACCGGCAATCATCCCTACTCCCTCCACGGCACCATTGAGAGGGTGGTGGAGCGCATTCGTGAATCCCAACCATTTCCCCTGACCGAAGCGTGGAGCCCGTCCGAAGGCGTTCACCACCATTCCAAAAATGGTGCGGGCAGTGTCTGTCCGTTGGACAAGGACATCGAGACAATCGTCCGCAAAGCGCTCGCGAAGGATCGTGCGCTTCGCTACGACTCGGCGGGCGAATTGTGTGCCGATCTTCGGCGCTACCTTGCTGGGGAGTCGATTGTCGCGCGTCCGCCGAGTGCGCTGAACTATGTTACCTCGCACGTGCGGCGCCTGGCACGCCGCCACCCGCGGTCAGCGGTGCTACTAGCGGCACTGGTCGGTCTGGCGGTCAGCGCCGGACCGATGGACGACTGGGTTCAGCGCGGGTTGCACGTTGATCGTGCCCTGTCGACATGGATGACGACGGCGCTGCTTGAACCCCCTTCCGCCGAGCGGCTCAGTCGGGTCGTGGTGGTGGGCATTACCGATGACACGGACGTGGCAGGGCTGGCAGAGCACACGGGGTTTGTCGATGTGTCGCCGGGCCAGGTGCGCAGTTGGCGCAGGCTGCACGGAGAAATCATGAAGCAACTGGTGCGGAGCGGTTGTCGCGCCGTGGTCTTTGACATCCTGTTTCGCCAGGAGTCGGAATTTGATGAGACACTGTTGGAAGGCGTGCATGCGCTCGCAGAACAGGGCATTCGCGTGATCATGGCCGTGGAGCCGTTCTGGTCAGGGGATCGCGGTCTGGATGCCCTGGCACCGGACCTTGCCGCCGCGGCGCGCTGGGGTTCGGTGGCCGCGAATTTCCGGCATTCGGAAGCGTGGTCGGTTCCCGTGGTGCTCGTGCGCGACGGCAAGGAGGTTCTGCGGTCCATGTCGCTGGAGACGCTCGCTGCTGTGCAGTTTCCATCGGGCGATTCGCGGGTGTTGTTTAATCCTGGTTCCGGGGCAGTGCTGGTGGTTGAGGAACGGTCGCCGACCGACGGCGTGTGGTGCCGCGTGCCCGGAAATCGGCACGTTGGTTCGCTTTTGACGCGCGACGTGCGGATGCCGAGCGATGAAGAAAGGCGCTATGGCGTCCGCGCGGGAGACGTGGTGGGGGATCTGCGACTGCCGCCGATCAGCGACGCAGCGATGGCGGCGTCTACCCTGGATTTTGGGGAGGTGCTGAGGGGCGACTCCACGGACCGGCACGATTCGTTCGCCGGTCGCGTCGTGGTGATCGGCAATCTGCGCAGCAATGCAGGGGACCGATTCCGTTATCCGGACGGCCGTACGGTGTCGGGCGTCTATGGGCAGGCGGTGGCCATTGACGCATTGCTGCGCGAAAGCTGGGTGCGGCTGTCGCCCTTTGCGGAGCGCTGGTCCCTGGGGCTGGTTGGGGCGCTGGTGGGGTTGTGCATTGCCCTTCGCGCCGGCGGACGGTGGGTTCGCGGCGGCGCAGTGCTCGCGATTGCGGCGGTCGGGTTTCTGCTCGTGGCGTGCGGTGCCTGCTACCTGGCTCAATGGGTTATCAATCCGGGGCGTATCGTCCTGGCAGCCGTGGTTACGTGTGTACTGGTCGCGGCATTGCGCCGCGCCTGTGGCCTTTCCTCTTTTCTTGCCAAGGAGAGACATTGATGACGAAATCTGGTTTGATCGGCGCCGCGCTGGCCGCCGGGTTGGCCGCGGGCTGTGCAACAAACGGCAAGGACCACAAGTTCAATTCGGGGCCGTCGCTTCGATTGACCGGCGCGGTGGTTGAGGACACGTCAACGGCGACGCCTACGTATCACTTTGTCGACCTTGAGGAGCCAGACGGCGAACGAGGCGGTACGGACGTGCCGCTGGAGATCAGGAGTTGGTACACGACGAACCAGAACCTCAAGGTTGCGGTCAAAGAGAGCGTGGGTGGAAAGTTTTATAACTATGAGGCGGTCGTCGGTCCGCAGAGCAAAACCGAGACCACGACGTTCCGCCTGGTCAGCGCCGACAAGGGCATAGAGATTGCCAGCGGCTGGGTTATTGCGTGGGGGACGCTGGCCAGGGCAGCGACCGAATGGGTGACGGCCGCATCGGAAGGTTCGACGATCGCGCTGGAGCGCGTCAGCGGGACCACCGAACGGGTGTACTTTCTTCAGGGATTGAGAGCAACGGTTACCTGTGGATCGGCCAGCCCGGTTTATATCACGTCACCAGGGTATTACGTGCAGTTGGATTACACCTATGGTACTACGGCGTGTACGGTCACGGGTCCGACCCCGATTGCCGGCTCTGCGGTGGAGCCGACGGTGAATCGGCTCAGCATGATCATGGATGTGGCAAACAAGCCATGACGCAACGTGCGCAGGCGCGTGAACGGGGTGCGAGGCGCACCGGACGCTGCCGCACCGAATCGGCGCAGGAAGTCGAAAGACCGGCGATAACGTTTCGGGTGTAACGCGGTCAGCGCGCGATCGTCCAGTTGGCCAATACGTTGTTGGCATTTCCTTCGGCATAGGTGCCGGTGATCTGGCCCGTTTGCGCGTTGGCCTGTCCGGTGTAAATGCCGCGGTTGAAGCCCTGGATTCGCTCCGGAGCGTCGTCGGTCATGTTGAGCACCCCATTCGCGTCGATCGTTCCGGTTAACGCAAAGTTGCCGGTGTTTGCCCAGGTGGACGTTCCAGTAACCTGGCCGTTTTGCGCGATTGAGATTGCCACCGTGTGCGCGGCGTTGGCGGGGGTCTGCACGCCGCCCTGGTAGTTGCCGGCGAAGGCGGCGACGCCCTGCCCGCCGCCGCCACCGGGCACAAAGGGCGGAGGAAGTTCAAAACCCTGGATCGCCTGAGAGTTAAACAAGCTGATGATCTCATGCAGGTAGCGGCCGTGCACGCCGAAGTTGTTCGATGCGGCCGCCGTGCGGTCCTGGGTTACTTGTCCATCGGCGCCGACCACAAGCACAATCTGCACAGTGCCGGCGTTGTTGGCGGCTACTACTTTGCCGCAATGGACCATGGCCGAGCCGCTGGTTCCGGGGGTCGTCGGCGCCTGGTGCTGCAGCACGTCGGTATTCTGCGGCGTGACCACCTGGGTGGTATCGTGACTGCGAAAAGCGGTGACGGTGCCCGAAAGTGAGGTGGCCTGCGGAACGGTCTGACCGGGGACGATGGCGATGAATTCGTTCACATCGCCCGGAAACCCTGCGATCAGGATGCGGTCGCCCAGTTGCATGGTTTCCAATTCGGCAATGGTGGCGAGCGTGAGCGTTGTCGGGAGAACCTCCTGGGTGGTGAAAAGCCCCACGTCGGGCGATGCGAGCGGACTGCCGGTGTATTGGGGATGCGTGAGCGCGCGCAGCAGTTTGACGACGGTACCGGTGCCGGACTGCACCGCCACTACCTCTTCGACGCGCAACCCGGTCAATCCGTTGAAGATTTCGGTAACGTGTGCGTTGGTGGCCAGCAGGCGCGGTCCCACCGCAAAGGCGGTGCCGAGCGTGGAGAAACCGATGTCGTTCTCACCCGGACCGGTTCGCACTCTAATGGCGACCGCATAGGTCGCGGCGTTCATACGCGCAAATGCGGTTGCGTCGCTGGGGCAATCCTGGAACAAACTGCCTCCACCGACCGGGGCGCAACCGGGCACGCTCCAGGAAACCACCGAAAAAGTAACCGCACCGAACAGAAAAGCCGCCTTGTGCATAGCCTATTTGCTCCCG
The DNA here is from genome assembly GCA_964569425.1 of uncultured Phycisphaeraceae bacterium. GTDB lineage: Bacteria > Planctomycetota > Phycisphaerae > UBA1845 > UBA1845 > JACQXM01. Next base: position 46,387 of record CAZMVD010000007.1, read on the forward strand.
TTTCATTCGAGGCGTCGTTCCACTTGGACGACACCGTTTCACACGTCAGGTATTCGGTTCTTCGGCCCTTGGCGGGCAGATTCTAGCAAAGAGAATCGAGGACGTCATCCGGTCCCGGCGAGCTGTGGCGCGATCCGGGCTTCCCTTGGCCGGCAGACTGATTTCATGCCGCAATTGGGCGTATTTACATCTGATGCCTGATCGCCCACAGGTCTGGAAACACCGGGTGGAAGAGCGATTGCTTGAGGAACTCGACCCCGAGCGAGCCTCCGGTACCGTGCTTGCTGCCGATCGTCCGCTCGACGAGCTTGATGTGCCGGTAGCGCCATTCCTGAAGCCCCTCATCGAAATCGGTCATCAATTCAAAGAGGATTGTCATGTTGGGCTTCGTGCGATACAGGCGCAGCAGGGCCTCCTGCACGGCGGGTTGCGGGATGATTGCTGCTTCGACGGGTCGAGCGCGAACGACGGGGGGGATGTTCGCCTCATGCACTTCCAGAAAGTCGTAAAACGCATCGACCACGCTCGGTTCGCGCAGGCGGCGCTCGATTTCCCCCCGCCGACTTGAGCCCGCCGGACAATGCTTGAGCATTTCGGGCCGTTTGTAGCCCAGCAGGAACTCCAACTCCCGGAACTGTGCAGACTGAAAGCCGGAGGCGGTATCCAGCCGGTCGCGAAAGCTGCTGAACGACATCGGCGTCATGGTTTCGAGGATGTCGATCTGTTCCACGAGCGTCTTCATTACGGTGCGGGCGCGTTTGAAGGTGTGCAGGGCGGCGAACAGATCCCCGGCCACGAAATCGCGTTTGATCTTGTCCAGTTCGTGCAACAGCAGCTTGAACCAGAGTTCGTAGGTCTGGTGAATGATGATGAACAGGGGTTCGTCGTGCTCCGGCGGATCGGAGTGAGCTTGCTGGAGACTCAGCAGGGCATCGAGCTGGAGATAATCCGCATAGGTGAGCGTCATGGTTATCGCATTCGAAGATGGTGCACGCGTTCCTGGCACCGCGTGGGCTTCATGGGCGCCTGCGCATTCCGAATTCCTGTACCGAACTTTACCATTCCTGGTTCACCCCCGACTGATGACCAGCACGGCTGCATCGTCATCCGCCTGGCTGCCGCCCAGGTGGGTGGTGTACGCCTGGGCGATGTTTGCCATCAGCGTCGCCGCCGGGGCAAACGCCGCGCGGTCCAGCAGAACCTCATGGAGCCGTTGATCTCCGAGCGCTTCACCTCCGACACTGGCCGCTTCGACCAACCCGTCTGTATGGCAGACCACTCGGAATCCCTCAGGTAATTCCACTCGGGTGGCGTCGTACAGGTAATCCGGGTCCACGCCGAGCACCAGCGAGGGTTGATCGAGCGTGACCAGACGACCGGGCGCTACCAGCAGCAGCGGCGGCATGCCTCCGGCGTTGACGTAGGCCAGTTTCCCGGCGGCAAGATCGATGGCCAGATAAAGGCATGGCAGCACCTGGCGCGCCGTGGATGTGCCGATCGTCCGATTCAGTTGATTGATCAACGCAGCGGGGTCAAGCAGCACGTCGTCGGACACGGCCACGGCGGCGTGAATGGCAGTCCGCAGTGCCGCCGCCTGTACCAGTCCGGAGATGCCGTGTCCGCCGCCGTCGATGAGCACTGCGCAACAGCGCTGTTCGTCGAGGTGCAGCACGTCTCCCAGGTCGCCGCATCGTGCCCGCCCGGCGAAGACGCGCAGTGCGACATCGAAGGTTTCGCTGGACTTGGGCGGCAGGGAGAGTGTGGCCTGAACGCGGCGCAACGTGCTCAGCCACGCCACCCCCTCGCGCCCAGCGGTACGGGTGAGCTTACGCGACGATTCTGCGATCATGGCACCGATCAGTGCCCCTGCCGCAGCGGTATATTGCAATGCCGTGGCGGCAAAGGGCTTTTTCGACGCCGCCCGATCGACATAAACGATTCCGATGACCTCACCGCGGTAGGTCAGGGGGGCGACGATGGCGGTTGTGGCATAGCCGAGCTTGGTTCCCACTTGTGATGCGGTTTGAGGATATCGGCCTGATACTGCCTGAAGAATGGGCGCCAATACGAACCACTGACTCACGGGTGTCATCGATCCGCCAGCGGGCCGGCGCAAGGCCCGATGGGCGAGGGGGCGCAGCTCCGTCTTGCTGTCGCCGCGAAGTGCAATCAGACCGCGTTCCGCCTGTACGTCGAGCAGCAGTTGCCCGAGGGCGGTGTTGGCGATGTCCTCGGGCCGCACCATCAGCGACGGTTCTCCGGAAAGGCGGGAGAGTTGTTCCACCTGTGATAGGGTGAGCGACAACGGTGCCTTGGTCTTGATCCATTCACAGTGCGGCGGCTCGGTCCGGTCGGGGGTCAGGAACTCGAGGTCGATGCGTTCCGGGGACACCGTGTCGTCGAGAAACTCCAGGACGCGGTCGCCCGCGCGGATGACGTCGCCGTGGGTTAACAGGGTTTCGGTGATCAGCTCGCCGTTGACGTACGACTTGTTGCGACTGCCGAGGTCGCGGACCCGAAACCGTCCGTCCGTCTCCATATCGATGCGCAGGTGCTCGCGCGAGATCATGTCGTCGTCGAAGCTGATCTGGCAGTTGGGGGCGCGTCCGAGAACGAAATGGTCGGTGTCCAGCGACCGGGTTTGCAACTGTCCGGCGTCATCGACATAGCGCAGCAGGGCCATGCCCGGCCACTATATGGGGGCGCGACCCCCTGACAAGCTTGAGGGGGCGCATGTATTATGGGGTCGGGGCCCATAAGGTCTCGCGCGGCGCAAAGGGTCAGGATCAGGTTTGCGGGGCGCTGCCAATTTGAACTCAATAGAGATGAATGAGGTAATCAGGTTATCGGTCGAAGATTGACTATTTTAGCCAGACTCCGCAAGTTGCGATTCGAGCCGTTAGTGCCCGCCAAACCAGAAGTTAGAGAGGATTCTCGGGGCCAGTCTATTGACGGCTTTGAAAGGACTCGCTAGTATAGGGAAGAGTTGTCCGGGAGCTGTGCGCATCCCGGTCGTTCGGGCTCGTTTTTCGGGAAAGAGGCACTACGGTGGGGAAAGGTCCAGGTCAGTCGGTGTGCAAGCCCTTGCTCTCGGTCGCTGCGCTGGCGGTGTTCGTCGGGGCGGCGTCACCTTCCGCGTTGGGCAATATCGTTCTCGATTTTGAGTCGGCCGCGTCATCCACCAAGATGTACGCGGGCGTTTCCAACGAGTATACGTCGTTCGGATTCAAACTCGAGAGTTCTGCTTTTGCCTCGTGGGGCACGTCCAGTTCGAACTATGCGGGGTCTACCGCGTTGTTTAATCTTTTTGACAACGATACCACGGTACTCTCGCGGACGGACGGCGGAGTGTTCGACCTGTATTCCATCGATTTGAGTGAGGCCTTCCGTGGGGGGCGGTCCGCGTCTGTCGACTTTGTCGGCACTCGAGTGGATGGTACCCAGGTGGTGGAGTCTGTCGTGTTGGACGGGATCTTCGGGTTTGAATCGTTCAACTTCAACAGCCTGACGGGGGTTACTTCCGTTTTCTGGTCGCAGGGTTCGTCGTACCATCAGTTCGACAACGTGGCGCTGGGGTTGATGGGCGATCCGAGTCCCGGCGGGGTCGTACCTGTACCCGGGGCGTTTCTCCTGGGTGCCTTTGGTCTGACGCTGGCCGGCGTGATCAAGCGGCGGCAGTCCAAAACCGCCTGAGCCGCTCAGGAACTTTGAAGAACGTGTGGCCGCGGCCCTTTTGGGCCGCGGTTTTTTTTTGCTCATTCCGAGTTTGGGGCCAAAGTCCCGCAAGGAACGACTCTGATGACTACATACTGCTTTGAGGGGAAAGAACCGCTTTGAGTCAAGGCCGGTACAGGCCGGATTGCTTGTGGCCATGAGATTGGTTGGGTTCCTGTTGTCGGATTGAGGAGGAGAAGTCATGCGATCAACTCTTGCGAAGATGGGGGTGATGGCCGGGGTAATGGCGTTTGCGACGGCTGCCCAGGCAGCCATTGTGTCCTTTCATTTTCCCCTGGAGGGATCCCAGGAGGCAGTGCCCAACAACAGCAATTCGGCCGGGGCGGCCACGCTGCGGTATGACACCGTCAACCAGACTTATGATCTGGATCTGTTCGTGGTCGGTATTCCGCTGTCGAACCTGGCGGCCGCGGGCGCCAACGGCACGCCGGTGCACTTTCACCGGGCGCCTCCGGGTGTGAACGGACCGATCGTCGTCGACGTCGGCTACTTCGGGACCTTTGTGAATGACGGGCTTGGCATTCGGTTGATGGTCTCGGACATTCTTTTTGGCGGCCCGCAGGGGGCGATCAACTCCGATCCGACGCAGAATGCCGCCGATTTGTTCGCGGGGAACTTATACCTCAACGTGCACACGCTTGATTTTCCGGGTGGGCAAATTCGCGGCCAGGTCGTACCTGAACCGCTGACCCTGTTTCTGGTCGGCGCCGGTGGCCTGGTTCTGTTTCGCCGGCGAGGCAAATAGCCTGTTTACCATCCATATCCTGTGGGGACCTTTCGACGAGGGCGCCGGTCAGCCGGCGCCCTTTTTTATGGGTGGTTTCGGGAACCGGCGGAAACACGACCTGGCCGGGTCCGAGTCTCCGCGGGCTCAAGGCACTTTCGCCATGTGGCAATCGCCCATCTCTTGGTCCCGGGGAGCATTTGCGGCGCGCGGGACAAGTACCCGTTCGAGGCCGCAGTGCTGTCATTGCCAACGAATCCGGTAGAATCTCCGACCGTGACGATGCCTGCCATGGTCGAGAGTCGCAATCGTGCGGATGAGGCGGTCGCGCTGATTCGCAGCGTCGTGCGCACCGTGGACGAAGTCGCGGGCGTGGACCGACTGTGGTCCGGCGGGCTCGTTCATCCCGGTGGGCCGCACTATCGGCTCCGCGGGACGCTGGTGCCGATCAGCATCGGCGAGGACGAGTGCCTGGCGTTGGCCCGGATCATCGAGCAGTTCCGTCCGCGACGCTGTTTTATCGTGGGCAACGCATTCGGCGTCAGCAGCGTGGTGATCGCCAAGGTCATGGAACGGTGCGGCGGTGACGCGGTCATTACACTGGACAGCAAGAGCGAGGGCCATGGTGAGCGGTGCTATCGTGTGGCCGAGTCGCTTCGGCAGCGCATGAATGCCACGCTTCTGACCAACAAGGTCGGCTGGTCTCCGCGCGACGTGGGCGCGGCGGCGGGTGAGGGAACGTATGACCTGGTGTTCATCGACGGGGACCATTCGCACCCGCAGGTCACGCGCGATTTCGAGGGCGTGCAACGGCTGATCCATGAGCGGACGATCGTGTGCTGGCACGACTACTGGGTGGACGGCGTGCCGCAGAGCGTGGCCGCGGCCGAGGCGGCGGGCTATTCCTGCCTGAAAGTGAATACGTCGTGCGAGATGGTGTTCGGCACGCGCAGCGCGGCGGTGTTTGACGAGCTGCGTGAGCTTTTTCCCGCGGGCGAGCCGCCGCGCCGGCGGGCGCGGTCGGTGGGGGTGTGGGGCCGGTTGGGGGCGAGTTTCCTGGCGTACCTGTTTGGGAGATGCTGCGGGCGCCGCCCGCGGGATCCCGTTTGAACTGGTGACAACCAGACGCCGGGGCCCGGCCCGGGACCTGGCGTGCAGGCGAAGTGGATCGATGCCGGTGCCAGGTTTTTGACGGCGATGAAACGATGGAACGCGCGTATTACGTGGTGGATGCCTTCACCAGTGAACCGTTCGGCGGCAACCCCGCGGCGGTGGTCCTCGATACGCAGGGGCTGAACGATGAGGGCATGCAGCGCATTGCGGCGGAGTTCAACCTCAGCGAGACGACCTTTGTGCTCCCGCCGGTGGAGGTCAATCCTGGGAGCGCTGAGCACCGCGTGCGCTTTCGCTGGTTTTCGCCATCGGTCGAGGTGCGCATGTGCGGGCATGCCACGCTGGCCGGTGTGCACGCCATGGTTGAGTCCGGGCGACTGCCGTTTTCCCCGAAAGCGGCGAGCGTCCAACTGGCCATCGAAACGCGGTCCGGTGTGCTGCGGGCCTTCGTCGAGCGACTTCCCTCGGATTCTCGCGGCGTAGTGATCTGGCTGGACTTGATCGATCCGCGCCTGACGCCGCTATCGCTGGACCTGCCGGCGCTGGCCGAAGCGCTCCGATTGCCGCCCGATGCCATCGACGACGCCATGCCGCCGGTGCGCACGCAGGATGACGACGTGCTGGTTTTCGTACGTGACGTATCTCTGGTGAACGCGGCCAACCCGCGCTTTGAGCAACTGGCCGCCTTGATGGCCGAGAGCGCCGCGCGCGGGTTGAGCCTGGCCACGCGGTGCACGCTCACGCCTTCGGTACACCTGCAATCGCGTTTTTTTGCTCCCGGGGCGGGCATCGACGAGGACCCGGTGACCGGAAGTGTGCACGGTCCGCTGGCGGCGTACCTGGTCGCGCAGGGCCACGTCCCGCTCACCGACGGTCTGGCGGGCCTGCAATGCGTGCAGTCGAAGCCCGGCGGCCGGACCGGGCTCATCTGGGCGCTGGTCCAGCCGCGTGCCGATGGAACTGCCGGCGTGCGCATCGGCGGGCGCACGGTCACCACGATGCGCGGCGTGCTGGTGGCGTGAGCGGTACGACCCAAACTCATGAACCACGCCATGTGCCGGTTGGCGCCGCACGTCGATTCACTCATGAGGCGATGGGCCCATGAACGGTCGTGTCGCGGCTATCGTCAATCCGATCTCGGGGCGGCGTAACATGCTGCCGGTGGTCCGCGAAGTTGGGCGCATCCTGCAACGAAACGGGACGTCACTGGATATTCATGTCACGCAGGGCGCGGGCGAAGCGACCGGCTGCGCCGCGGGCCTGGCTCCGGGCACACAGGCGGTGCTCGTGGTGGGCGGCGATGGTACGGTCTGCGAGGTGATTAACGGGTTGATGGCGCGCCCGCTCCCCTTCGTGATCCTGCGCACCGGCACCGAGAATCTGCTGGCGCGCGAGCTGCGCATGCCCACGGAACCGCACGACGTGGCGCACACGCTGCTGCGCGGCCGCCCGCGCCCGCTGGACGTGGGCGTGGTCAACGGGCGGCATTTCCTGGCGGTCACCGGTGTCGGCTTTGATGCGGAGTGTGTTCATCGCCTGACGCGGGTGCGGCGCGGGCACATCACCCACGGCGATTATTTCTGGCCGGTGTGGCGCACCTTCTGGGCGCACCGTTTTCCCTTCTTGCGCGTGGAGGCCGACGGCGATACGGTTTTCGAGGGCCCGGGGCTGGCGCTGGTGGGGGTGATCGGGCAATACTCCATCGGCCTGCGGATGCTGGCCCACGCGCGCCCGGACGACGGCCTGCTGGATTTGTGCGTGATGCCCTGCGCGACGCGCGCCCAATTGCTGGGACATGCTTTCCGCGCCCTGCGCCGCCGACACGTGGAGCACCCGGGCGTGATCTACCGCCAGGGCCGGCACATCCGTATCACGTCGACCGAATCGGTGCTTGTCGAGATTGACGGCGACCAGGGCGGCCGACTCCCCATCGAGTGCACCATACTCCCCTCCGCCGCGCGTTACCTGGCCTCGTAACTGGGATCATTACGTGTCGAAATGCTGCCACGCGGGTCGCCGCGTATGGCGCGCAGCCATAGCAGCCACTCCGCATACGCATAGGGTACCGCCATTTCGACGTGCATTCGTCGCAGTTGCGACAGGCTCGCCTCGGTGAATGGCCCCTGCCACGCCTGGGCAGCGGGATCGCAGAAGAACACGCGGCAGCCCAGGGGTCGCCGGTCGCGCACATGGCACTGACCCGCGTACGCATGGGGGCACGCATCCTCGGTCACGGGTGGGGGGCCATCTCCGGTGGCCAGGTAATAACTCACCTCCAGCGAAGTGACGTACAACCGATGGCCGAACTGGCCGAAGCGGCAGCACGCACCGCGGTTCCAGCAGGTGGCCGCCTGGCCGGCAATGGCCCGGTCCGCGTCGGCATAGAATTCGCGCATGGCCGCGACCACTTCGCGGCGCTCTGCGGCCTGTCGCACTTCATCTACCGGAAGCGATTCCCCCTGGCTGATCATGCCGGCAGTCTACCCGCCGGCCGGTGCACGAATCCAGCGTGTACCAGTGATTCGTCCTTCAGGATCGATCCGATGGCGCTGCGGGGGCAGCCCACGCGTGTGGAAAGGGGCATCCCCGGCGGCGCAAACTGATCGGATATCGCGTTTCGGGGGATCAAAATTGCTTGTTATGGGGCCTGGAATGGGGTATACTAAAGCATCGATTCACCCATGCTTGTTGGTACGCACTTGCGCCGCACGGCGCACCAAATGGGAGGATAAGACCATGACCACGTCGTCGCTATCAAGAAGAGTGCTTATTGGATTGCTTTCAGCCATTGTGCTTGCCGCCTGGTCCGAAGGGACGAGCGCCACACCCCTTGTTGACCCTCCCGCTGCGTTTGGGCACGGCGCAGGCGTACCCGATGCAGGCGCCATGGTACTGGCGCCCGAGGCATGCTGCTTCGACCCCACGGGATGCGTGAACGTCGAGCCGACGGACTGCACGAATGCCGGTGGTACGGCGATGGGCCCGGGAACCACTTGCGCCGGGTTGGGGGCCTTCTGCGCTTCGGCCGGGGCCTGTTGCCTGATGGGCGGCGGTTGTGACGACACGGTGTCACAGTTTATCTGCGAGGACGGCGGCGGCACGTTCCTCGGCGTGGGGGGAGCGTGTCTGGCCAATGAGGGTGCAGGCAATTCGTGCAGCGACGGTGTGGACAACGACTGCGACGGCGTGACAGACTGCGACGATCCTGATTGCGAAGGTACGGCTGCCTGTACAGGTGCCTGTTGCGCGCCGGACGGCAGCTGTACGGATGGAGACGACGAAACCGTCTGCGTCAACGGCGGCGGGCAGTATCAGGGCGACGGGACGAATTGCGGTTCGGTCTCCTGCCCACAGCCGCTGGGCGCGTGCTGCCTCACCAACCTGAGCTGCTTGAGCCTGACCGATGCCGATTGTGCCAACGTGCCCAACAGCGGCTGGGCGGGGCCGCTAACCACCTGTGCTGATCCTTTCCCTGCGGCCGAGGTTCCCGGCGCCACCTGCTGCGACGGGCTGGACAACGATTGCGACGGGCGGACCGATTTGGATGACGCGGATTGCGCCGGTGCGTTTTGTTCGAATCCGCCGGCGACGGCTCCTGTGCCGCACGATCGCAAGAAGAACCGCTACATTTCGTTTACGCCCAATAACGGCGCGGCGCCGGTGCGCTTTCAGGTGACCAAGCTCACCGCGCCCACGCCCGGCGTCATCGGCTGGGTGGGCAATCCGGACGGCAACGGCATCGCCAAGGTGGTGCCGACCATGCCCGCGCTGCGGGTCTGGAACGAGCCGGTGATTCATCTGGGCGATTGCGAGATCGTGCCCGTAGCGCAATACGAAATCCGCGCCAGCGAAGGCACGGGCTTTTCGCCACCGCTGCTGGTTTCGACGATTGATTTGCCCTTCGGCGCCAAGCCCTGGGGAGATACTGTCGGCGTTTTTACGGGCACCGAATGGACGCCGCCGAATGGCATTGTAGGCGTCAATGACTACTTAGCTGCTCTCCAGAAGTTTCAGAACCTGCCCTCGGCACCGCACCTGACGGTGTGCGACGTCCAGGCCGTGAGCACCACCGATCCTTGTCTCAACCGCCTTGTCGGCATCGCGGATGTTTTTCTGCTCTTGAAGGCATTCCAGGGCGAGGCGTATCCCTTCACCACCGACCCGACGGCGTGTCCGCCGTGTCCGTGATTCCGGAGGGATCCAGGAAGCGGTTGATCGGGGGCGGCGGAAACCAGTCGGGTGACTCCGTGTCACGTCCGAGCAATCTGGTCTTGCTTTCCGTTCTGCGCGCCGGAGCCAGGAGCCGCGGCGCCGTGCTCTGGAGCTTGCGCGGCGCGGAATAAGCCAATCTCGGTCAGACCCTGCCGCAGACCCTTTCTTTCCATGGCGCCGGGCGAGAACTATACTGTTTCACGGGCTACGGTAAGAACGCCGGTGGCGAAGCGGGTAGTTCGCAGCGTCGTTCTCCAGCCGGCCGCCAGGGATACCACAAGCCATCCATGACCCGTACACGCGACTACTACGAGATTCTGGGCGTGAAGCGCGAAGCCACGCCCGACGAGATCAAACGCGCCTATCGCGCGCTCGCCAAGCAGTACCACCCCGACCGCAATCCGGAGGACTCCACCGCCGAGGCGAAGTTCAAGGAAGTCCAGCAGGCCTATGCCACGCTCAGCGACGCGAAAAAGCGGCAGGAGTATGACCACTTCGGCGCCGCCGGTGTGGGTGAGTGGCGCAGCGGCCCGCAGGGGCAGCGTGTCTACCAGTGGGGCGGAGGCTCCACGATCAACGCCGAAGAGCTGGAGGAGCTGCTTTCCGCCTTCGGCAGCGGCGGCGGCGAACGGCCGAGCATTTTTGAGCAGTTTTTCGGCGGGTCCCAGCGGAGATCGCGCTCCGGCCGGGCGGGGTCACGGGCCGCCCCGCCGCAACGCGGTCGCGACGAAGAGCGACCGGTCGAGCTTACGTTCGACCAGGCGGTGCACGGCGCCGTGGTCACGGTGCGCCTGCACAGCAGCGGCAACGGCCGAACGGAAACCTTGGATGTGAAGATTCCCGCGGGCGTAGAGGATGGTCAGCGAATCCGTCTCAAGGGCAAGGCGCACGCGGGCGCCGGCGGTGGCGAAGCGGGCGATCTATACCTGGTTTGTCGTATTCGGCCGCATTCGTACTTTCGGCGGCAGGGGGCGGACATCTACCTCGACGTGCCGGTCAGCGTGGTCGAGGCCGCGCTGGGCGCCAGGATTGAAGTTCCCACGTTGGACGGCCCTACGGTGGTGACGCTTCCGCCGGGCACGCCGAGCGAAACGAAGTTGCGTTTGAAAGGCAAGGGGGTTTCGCGCGGCGCGGGGGAGCGGGGCGATCAACTGGTGGTGATTCGCATCGTTCCGCCTCGGACGTTGACAGCGGAGCAGCGGGAACTGTGGGAAAAGCTGCGTGCGGCAGATACGACGGATCCACGCCATGCCTGTGGTTGGTGATCAATCCAAGAACTCGGAAGTGCCGGCGCCGCCGACCGCCGAACAGAACCGCACGCGCATCGGCATCGCGCTGCTGGTGTTGGGGTTGGTGATGGTGCTCTGGGCGTGGGGTAGCTGGGTTTATCGTCTTTCCGCGCAAGAGCGGGCGGTGGCCACGGTCGTAGCACCAGAACCGATGGATCCGACGGAACAGCAGCTTAAGGCGGCCGGCGGGATGCGCCTGTTGTTGATGGTGGTGCTGGTGCTGACGGTGGCGGTGCTGGCCGGCAGCTACGCGGTGCGGCGCGCCGGGCGGCGGTTCCGCGCCGCGGCGGAGCGCGCCCGGGCCGCTCCCACGACGTACGACGACGTGTGGTCGAGACATCGCGTCCCGCCGATTCCCGATGCATCGGATGACGATGAACCTTGAGGGCACCACAGCGCTGGTGACCGGTAGCGCGCGGCGTGTGGGCCGGGCGATTGCGCTGGAATTGGGCCGCGGCGGTTGTGACGTCGTGGTGCACTATCGCCGATCGGGTGCGGAAGCGGACACGGTTGTTTCGGAGATTATGGCGCTGGGTCGCCGTTCCACGGCGCTGGCGGCCGACCTTGCCGACGCCGAACTGTGGCCCGGCCTGATCGAGCGCGCCGTTGCCGCGTTCGGACGGCTGGATATCCTGGTCAACAATGCTTCCGAGTTTCTCTGCGGCGGCGCGGACACGATCGGCGATTTCGACGTAGAACGCTGGGAACGCATGTTGCGTGTCAATTTGACGGCCGCCGCTGCGCTGTGCCATCATGCGGCACCGCATCTTGGGGCACGCGGCGCAGGGCGCATTGTCAACATCTCTGACATCAGTGCGCAGCGCCCCTGGCCGCAGCATATTGCCTATTGCGTTTCCAAGGCCGGGCTCGACGCGCTCACGGCCGCACTGGCGCGGGCGCTGGCCCCGAAGATCAATGTCAACGCTGTGGCACCGGGCATCGCGGTGTTTCCGGAGAGCTACTCTCGCGCGCTGCGTGCGGAACTCACCGGACGTGTGCCGTTGGGGCGCGAAGGATCCCCCGAGCACATCGCCCGCGCGGTGCGCTACCTGGTCGAGCACGGCGACTACATCACCGGTGAAGTACTCCGTATTGACGGCGGCCGTCACCTGACTTGAACCCTGGCGCCCTTTGATCTGCGGTCCGATGTGCGTACATTGACGCCCCAGGCGTGGTAACGGGTCCCGGGAAGGCCAGGAATGCAGCATGACCAGCCCGCAGGCGATCGTCTTCGGCACACTCGTGCTGGCACTGCTGTTCTTCGCACACGGCAGGTGGCGCTATGACCTGGTTGCGTTGATGGCGCTGCTGACCTTGTGCGTGGCCGGCATTGTGCCCGCGGATCGGGCCTTTCTGGGCTTCGGGCACCCCGCGGTGGTTACTGTGGCCGCAGTGCTTGTCATATCCGCCGGCATGCGTACCGCGGGCGTGGTAGACGTTCTGGGCAACGTGCTGGCTCGCATTGGCAAACGCGAGATGGTGCAGGTCGTCGTGCTGACCGCGCTGGTTGCGCTTTGCTCCGGCTTTATGAACAACGTCGGCGCGCTGGCGATCCTGATGCCGGTGGCCATCCACATGGCCCGCAGTGCGGGTAGATCCCCCTCCTACCTGCTCATGCCGTTGGCCTTCGGGTCTTTGCTTGGCGGGCTGACCACGCTGATCGGCACGCCACCGAACATCATCATCGCCGCCGTTCGCGCTGACGCGGGTCACGCTCCGTTCGGGATGTTCGACTTCGCCTGGGTCGGCGCGGGCGCAGCGCTTGTCGGCGTCTTGTTCATCGGGCTGATCGGATGGCGCCTCATACCCCTGCGGCAGGGCGGCAGTTCCGTCGAGGCTCTCTTCGAAATCGACAAGTACACCGCCGAACTGCGCGTCGCTGACAAGTCCAAGGCCGCGGAATTGACGATTCGTCAAGTGGGGCAGGCGGTCGACGCCGACTGCGCCATCATCGGTCTCGCTCGGGGCAAGCGGCGGATTTCGATGCCCCACTCGAACCAGCACCTGACCACCGGTGACATCATCCTCGTCGAAGGGGACGCCGAATCGATCAAGTCTCTGGCCGACGAAATGGAACTCGAACTGGTCGGCGACGACGAACTCCGCCAGGAATTGCTCAAGTCCGATGCTGTCGAAGTGATGGAGGCGATTGTCAAGCCCGAGTCGCTTGCGGAACGGCGCAGCGCCGGACGACTCAACCTGCGCCGCCGCTTCGGTGTGAACCTGCTGGGCGTTGCGCGCCAGGGCCAGCGGCTCAAACAGCGGCTCCGCGACGTCAGCTTCCGTGCCGGTGATATCCTCTTGCTTCAGGGCGACAGTCAGGCGCTCGGTCAGGCGGTTGCCGATCTCGGGTTGTTGCCGTTGGCGGTGCGTGGGCTCCAGATCGGGCGGCGGCCGCGCGTGTGGCTGGCGCTCGGGCTGTTTGCCGTCGCGTTGGCGTTCACCACGGCCGGCTGGTTGTCGGTGCAGATCGCCCTCGCCCTGTGTGCGACGGCGATGGTGTTGTTCAAGTTGCTGACCCTTCGGGAAGCCTACCAGTCTGTGGATTGGTCGGTGATCGTGCTGCTGGGGGCGATGATTCCTGTGGGAGAGGCGATGGAATCGACCGGCGGCGCACAGTTGGTGGCCGGCGGTCTGCACCGGTTGGCCGGCGATCCTCCTATTTCTTTCGGTATCGGCGCGCTGCTGGTCGTGACGTCGCTGTTGTCCAATGTGATCAATAACGCCGCGGCCGCTGTGCTCATGGCGCCGATCGCCATGGGCGTCGCGACGGCGATGTCCGCCTCCGCCGACCCTTTTCTGATGGCCGTGGCGTTTGGCGCGTCCTCCGCGTTCTTGACACCCATCGGGCACCAGTCGAACACGCTGGTCATGGGGCCCGGAGGATATCACTTCAGTGACTACTTTCGATTGGGTTTGCCGGTTTCGCTGATTACTTGGATTGCAGGGCTCCCTTTGATACTTCTTTGCTGGCCGCCTTTTCCGTCACATTGACTTCGTCGGCCAGTGGATGCCCGGGCCCGCCCGTCTCGTGGGTTAATGCCGTTGCCAACAGTCGCTTGGTGCGGAAATACCGTTGCCAGCCGCGGAGTGCAATCACGGCACCGCCCAGCACGAACGCCACGCCTGCCCCCCGAATCGACAACGATTCGAAGAACTTCACCAGCGATCCGCCGACCACGGCGAGTGCCAGCGCCGTCCGCCCGTACGCGAGCAACGTACGTTCATTGGCCATCACCGTACGGTCGATCGCCAGGTAATCGCTCAGGGAGAGGCGCTGTCCGCGAAACCGACTATAGGGAGATCGATCCATGCACCATCCACTCCGACCGTTCGACGGTTGCGAATCCTATCGTGACCGGCCGACAAGGTGAAATCTGCGTATGCCGATATCAGTTGGTAGTGCGACCTGGGGCCAATCCGCGGGGCATGCTCGGCCCGCCATTGTGATTCGTAGCGACCATGACCTGTTCGCCTTTGGAACTCAGCCTGTGCGAGTGTCGGAGCCCTTGGTCCCGGTACCTCGTCTTGCGGCGTTTCAGGTTAAACTCCCGGGAGCGTTCGTACGGTCTGCCTGGTCCTGTTTGCAGGCAGGTTCCGGCGGATATGCCCGGCGGGAAACTACTCGTTGCGGGTAGCGGATCTTCGCTCGCCCAGGAGTCGGTCGGCGCCGACCAGCAGCAGCACCACGGCGAGCCCCGTGAAAGTCAACATGGCGAAGCCGTCGGACGCGGCCCACCCGCCCAGCCATTGCGGGCCGACGTTGAGGTGCTTGACCCAGTCGGGGCGCAGGCCGATCAGCGCGACGATGATGCCCGCGATGGTGCCACCGGCGATGTAGCCGGAAGAAAGCAGCACGCCGGAACTCATGTCGCCCTCGGCGGCGCCGCGCCGGCTCCAGCGATCGGCGAGCCAGCGGATCATGCCGCCGCAGAAAATCGGGGTGGACGACGAAAGGGGCAGGTACACGCCGACAGCGAAGGGCAGGGAGGGCACGCCGGCCAGTTCGAGCACCACGGCAATGGCCACGCCGAGCAGCACCAGGCCCCAGGGAAGTTTCTGGGTGAGGATGCCGTCGACGATGAAGGCCATGAGCGCGGCCTTGGGGGCGCTGAACTTTTAGACGGCGCTGCCGTCGTCGCGCTGCCTGAGTCGGCCGTTGATGCCGGGATCGACGAGGTAGCGGATTTCACCGGCGTCATCGACGAGGTACTTGCCGGCGGGGACGCCGGGGATCTGGCCGGCACGGGCCTGTAAGACGCGGTACGCCGCGGGGTCTTCCTCGGCGTAAGTCCCGCCGACGCGCTCGGGATCCTTGAGGAGCGTGGCGTCGATGGTGACGGCGGGCAGGTCCTTTTTGGAATAGACGGTCGCGGAGTTGTTGAGCAGCAGCAGCGTGACGCCGATGACCATGGCCGAGGTGAGGGCGCCGACGAGCAGGCCGATCTGCTGCGAGCGCGGCGTGGCGCCGACGAGGTAGCCGGTCTTGAGGGATTGGGCCACGGCGCCGCCGCTGGAAGAGGCGATGCACACAATGGCGGCAATGGTCAGCGCGGTGAGTCGATAGCCTTCGCCGGTCCAGCCGAGCAGCACGAAAATCAGGCAGGTGAGCAGCAGCGTGGCGACGGTCATGCCGGAGATGGGGTTGGAGGAGGAGCCGATCTCGCCGGTGAGCCGCGCGGAGACGGTGACAAAGAGAAACCCGAAGAGCACGATCAACCCGGCGCCGACGGGGTTCATGTTGAGCATGGGCGCCAGGGAGATGGCCAGAATCAGGCCGAGGGAGCCGAAGAGGACGATGCGCATCGAGAGATCGCGTTCGAAGCGGGAGGCGGTGGCGGCCAGGGCGCCCGCCTTGCGCGCGGCGATGTCGCGCAGGCCCGAGCCGATCGAGCCGAAGATCATCGGCAGGGAGCGGACCATGCTGATGATGCCGCCGGCGGCGACGGCGCCGGCGCCGATGAAGAGGACGTAGTCGTGCCAGATTTCGTCCAGGGTCATCTCACGGATGGGTTTGACGGCGGGGAACACGGCTTCGGGAAGCGCTTCGCCGAAATAGACGATCATGGGAATGAGGACCAGCGAAGCAAGCACGCCGCCGCCGACCATGATGCAGGCGATGCGCGGGCCGATGACGTAGCCGACGCCGAGCAGCGCGGGCGAGGCTTCGAGCGCCACCGCGGCGCCCTTGAACTCGAACCCGCCGAACTTGAGCAGGCGGCTCGGAATCGACGGCCACAGGCGCAGCGCTTTTTCCAACAACAGGTAGAAGAACCCCAGCCCGAAGCCGGCAAAGACGGTCTTGGCGGAGGCACCGCCCTTTTCGCCGACGATGAGCACCTCGGCGCAGGCGAGACCCTCGGGATACATCAGACGTCCGTGCTGTTGCACGATGAACACGCGGCGGAGGGGGATCATCATGAGCACGCCGAGCAGCCCGCCGAGGGTGGCGACGAGCATGACACGCGAAAGTTCGATGTTGTAGCCGAGGATGAGCAGTGCCGGCATGGTGACACCGACGCCGAAGGCGATGGATTCGCCGGCGGAGCCGGTGGTCTGGACCATGTTGTTTTCGAGGATGGTGGCGTTGCGTCCGAAGAGCGGCGTGAAGGCGCGGAACAGGGTGATGGAGAGCACGGCGATGGGGATCGAGGCCGAAACGGTCATGCCGACCTGGAGGACGAGGTAGGTGGACGATGCGCCGAAGACGATGCCCAGCAGCGCGCCGACGACGATAGGCGCCCAGCCGAACTCGGGCATGATGGTCGCGGCGGGGACGTAGGGCTTGTGGGGGGCGGGGGCGGGCGGGACTGCGGAGGGTTCGTGCATGCGAAACTCCTGTGCGTCTACAGGTGGGGGGAACCGATCCGTTGGCGTGGCAGTTTGCCGGGGCCGGGGTGGTTTCGCAAGGCATTCGGCGCAGGTTATTCAAACCGGCAAGGCGGGTTGACAATTTCCCGGGATTCGGTTCAGATACGCGGCTCGTTTGCCGGGGCCAAGCCCCATGGGAGAGCTTGAATGTTTGCGATCATCAGTGACGGCGGAAACCAGTACAAGGTCGAAGAAGGTCTGGTGTTCGAGGTGCAGCGGCGGGACCTGCCGGAGGGCGCCACCAGCCTCGATTTCGACCGCATCCTGATGGTCGGCAACGTGGAGGGCGGCCCGAAGATCGGCACGCCGATCGTCGAAGGCGCCAAAGTCACCACCACGGTGGTGCAGGAGCTGAAGGGTGACAAGATCGTCATTCGCAAGTTCCGGCGGCGGAAGAACTATTCGCGCAAGCAGGGCCACCGGCAACAATACCTGCAACTCAAGGTCGAGAAGATCCACGTCTGACGCGGCCGCAAGGGCCGTTTGCTGAATGAGGAATGTGCCAGCGCACGTTCCGCAGACAGTTCGATCACGCCGGCACGGTAATCAAGAACCCGCGGCACCGGCGGGCATCGTTCGCCATGAAACCAGGGGCGTTGACGGCACCGGGCGACTGACGGCCGGTGCGGGGCTATTTCGGGTCGGGCTCAGGTTGCGCTTCCGCCTGGGTGCGGGTTTCGATGGCACGGTCGAGCAGTTCCTGCTGTTCGGGGAGCTTGCGGGGCTGGAGGACGAAATGGCGGGCGTGCACGTCGTGGATTTTGCCGGGCCAGAGGACTTCCGCGAAGAAATCGAAGGGGATGACCTGGTACCATGGGGCCTTGATCTGCCAGTTGGTCTTGAGGGTTTCGTAGTCTTCGTGACGAATGACGACGTCGTAATCGCCGTACCAGAGGAAATCGACGGTCACTTCGCTGCGGCCGACTTCCTGGTCGTTGAGGAAGACGAGGGCGTGAGGCGGCTCAGTGGTGATGGTCAACGTGCGGCGGACGCAGCCGGAGGCGGCGAGGGCGCAGAGCAGGCAGGCGGGCAAGGCGAGCCGGCGGAATAGTCTTGATGCGATCATGTGCTGGTGCATGGGGCTGCCCGGGATATCGTCATGCCCGCGGCCCAGCCGCAGGATACCGCGCTGACGGGGGGATAATACCGGTGGGAGGGGAGTATTTGAAGGGGGGCGGCGAATGTCGAGTGGCGATTCAGGAATGGCGAGTGAAAAAACGATGGCGGCGAAACGAGTACGCCGCCAAGGAGGGTCAGTGTTCGTGGGGCAGGTCGAGGATTTCGGCGGTGAGGGTGTTGAGGTCGATGAGGGCGGCGGTGCAGCGGCCGGAGACCCAGCCGCAGCATTCGCCGGGGTTGAGGAAAAGTTTGCCGTCGCGGGTTTCGAGGCCGGCCTGGTGAGTGTGGCCGGTGATGATGATGTCGGCGCGGGCGACATTGTCGGCGGTGCACCAGTCGATGAAGTGGTGGACGAGGATGGACCGGGCGGCGAGGGAGACAAATAGCGGGCCGTCCTGGAGCTGGGGGAGGAGGGTCTTGAGGCCGGCACGTTCGCCGTCGTTGTTGCCATAGGTGGCATAAAGGGGGCCGGGGTAGCGGAGCAGGCGGCGGACGGCGAAGGGGGCGACGAAATCGCCGGCGTGGATGACGGCCTTGACGTGGCGGCGGTCGAACAGCTCGAGCGCGGCGTCGATCAGGGGGAGGCGGTCGTGAGTGTCCGCGAGGACGCCGATGAGCACTTTGATATCTCCCGATTCAAAACGCCCGACGGGGTGGGCGCGGTCAGGCGCGGCCGAACATGTACTGATGCAGGTATTCGATGGTGGCCTGCTGGTCGGAGGTTTCGCTGGCGAGAATGTCTCCGATGGAGATGAGGCCGTAGAGGTGACCGTCCTCGACCACGGGCAGGTGGCGGATGCGCTTGGAGGTCATGACGGACTTGCATTCGGCGAGTCGGGTGTTTCGTCGGCAGCAGGCCATGGGGGAGGTCATGACGTCGCCGACGGGGGTGGCGGCGGCGTCTTTGCCGGCGGCGACGATGCGGCAGAGGATGTCACGTTCGGTGAAGATGCCGACGACGTTCGCACCGCTGGTGACGACGAGGGCGCCGATGCGGCGCTCGTTCATGATCTTGGCGGCGTCGAGGACGGTGCGGCTCCGGTCGATGGTGGCGACGTCGGTGCCTTTGCGTTCGAGAATGGACTGGGCGTTGGGCATGGCAGGTTACCTTTCGCGTTGGCCGAATGCGGCCCGAATGCGGCTGCGGCGGATCGGTACACGTTAGATCGTCTCTTGTTTTTCGTCGTCGCGGATGAGAATGTCAAGTTCTGATGCGCGGGGGAGCTTTCCTGGTGGCGGCAATGTGCGGGCGTGGTTGCTGGTGGGATTAGAGGCGACTACCATCCGCGCCCCATGCGCTGGATGGCCGACTTTCTCTATCTGCTGGCGGGCCTGTTGTATCTGCCCGTGGCGCTCTATCAACGGCTGCGGTTTGGTAAACATCGCGGCAGTTGGGGGGAGCGTTTCGGGCGGGTGCGCCGTTACGATGCGGCGCGACGGCGCATCTGGATTCACGCGGTATCGCTGGGGGAGATGAACTCGACGACCAGGCTGGTGGCGGAGCTGCGCGCCCGGCTGCCCGAATGGGACATCGTGTTTTCCACGACGACGGACACGGGGTACGCGCGGGCGGTAGCGCTCTACGGGGCGGAGAACGTGTTTCGCTTTCCGCTCGACTTCAGCGTGGTGGTGTCGCGGGTGCTGCGGCGGGTGCGGCCGAGCCTGATCGTGCTGATGGAACAGGAGGTGTGGTTCAACCTGGTGCACCGGGCGGCGCGGCGGCGGATTCCGGTGATGGTGGTGAACGGTCGGCTGACGGAACGGAGCGCGCGGCGGCTGGCGTGGCTGGGCCCGGCGGCGCGGGGGATGTTTGCGCGGTTGACGTGGGTGGGGGCGCAGGATGCGGCGATTGCGGAGCGATTCGCGGCCCTGGGTGTGCCGCAAGAGCGCATCGAGGTGGTGCCTTCGCTGAAATGGGATACGGCGGTGATGGAGGACGGCTGCCCGGGGGCGGAACCGCTGGCCGAGGCGCTGGGGATCGATGCGGAGGTGTCGGTGTGGGTGTGCGGGAGCACGGGGCACGACGAGGAGCCGCTGCTGCTGGAAGCGTACCGCAGGGTCTTGAACAACTGGTCGGAACTGACGCGCGGCAGCGACAGCGGGGAGCAGCGGGATGTGGTTCCGCCGCCCTTGCTGGTGCTGGTGCCGCGGAAGCCGGAACGGTTTGATGAGGTTGCGCAAATGATCACGCGGGCGGGCTTTGGGTTGGTCCGTCGGAGCGAACGACCGGATGGCACGGCGGGGGGAGCCATCAGCAACGGAGAGGTGGTGTTGGGAGACACCATGGGAGAATTGCGCAAGTTCTATGCGCTGGCGGACGTGGTGTTCGTGGGGCGGTCGTTGGTTCCGCTGGGGGGGTCGGACCCGATGGAGGTGGCGGCGCTGGGGCGGGCGATGGTGATGGGGCCGCACACGGAGAACTTCGCAGTGCCGGTGGCGGCGCTGGAGACGGCGAAGGCGATTCGACTGGTGGACGGCGCGGCGGAGCTGCCGTTTGTGGTGGGGCGCTTGCTGGCGCGGCCGCACCTGGCGGACCAGTTGGGGGAACGGGCGCTGGAGATTGTGCGGCGGCATCAGGGGGGCACACGCCTGGTGGCGGATCGGCTGGCGGCGATCGCGGCAGCGTGCAGATCGGATGTTAATGCTTGAGCGACTTGCGCAGCGCAGCGAGTGATTCGTAGGGGCCTTGGATGAGAAGTTCATCGCCCGGCTGGATGGCGGTATCTGGCGGGGGGAAAAGGCGCGGCGCGGCGCCGCTGGTGTGAATCTGCGCGACGGTGCACTTCCATTGCTCCATGACCTGGGCGACGGTCTTGCCGGCGAGAGGTCCACCGGCATTCACGGACCAGCTTTGCAAGACGACCAGTTGGTTTCCCACCACGAAGCTGTTGACGATGGACGAATCCAGGGCGGACATGGCGAAGGCAGGAGCGGCGAGGGCGGACTGGGACATGGCGTGATGAATGCTGAAGCCGTCGCGGATTTTGTCGGCCATGTTCTGGTCGAACATGCGCAGGACGACGCGGACGTCGGGGTTCATGCGGCGGGCGTCGAGGGCGATTTCAAGGTTGGCGAGGTCGTCGTTGGTGGCGAGGACGATGCTGCGGGCGCGCTGCACGCCGGACTGCTGGAGGACGGTGTCGTCCCGCGCGTCGCCGAGAAGCAGGGGCGATCCGTCGCGGCGGATTTCCTCGAGGAAGCGGTTGCCGGCGTCGCGCTCGATGACCACGACCGGTTCGCCGAGTCGACGGAGAAGCCGGAAGGCGCGAAAGCCGAGGCGGCCGAAGCCGACCAGGACGATGTGGTCCTTCATTGACGTGGCCATGGTGATGCACCAGCTCCGTTCGCAGCGTTGACGATCCCGCACCAGCAGCGCCAGGTCCACGAGCGCTTCGATGATGACGGTCAGCCCGAGGACGGGAACGAGGAAGAACAGGATACGCAGGACGGTGGCCTGGGGGAATGCCTCGGGCGGTTCGCCGAAGACGAGCGACCAGGTGTAGTAGGTGGCTTCGAAAAGGGAGAGGTTCTTCTCGGGCTCGTATTTCTGAAAGAGCAGCCCGCCGCCCATGAGGACGGTAAACACGATCAGCAGGCGCCAGCGGAGATGGCGCGCGACGGTGCGCAGGAAGCACCATTCGCGCATGGACCAGAATCGCAAACGGGCCAGGCGGCGGGGACTGAGTTGCAACTGGTCAACGTGTAACGCGGGCATGGGGGGAAAATTCCGAATTCGATCTTATCGTTGCGGGAGCACCTGACCGCGGATTTCGCCGGCGGGGCGCGCCGCAGAGGCGATGCTGACGTAGATGTTGCCGGCGAGCAGGTTGTCGACGTCGTCGGCGGTGACGGGCCAGTCGCCCGTAAGCGTGACGGTGCCATTGGCGACGACGAGACGGCCGGTCAAATCGAAGATGAGCAAACCGGTTTGTCCGACGATGCCGCGATAGAACCCTGCGGCGTTCGGCGCGGTGGCGAACCCGGTGGCCCGAACATCGAACTGGAGCGCGGAGCGTTCGGCATTCAGCGTGAAGTCGCCTTCGCCGCGCGCGGTGGTCGTGACGGAGGGGACGACCTGTCCGCCGGTGAGGGTGGTGAAGAAGAAGATTTCGACCGGTTCATCGCCGGCGTCCGCGTTGTTGTCGTCGTTGTCGGCGGCGGTGTTGTCGGGGATCTGGTTGTCATTGAGGTTGAAGCTGTTTTCGTTTGCTGCGGAGCCGTTGCCAGGGGGCGCGGGGGTGCAAGCGGGGGCAAGGGTAACTGCGAGGAGCAGGAGAGCCCTCCGCCCGAATTCTCGCCGTGGGAGCCGGCGACGTTGGAAAAGCATTGGCGATTCAGTCATCGGACTTGCACACCTCACGGGTCACGTTGGTGGCGTAGGCGCCGGCAGGGAGTTCGAATGCGAGTGAGAGGTAGGGGCCGTTTTCGTCTTCGCCGCTTTCCACTTGTGCCGCGCCCAGGGGAATGCGTATGGGGCG
Source organism: uncultured Phycisphaeraceae bacterium (assembly GCA_964569425.1). GTDB lineage: Bacteria > Planctomycetota > Phycisphaerae > UBA1845 > UBA1845 > JACQXM01. Next base: position 68,928 of record CAZMVD010000007.1, read on the forward strand.
GCGGCCGCCTTCGAAGCGGGTGCCGTCGCGGCTGACGAAGCGGTCGCGGGTGAGGCCCGCTTCGACCAGGACCTGCTCCTCCCAGCGGCCGGGTTCGCCCTGCGCTTCGGTCATGCGGCGGCCGAAGAGCGGGCCGGTGGCGGAGATTTCCAGGGCGGTGCAACGGGGTTGCTCTGCGGCGGCGTCTTCGACGCGAAAGCAGGCGCCGTTGGCGTGCTTGCAGGCGAGATCGCCGACCAGGATCTGATCGATGGTGTCGATGCGCAGGGCGACGACGCGGTTGAACAGTTCGCTCTGCAGGGCGGAGTAATAGAGTTTGCGAAGCGTGTGGTCGACGGCGTGCCAGGCGCGCTGCGCGTCTCCGTTCGATGTGATCACGGCGTGGCTCACGCGCTTCTGCTCGCGGAAGTGGGGCGGGCAGGCGTTGGCGTCGGCGGCGAGGTCTCCCTGATCGAAGAGTTCGCGGGCGTGGCGGACCGGGCCGTGGTCGTAGGGGCCGGGGCGGCCGAGAAGCAGGGCGACGGCTTCGACGAAATCGTCGTGGAGGATGGCGCGGCCGACGGCGGCGTTGTCGCCGCGCGCGCCGAAGCGCTGGGGGCCGAAATAGTTGGGGACACCGCGGCGCTGGAGGATTTCGACGATTTTCCGGGCGCGCTGCACGGTTCGGGCATCGGCGGCGACATCGCGGATGCGGAGGTGAAAGCGGTTGCCGCGGAGGTGGCCGAGCTTGATCTTGTTGGTGTGGTGGTTGACGGAGAGGATGCGCATGCGCGGCAATGACAAGGCGGCAATGCGTTCCGGTGTCACGTGTTCGACACTCAGCGTCTGGCGGGTGATGCCGTGGGCGTCCTTGAGGCCGGCGTAGCCGATGTCGCGCGGGGGCCGGCCGAGGGCGCGGGCGAGTTGGCCGACGGCGGCGAGGGTGGTCATCCCCTGTTTTTCGATGGTCAGGTAGGTGTGGGTGCCGATGCCGCCGGCGGGGTAGAGCGGCAGCTCCTCGACGAGAAAATCCTCGTTGAAGCGTTTGATGCGCCCGCCGATGCCGGGCTGATCGGCGGTAAGGAAAGGCAACGGCGGGGCAGCGGCGGTGAGTTCGGGCGACATGGAACGGAGTGTAATCGGGGGGCGCGGAGGGTGAAAGACGCAGGGGGAATGCGATGAAGATTGGCGAATGGGAGCAGGCACGAAGCCACGAAGCCACGTAGGCACGAAGTGGGCGCGGAAGGCGGAATGGTGAATTCGGAATGGTGAATGCGGAATGCGGAATGCGGAATGCGGAGGGCGGGGAGGCCGGTGGAAGCGCAGGTTCATCAGTGGGGAAGCCGGTGCTTCCTGCGGCTGAGGGAGGGCGAGAGCACT